>JAKLPK010000068.1 GCA_022013895.1 Cellulomonas sp. | reverse complement strand
TCGGTCGTCATGCGGGTGCTGGGCGACTTCGACGTGGACCTCACCCCGGACCTGTCGGTCCGTGAGGCCCGGGTCGGCGACCGGTGGCTGCTGTGCTCGGACGGGTTGTCCGGCTTCGTCTCCGCCGACACCCTCACCGAGACCCTGCGCACCCAGACCGATGTCGACGAGTGCGCGGACCGCCTGGTGCAGCTCGCGCTGCGGGCCGGTGGCGGGGACAACGTGACCGTCGTGGTCGCGGACATCGTCGACCTCGACGCGGCGGGCGGCCTGCCGAGCACCGAGCCCCAGGTGGTCGGTGCCGCAGCCGTGAACCGCAACCGGCCGACGTCGGCAGCCGACGGCCCGGCGGCCAGGGCCCGCGCCCTCATGGCGTCGGACGCGAACACCACGGACGGTTCCGGCGACGAGCCCGAGGACGGTGACCAGCCGCAGCCGTCGCGTCGTCGGGCGCTGCTCACGGTCTGGCTCGCGGCTGCGACGGTCCTGGTCGCGCTCGTCGCCGGCGGCTACGCGTGGACGCAGACCCAGTACTTCATCGGCGCCGACGACGGCCACGTCGCGATCTCCCGCGGGGTGCCGGCCGCCGCCGGGCCGATCAGTCTCTCGCACGTCGTGGAGAGCACCGACGTCCTGGTCGAGGACCTGCCGCCCTACCTGCGCGAACGGGTCCTGTCGACGATCCAGGCCGCTTCCCTGGAGGACGCCCGCGCCCTGGTCGCCGATCTGGGTGAGGTCGGCGGCACGACCGCGACGCCCTCCCCCACCCCCTCGGGCCTGGCCACTCTGCCGACCGTGACCGGGACCCCTGCACCGACCCTTGGCGCACCCTCGGTGCCGCCGGTGGGTCAGTGATGGCGACCGTCGCGCCCGCCCGGGTCCGCGGCGGACAGGGGGTCGCGATCGTGCTGCTGGTCCTGGCCCTGCTGGTGGGCCTGGCCGCCTACGCCCTGGTCGGGCTGGGCTTCGCAGGCACCGTCCCGACCGATGTCGCGGAGTACGGGCTCGGCATGGCGGCGCTGGCCTTCGGCGCCTGGGGTGTCGTGCGCTGGCGCGCGCCCGACGCGGACCCGGTGATCCTGCCGACCGTCGTGGCGCTCAACGGCATCGGGCTGGCGATGATCTACCGCCTCGACCTGTCGTACGAGGCCCGCGGACGCAGCAGCTACGGGTTCGCCGACAAGCAGCTCGCGTGGACGGCCATCTCGATGGTGCTGGCGATGGCGCTGCTCATCGTGCTGCGCGACCACCGCACGCTGCGCCGCTACACGTACACCGCGATGGTCGCCTCGCTGGTGCTGCTCATGCTGCCGCTGGTCCCCGGGATCGGGCACACCGTGAACGGCGCCCAGATCTGGATCCGGATCGGACCGGCCGGGCTGCAGCCCGCCGAGCTCGCCAAGATCACGCTGGCGGTCTTCTTCGCCGGGTACCTGGTCACCAACCGCGACACCCTGGCGCTGGCCGGGCCGAGCCTGCTCGGTCTGCGGCTGCCGCGGGCCCGTGACCTCGGGCCGATCATCGTGGTGTGGGCGGTCTCGCTCGCCGTTCTGGTGCTGCAGAGCGACCTCGGCACGTCGTTGCTGCTGTTCGGCCTGTTCGTCGGGATGCTCTACCTCGCCACCGAACGGGTGAGCTGGGTGCTCATCGGCCTCGGCATGTTCGCCGGCGGTGCGGCCGTGATCGCGACCGTCGTCCCGCACGTGCACGCCCGGTTCGACGTGTGGTTGCACGCGATGGACGACGACGTGTTCAACAAGGCGGTCGGCGGCTCCGGTCAGCTGGTGCGCGGGCTGTTCGGGATGGCGTCCGGCGGGCTGTTCGGCACCGGCTGGGGCGAGGGCCGCCCGTACCTGGTCCCGTACGCGGAGTCCGACTTCATCGTCGCCTCGCTGGGCGAGGAGCTCGGCCTCACAGGGCTGCTCGCCATCCTCGTCCTCATGACGATCCTGGTGCACCGTGGCATGCGCGCCGCGATCGGGGTCCGCGACGGTTTCGGCAAGCTGCTCGCCGGAGGCCTGGCGTTCCTCATCGCCCTGCAGGTGTTCGTCGTCGTCGGTGGCGTGACGCGGCTGATCCCGCTGACCGGGCTCACCACACCGTTCCTGGCGTACGGCGGCTCATCGCTGCTGGCGAACTGGCTGATCGTCGCGCTGCTGCTGCGCATCTCCGACGACGCCCGTCGCCCTGCCCCCGCCGTGCGCACCACCGCCCCGACGCCCGGCATCGGCACCCCGGCCATCCCGGCCGACGGGGCCGCCCATGCACCGGCCGCCGGTCCGGGCGACGACGACCAGCCCACCCAGGTCGTCGGGAGGGTCCCGTGAACACCCCCCTGCGCCGGCTGGCCGCCATGACCCTGGTCATGTCTCTCGTCCTCATGGGCTCGGTCACCTGGATCCAGTTCTTCCAGGCCGGCCGCCTCAACAACGACCCGCGCAACGTCCGCACCCTGTACCGGGAGTTCGGCAACGCCCGCGGGCCGATCGTCGTGGCCGGCACCGCCGTCGCCTCGTCCGTCGCGGTCGACGACTCGTTCGGGTACCAGCGCCAGTACGCCGCCGGGACGCTGTGGTCCTCGGTCACCGGTTTCTACGGCATCACCGGACGCACCGAGCTGGAGCAGTCGGCCAACTCCGACCTCACCGGCAGGTCCGACCAGCTGTTCTTCTCCCGGGTGCGCAACCTGCTCACCGGTGGCAGCCCCCAGGGCGCCTCGGTCGAGACGACCCTGCTGCCCGCCGCCCAGCAGGCTGCGGTCGATGCGCTGGGCGACCAGGAGGGTGCGGTCGTCGCCATCGAACCGTCCACCGGCAAGATCCTGGCGCTCGTGTCGACCCCCGGCTTCGACCCGAACGTGCTGGCCTCGCATGACACGTCGGCGGCCTCCGACGCGTACCAGGCGCTGCTGGCGGCCGACGGGAACCCGCTGCGGAACAAGGCCACCCAGGAGATCTACGCCCCCGGTTCGACGTTCAAGCTGATCGTGGCCGCGGCGGCGCTCGAGTCCGGGGACTACACGGCCGACTCGACCTTCGCCGCACCCAGCAGCCTCACCCTGCCGGGCACGACGGCCACGATCGGCAACTTCGGCGGCGGCGGGTGCGGCAGCAACCCGATCACCCTGGCCAATGCGCTGCGGGTGTCCTGCAACACGGCGTTCGCCCAGCTCGGCATGGACCTGGGCGAGACCGCCCTGAGCGACCAGGCGAAGAAGTTCGGCTTCGACGACTCGAGCATCACCATCCCGATGACCGTGGCGACCAGCCAGTTCCCGACGGGCCTCACGCAGGCGCAGGTCGCGCAGTCGGCGATCGGCCAGTTCTCGGTCACGGCGAGCCCCGTGCAGATGGCGATGGTCGCGGCGGCGATCGCCAACGGCGGCACGCTCATGAAGCCCTACCTGGTGGACACCGTGCGCTCGGCCGACCTGTCCGTCGTGGAGACCACCACCCCCGAGGTGTACTCGCAGGCGATCTCGCAGAGCACGGCCGACACCCTCACCACGATGATGGAGAGCGTCGTGACCAGCGGTTCCGGCACGGCCGCCCAGATCTCCGGCGTCGCGGTCGCGGGCAAGTCCGGGACCGCCGAGGTGCCGAACAGCTCACCGAACGCCTGGTTCACCTCCTTCGCCCCGGCCGACGACCCGCAGGTCGCGGTCGCCGTCTTCGTCAAGAGCGGCGGCGACCTCAACGACGAGGCGACCGGCGGCAAGGTCGCGGCCCCCATCGCCAAGGCCGTCATGGAAGCGGTGCTCGGCGGATGAGGACGCAGGAGGGTGTGGCGCTCGGCGGGCGGTACCGGCTGGTCCGGTCGATCGCCGTCGGCGGGATGGGCGAGGTGTGGGAGGCGTTCGACGAGTCGCTCGCGCGTCCGGTCGCGGTCAAGGCGTTGCGCCCCGAGTTCGCCGACGACGCCGCCCAGCTCGCCCGGTTCCGGGTCGAGGCGCGCAACAGCGCCGCCCTCTCGCACCCGAACATCGCACCGCTCTTCGACTACGGCGAGGAGTCCGGGACGGCCTACCTCGCGATGGAGCTCGTCGGGGGCGAACCACTCTCCGACATCCTCGAGGCCGAACCCGTCCTGCCGCTCTCCCGGCTGCTGCCGATCCTGTCCCAGACCGCACGCGGGCTGCACTACGCGCACCAGATGGGCGTCGTGCACCGGGACGTCAAGCCCGGCAACCTGCTGGTCGAGGCCACCGGGCGGGTGCGCATCACCGACTTCGGTGTCTCGTTGGCCGCCAACCAGACGCCGATGACCGCGGCCGGCATGGTGATGGGCACGGCGCAGTACCTGTCCCCGGAGCAGGCCATCGGTCGGCCCGCGACGGGGGTGTCCGACCTGTACGCGCTGGGGATCGTCGCGTACGAGGCGTTGGTCGGGCACCGGCCGTTCACCGGCGGATCGGCCGTGGACATCGCGGTCGCCCAGGTGAACGACCCGGTTCCGCCGCTGCCCGCGACGATCGACCCGCGGCTCGCGCGCCTGGTCATGGCCCTGCTGGACAAGAACCCGGCGAACCGCCCGCAGTCCGGTGCCGAGCTCGCCGAGCTGCTGGACGCCCTGGTGCCCCGCACCCCGGCTTCGGGCTCACCGGTCGCGCCCGACCGGCCGGCGGGTCGACGCGTCGCCTCGTCGTCACCGGCGGCGGGCGCGGCGGCACCTGCACCGGCAGCTGCGTCGGCACCCGCACCGCGGCCGGCGCCCGCCGCACCGGCCGCTCGGCCCGCGACACCCCCACCAGCCGCCGATCGGCCCCATGACCGTCCCGCCGGGGCGACCGCCGGCGCCCCGCCGTCCTTCGCGCCGCGTGGGACCGGGCTGCCGCCGACCACGACCCAGTCTCCCCCCGGCGCCCGGCCCGGCCGGCCGGTGGCGATGGACCCCGCCACCGGCGCCCCCGTGGGGCCGAGCCGTCGGCGGGTGCCGGACCCGGCGTCCTCCGGGTACCCGATGAGTGCCTCCTCGGGCCGGTCGGCTGCTGGCCGGTCAGCCGGTGGCCGGACCGCGGCGGATCGGACCGCATCAGGCCGGACCGCGGCCGGTCAGGGGCCCGCCCGGCCGGGCCCCCGGCTGCGGCCACGATGGACGCGGATCGCGCTCGTCGTGCTCGGGCTCCTGGTGGTCGCACTGCTCGGTGCGATGGCCGCGCGGTCGGCCAGGGCCGATGTCTCACCCCGTGCGCCTACGGTCATGCATATCGTGGCGGAGCGTGCACCGATACCCTCATCCGCAAGCCCCGTACGCGCCGAGGGCGCGAGCGACGACCGTGGAGGACAGCTGTAGTGGACGAGCCGAACCGGATCCTCGCCGGACGATACGAGGTCGGCGAGATCATCGGACGCGGCGGGATGGCCGAGGTTCACATCGGCTACGACCGTCGTCTGGGCCGCACGGTCGCCATCAAGGTGCTGCGCTCCGACCTGGCGCGGGACCCCTCGTTCCAGAACCGGTTCCGGCGCGAGGCGCAGGCCGCTGCGGCGCTCAACCACCCGGCGATCGTCGCCGTGTACGACACGGGTGAGGAGTCGGTCACCGAGACCACCGGCGCCGTCTCCCATGTGCCGTACATCGTCATGGAGTACGTCGAGGGGCACACGGTCCGCGACATCCTGCGTGACGGCTCCGCCCTGCCCATCGACGAGGCGCTCGACATCACCGCCGGCGTCCTGTCGGCGCTGGAGTACTCCCACCACGCCGGCATCGTGCACCGGGACATCAAACCGGCGAACGTGATGATCACCCCCACGGGTGCGATCAAGGTGATGGACTTCGGCATCGCCCGGGCGCTGGCCGATTCGGCCGCCACCATGACGCAGACGCAGGCCGTCGTCGGGACAGCCCAGTACCTGTCGCCCGAGCAGGCCCGCGGCGAGCAGGTCGACGCCCGCAGCGACCTCTACTCCACCGGGTGCCTGCTGTTCGAGCTGGTCACCGGTCGCCCGCCGTTCATGGCCGACTCGCCGGTCGCGATCGCCTACCAGCACGTGCGGGAGCAGGCGCCGCTGCCGAGCAGCCTGTCCGACGACGTGCCCGAGGCGCTCGACCGGGTGATCCTCAAGTCGCTGGCCAAGGAGCGCGAGTCCCGCTACCAGACGGCCGCCGAGTTCCGGGCCGATGTCGAGGCCGTCCAGCGCGGCGGCCGGGTGCTGGCCCCCGCGGTGGGTGCCGCGCTGCCCGCTGCAGGCGAGGCGACCACCCAGCTGATGGCTCCGACCTCACCGGCCACCCAGGTGCTGCCGCCCTCCCAGCTGCCGTGGGGCACCACGGGAGCCGCCGCACCGGACGAGCCGGAGCCCGAGGACAAGCCGAAGAGCCACAAGGCGCTGCTCATCTCGCTGATCAGCGTGGGTGTGCTCGCGGTGATCGCGATCGTGTGGCTGATCCTGTCGCAGAGCACGACGAGCGATGCCGTCACCGTGCCGACGGTTGCCGGGATGACGGCCTCACAGGCGGAGTCCGCGCTCAAGAACGACGGGTTCACCCCTGAACGTCAGGAGAAGGCCTCGGCCGACGTCGCCAAGGACACCGTCATCGGGACCGACCCCGCCGAGGGCACCAAGCAGGAGAGGGGCACGACGGTCATCTACTTCGTGTCGACCGGTCCCGCGACGACGACGGTCCCCGACGTCTCGGGCAAGACCGCCGACCAGGCGATCACGGCCCTGGAGGCCGCCGGTCTCACCGTGGCGGAGAACCGGCAGAGCGACGACAACCCCGACTTCCTGTCCGGTCAGGTCACGAAGACGGACCCGGCGGCCAACGCCCCGGCGACCGAGGGCCAGGCCGTCACGCTCTACATCTCGACCGGCAACGTGGTGCTCACCGATGTGACCGGCAAACCGCAGGCGGACGCCGTCGCCGCGCTGCAGGCCCAGAAGCTCGCCCCGGTGGTGGAGCAGAAGGAGAGCAGCACGGTCGCCGTCGGCACCGTCATCTCGACGAACCCCGCAGCAGGGACGCTGCTGCGTCAGGGTCAGAGCGTCACGGTGACGGTGGCTTCGGCCCCCTCGACCGCGGTGATCCCGCAGGGCCTCGCGGGGCTGACGTACGACGAGGCGGTCTCCCGGCTCAGCCAGGCCGGGCTGACGAACGTGACGAAGGTGATGGCGGCGTCGGAGGCCCAGGCCGCGGGGAATGTCGTCTCGACCAGCCCGACCGGCGGGACGACGGTGCCGCTCACGCAGCAGATCACCATCACGGTCTCGAGCGGGGCGCCGACACCGTCCGCGACGACGACCACGTCGACCGGGACCGGCTGACCCTGAGCGCACCAACGGCCTGGGCCGGACCCCGCGGGGTTCCGACCCAGGCCGTTCCTGTGCCAGGGTCCCGCTCGTCACACCCGGACGAGCGGGCGCAGCCCTTCCGCGCGCGTGACCGCCTGGTCGTCCCCGCAGATCGCGAGCCAGTTCGCGAGGATGCGGTGACCGCCCTCGGTGAGCACCGACTCGGGGTGGAACTGCACCCCGTGCAGCGGCAGCGTGCGGTGCGCCAGCCCCATGATGATCCCGTGCGCCCGTGAGGTGACCCGCAGCTCATCGGAGAACGTCTCGTCCACCACGGCGAGCGAGTGGTACCGGGTCGCGGTGAACGGCACCGGCAGCCCGGCCAGCACCCCGGTGCCGTCGTGCTCGATGAGGCTGGTCTTGCCGTGCATGAGCTCGGGCGCATGGGTCACCGTCCCGCCGAAGACCTCGCCGAGCGCCTGGTGCCCGAGGCACACGCCGAGCATCGGCGTCCCGGCGGCCGCGCAGTCCCGGATCACCTGCAGGCTGGCCCCCGCCTGGGACGGGTTGCCCGGGCCGGGGGAGATCAGCACCCCGTCGTACCCGGTGCGTTCGGCGAGCGGCGGCACCGCATCGTTGCGCACGACGTCCACCTCGGCACCGAGCTGCCGCAGGTAGCCGACGATCGTGTAGACGAACGAGTCGTAGTTGTCCACGACCAGGATCCGCGTCATCACTCACCCACCGTGGTGTTGTTGAAGGGCATGAGGGGCGCCAGGGCGGGGTACACCCAGACGAAGCAGACGGCGACGACGGCCGCCACGAGGACGGCCGCGATCAGCACCCGGACGGGGGTGGGGCCGGGCAGGTGCCGCCAGATCCAGCCGTACACGTCGCCTATCCTGCCGCAGCCAACAGCTCGGCCGGTGTCCCGGACGAGACAGGGGCCCAGTACAGGAGCGTCCCGTGCACGATGAACCGCTCGCTCGCCGAGAACATCGGGTGGCAGGTGGTGAGCGTGATCGAGCGCTCGGTGGGTGTGGCGCCCGCATCACCGGGCACCGGTGCGATCACCGACACGTCCGACGGCCGGACGATCTGCGTCGACGTCACCGTGTAGACGTACCAGGTGTCGGCGGTGCGCACGACGAGCGCATCGCCGATCTGCAGCTCGGCGATCCGGTTGAACGGTTTGGCGAACGTGGTGCGGTGGGCGGCGATGGCGAAGTTCCCGATCGCACCGGGCATCGCCGTGCCCTCGTAGTGGCCGATGCCGAGCACGTCGAGCACGGTCTTCTTGTCGGTGCCCTGGCTGATGGGGCGGATCGGCTCACCCGTCCACCGCGGGACCTGGAGGGTCGCGAAGGTCGTGGCGTGCGACGGCTCGGCGAGCACGGGCGGGTCGTCGGTGCGGCGTGTCGCGACCACGGGGCCCGCCGAGGCGGAGGCTGTCGGTGCCGGCGTGAACTCGAGCCCGGCGACCGCCTGCGCCTGCTCCCGGTTGCCGACGACGTCGGTCCACCACAGCTGCCACACGAGGAAGCCGAGCAGCAGCAGTCCGACGGTGATGAGCAGCTCACCGACCACACCGAGGACGCCGTAGACGGCGTTCGATGCTCGGCCCGGCACCGCCGAACGTCGGGGGGTCGCGGTCACGGGGTGGCCGACGGGGTCGCAGTCTCCCCGGTGAGCGGGTCGACACCGGTGGGCAGCGAGGCGTAGCCGAGGTCGGTCGCACCCGAGTAGGCCGGGAGGGTCAGCGAGTCCTCGGCGTCGAGGTCCCAGCCGAGCCCCACCTCGGTCGCGTCACGCCGGTAGGCCTGCACCGCGGGGGAGGCCGCCAGGGCTGCCCGCATCGCGGACTGGTCGCCGATGGCGCTCACCGTGTACGGCGGCGAGTACAGCTGCCCGTGCAGCCGCAGGACGTTGCCGACGCAGCGGATCGCGCTCGTCGTGATGAGCCGCTGGTCCTGGATGGCCACCGCCTCGGCACCGCCGGCCCAGAGCGCGTTGACCACGGCCTGGATGTCCTGCTGGTGCACGACGAGCACATCGGCGCTCACGTCGTCGCGGTACAGGTTGTCGGACGGCGCATCGTCGAGGGTGACCTCCAGCCCGGGTCCGACGACGGCGGTCGAGCCCGAGGCGACCTCGTCGGCCGCCGATCCGGTGCCGGTCACCGGGACGACGGCGGCCTGGGTGGAGAGTGCGTCGACCTGGGCCCGCAGCCGGTCGACGTCCGCGGCCTGGGTGGCGACCCGGGCGGACTGGGCCCGGGCCAGCTCGGCGAGATCCTGCGGGCTGCGCCCGGTGCCGTTGGCGGTGGCCGCGTTCGCGACGAAGAGCATGCCGGCTGCGGCGAGCACGGCAGCGACCGCGACCGAGCCGCGGCGCAGCCGCCGACCGGGACGTGCGTGGTCGTTCAACGCCCTCACCCCCGGCTCGGTCCCGCATGGTCGGCACTACGCTAGGTCACCAGCCGCACGGACGAGTCATCGGGTCCGGGCGAACACCGCCGACGAACACCGCCGACGGACCACCTGACAGGAGCAGGCGACGTGCCCAAGTCGAAGGCCCCCCGCGAGCGCGCGGCGTACACCCCCCCGCCGACCTCGAAGGCGAAGGTCCCGAACCCGGTGTGGTTCGTCCCGGTGATGGTCGGGCTCATGCTCGCCGGGCTGGCGTGGATCGTCCTCACGTACCTGTTCCAGGCCGAGTACCCCATCCCCGGGATCGGCCAGTACAACCTGGCGATCGGCTTCGCCCTGCTGCTCGTCGGCTTCGGGATGACGACCCGCTGGCGCTGACCGCGACGCCGGGCGGACGTCGTCCCCAGGGTGAATGACAACCGTGTAGTTATCCACACGCTTACCCACCGCTGGGGATGACGGACTACAGAAGCCCCACCGAGCGGTAGATCGCGACCGTCACGGTGACCAGCACCGCCACGAGCCCCAGGCTCGCGCCGATGCCGACGGCCCTGCGGCTGGACCGCGGGGCGTAGGCGTACGCAGCGCCCAGCAGTGCCCCCGCAGCGAGACCGCCCAGGTGGGCCTGCCAGGCGACGCCCGAGACGACGAACCCGATCGCCACGTTGAGGACGATGACGCCGATGATCCCGCCGGCCGAACGCCCCGTGCGCCGCAGCACCACGAGCACCGCACCGAACAGGCCGAAGACGGCACCCGAGGCGCCCAGCACCTGGGTGTTCCAGGCCCCCGGTGTGCCGGTGGCGTAGGCGGCCACGAGCACGCCGACCGAACCGGCCAGGGCGCTGACCAGGTACAGGGTCACGTAGCGCACGCGCCCGAGGCTCTGCTCCAGGAACGGCCCGACCATCCACAGCGCCACCATGTTGAACACGATGTGCAGCAGGCTCGACGGTGAGTGCAGGAAGGCCGCCGTGAGGAACCGCCAGGGCTCGACCGAGCCGACCGCCGGGGTGAACACCCAGGTGGTGGTGAACCCCGGCACGAGCCGCTGCAGCACGTAGACGACGACGCACGCGGCGATGATCACGATCGTCGCGACCGGTCGGTCGGACACCCGGCCGTCGCCGAACGCCGCCCGCGGGGCGGTGGCGCGCGACGCGGCCGCGACGCAGTCGACGCACTGGATGCCGACGGGCGCCGGCCGTTGGCACTGGGGGCAGGTCGGCCGCCCGCAGCGCTGGCACCGCACGTACGCCACCGTGTCCGGGTGGCGCGGGCAGACCGGCGCCTGCGGGGCGGCCTCGGGGATCGAGATGGTCAGTCCTCGATGGTGACCGCGGTCAGCACGATGTCGGTGGCCGGGCGGTCACCGGCACGGGTCGGCGCCGTGGCGATCGCATCGACGACCTTGCGGCTCTCCTCGTCGACGACCTCGCCGAAGATGGTGTGCTTGCCGTTGAGCCACGGCGTCGCGGCGACCGAGATGAAGAACTGCGACCCGTTGGTTCCGCGCATCTCGCCGGAGATGCGGTCACGCTGCTTGCCGGCGTTCGCCATCGCGAGCAGGTAGGGCTTGCCGAAGGTGAGCTCGGGGTGGATCTCGTCGTCGAACTGGTAGCCGGGGCCCCCGGTGCCGGTGCCCAGCGGGTCGCCGCCCTGGATCATGAAGCCGTCGATCACCCGGTGGAAGACGACATCGGCGTACAGCGGGTCGGTGCGCGCGGCGCCGGTGCGCGGGTCTTTCCACTCCTGGGTGCCCGTGGCCAGACCGACGAAGTTCTTGACGGTCTTGGGGGCGTGGTTCTCGAACAGGGTGACGCGGATGTCACCGGCGGTGGTGTGCAGGGTTGCGAGCATGGTCACAAGTCTGACATGACGTCCGGGAGCTCCCCGGGAGCACGCTGCTCGTTCGCCCAGAGCCGACCCACGAGACTGCACCCGCGCGGCCGTGGTGGCAGAGTGTGAGGTCACAGACCTGACGACGCAACGGGGTGCAGCATGGGACACGGCTCGTTCGGCAAGAAGATCGACGTCGACACCGAACAGCTCAAGGAGCATGCCGCCGAGCTGGCCGCGAAGGCTGTCGAGGTCAAGGACTCGGCCGGGGTGGCCGCCGCGCAGGCCTCCGAGGGTGCCAAGGCCGCCGCCGCCAAGGCTGGTGAGGCCGCTCTGGTCGCCAAGGACTGGACCGCGCCCCGGGTGGAGGCCTTCATCGAATGGTTGACCCCCCGCCTCGAGCACCTCTACTCGGAGGGCGTCAAGGCCGCCGCCCCCCAGGTGGAGAAGGCTGCCGAGAAGGCCGGGCCGGCCGTCGACGTGGCGCACGACAAGATCGTCGACGAGCTGCTCCCGAAGCTGGTCGCAGCGGTGAACGCCGCCGCCGAGCGCGCCGCGGCGGCCACGACCGAGGTGGCCGATGCGGCCGCCGGGAAGGCGACGAAGGTGGCGGACGCCGTCGCCGATGCCGCCGCCGAGAAGTCCGGTCGCTCCCATGCGGGACGCACGGTCTTCCTCACGGTCGCGATCGTCGCCGGGGCCGCGGCCGCGGGGGCCGCCTGGGTGCACTCGCGGTCGAACGTGGACCCGTGGGCCGAGCCGTGGGAGCCGTCCGACACCCTCGGGGGGACCACCACCCGCACCGGGCTGGGTGATGCGGCGGATGCCGTGGGCGAGGTCGCCGGGACCGCTGTCGCGAAGAGCCGCGAGGCGACCCGCAAGGCGACCGAGAAGCTGGCCGAGGCCCGTGAGGAGATCGAGGAGAAGATCACCGAGGCGAAGGACGTCGCAGCCGAGTCCGCCAAGAAGGTCTCCCGTCGGACGAAGGCCGCCGAGGGTGACGCCCCGGCCACCGAGGACAAGCCGACCGACGCGGAGGGTTCGCCCGCCTGATCGACCCGCACGCCCTGTCGACGGGGCCGGAACCGCCACCAGAGCGGGTCCGGCCCCGTCGTGCATCCGGGGGGGCATGCGCCTCAGCGCAGGAACAGCGCCCGCAGCCGCCGGGTGGTGAACGTGATGCCGAACGCGATCATGACCGCGAAGTAGGTGACGTGCCCCCAGGGAGATGATCCGGGCGCCCCGGTGGTGAGCCCACGCACCAGCTCGACGGCGTGCCACAGCGGGAGCGCCATGATCACGTGCTGGAGCGCCTCGGGGTACACCGACAGGGGGTAGAACGTCGCCGAGAACAGGAACATCGGCAGCATCACGAAGTTGATCCAGTCCATCTGCTGGAAGGTGGACATGTAGCTGGTGATCGCCATCCCCACGCTGGCGAAGGCGAAGGCGACGAGCACCAGCGCGGGCAGCGCCAGCAGGGCCGTCCAGGACAGGTTGAGGCCCATCACCTGCATGACCGTGAGGAATCCCACGCCGTAGACGGCGCCGCGCAGCAGCGCGTACCCGATCTCCCCGAGCGCGACGTCGAGCGGTCCGATCGAGGTGGCGAGCATCGCCTGGTAGAGCTTGCCGAAGTGCATCTTGAAGAAGACGTTCCAGGTCGAGTCGTACACCGCGCCGTTCATGGCCGAGACCGCGAGCAGGGCCGGTGCGATGTACGCGGCGTACGGGACGGTGTGCCCGGGAGCCACCTCGACGTCGCCGATGTAGGTGCCCAGGCCGTAGCCCATGGCGAGCAGGTAGAACACCGGCTCGAAGAACCCGGAGAGCACCACCATCCAGGTCGAGCTGCGGGTCGCGAGCAGCGCCCGGCCCAGCACGGCCCGTGCGTTCCCGGCGTACAGCGCACCCATCGCGGCGGGGAGCCATCGGCGGCGCGTCGTGCCCCCGCTGCGGATCGGGGTGCGCACCGGGGCGCTCATCGCAGCCTCGCCACGAAGATCCGGCGTCCGACGGCCCAGCCGACGGCCGCCATCACCAGCAGCACGAGCAGGTGGGCCCACACCGGCCAGGCGCCGGGCGGTGACCCGTAGGACAACGTCCGGCCGACCTCGGCGGCGTGCCACAGGGGGGACACCCAGCCGATCGGCTGCAACCAGATCGGCAGCGTGGCAAGCGGGTAGAAGGTGCCGGAGAACAGGAAGAGCGGCGTGAAGATGAACCGCTGGACGACGGCGAACTGCCCCGTCTCGTTCTTGATCGACGCCGAGTAGGCGAGCAGCGGGAGCCCGAACGCCAGACCACCGAGCACCGCGACGAACGGGGTGAGCAGCGCACCGAGCACCGACCCCGACGCGCCGAACAGCACGACGAGCACGCCGTAGGCGATCGCGACGAACGCCATCCGGCCGACCACCGCGATCACCATGCCCGTCGCGATCTGCTGCGGGCTGACCGGCGAGGCGTTCATCGCCCAGAACAGCCGACGCCACTTGAAGCCCTCGAGCACCGCGTAGGTGAACTCGTCGAGCGCGACGGTGATGGTGGCGCTGGCCATGAGTGCGGGGGCGACGAACCACAGGTAGCTGACCGGACCGTCCGCCCCGGAGGCGATCGGCTGGTCGAGGAACGCCGCCAGGCCGAGGCCGATGCCGAGCAGGTAGAGCACCGGCTGGCCGATCCCGCCGATCACGATGGTGCCGCCGTAGGCGCGCATGGACCGCAGCCGGTGCTCGGCCACGTACCAGGCGCCGAACCGGCGGGGTCGGACCGCGGCGGCCAGTGCCTGGTCCCGGTAGGAGAGCCTGTCGGTGGAGGTGCGGGTGGGTTCGACGCTCATTCGATGAGGCTCCGACCGGTCAGCCGCAGGAACACGTCCTCCAGCGACGAGCGCCGGACCAGGCTCGTCGTGGGGTCGAGGCCGCGTTCGCGGACCCGGGCGAGCACCGCCTCGCCGTCATCGGCGTACAGCAGCACCCGGTCGGGCAGCACCTCGTGCCGGTCGACCAGATCAGCGAGCTCGACCGCCACCTGCGCGTTGCGGGTCGAGCCGAACCGCAGCTCGAGCACCTCCCGGCTGGAGTAGGTGCGGATCAGCTCGGCGGGGCTGCCCTCGGCCATGATCCGGCCGTGGTCGACCACCACGATCCGGTCGCACAGCTGCTCGGCCTCATCCATGTAGTGCGTCGTGACGACCAGCGTCGTGCCGCGTTCCTTGAGCCGGAACAACCGGTCCCACAGCACGTGCCGAGCCTGCGGATCCAGACCGGTGGTCGGTTCGTCGAGCATGAGGACGGCGGGTTCGTTGATGAGCGCACGGGCGATGGTGAGCCGCCGCTTCATCCCGCCGGACAGCTCGTCGACCTTGACCTTCGCCTTGTCGGCGAGCTCGGCGAAGTCGAGCAGCTCATCGGCCCGGGTGGCGCACACCGACCGCGGGATGCCGAAGTACCGGCCGTAGACGATGAGGTTGTCGCGCACCGTGAGCTCGGTGTCCAGGTTGTCCTCCTGCGGCACCACACCGAGCCGCGAGCGGATCTCCGGACCGTGCGTGTCCGGATCGAGGCCCAGCACGGTGAGGTCGCCCGAAGTGCGCTGGGACACCGCGCCGATCATCCGCATGGTGGTCGACTTCCCGGCACCGTTCGGGCCGAGCAGCCCGAACGACTCGCCCGGCGCGACCTCCAGGTCGATGCCGTCGACCGCCACCAGCTCCCCGTAGGTCTTGGTCAGAGCTCGGGCCTGGATCACGGGGGTCACAGCAGCACCCTAGGCGGGAGCGCCCACAGCCCCCGCACGAAAATCCCGTCGGGGCTCCCCGCGCGCGTGCCAGGGTGGCCGGGTGGACGATGCGACCCTCTGGCCTCCGACCGCCGTGCACGTGAGCAGCGGCGACACCGCCCTGGTGTACGCCGACGACGCACTCCTCCTGCAGGTCGCCCGGCTGGCGGCCGCCGGTGTGCACGACGAGGGCACGATGCCCTTCCCCGTCTCGTGGACCCGCGGCAGCCCGTTGCAGGTGGCCCGCTCGGTGCTCGCGTTCCAGTGGGGAGCCCGTGCGCAGATCACCCCGGAGAGCTGGCGGGTCGAGCTCGTCGTCCTGCACGCCGGGGTCCCGGTCGGCATGCAGGGCGCCAGCGCCCGCGACTTCGCCGTCGTCGGCCAGGCCGAGACCGGTTCCTGGTTGGGACGCGCCCACCAGGGCCAGGGCATCGGACGCACCATGCGGCTGCTCATGCTGCACCTGCTGTTCGACGGGCTCGGCGCCCAGGCCGCCACGACGAGCGCGTTCGAGGACAACGCCGCCTCCAACGCCGTGACCCGGGCGCTGGGCTACGCACCCGACGGCGAGGACCTCGTCGCCCGGGAGGGGCGCCCCGCCAGGATCCTGCGCTACCGGCTCTCGCGCACCGACTGGGACGCCCGGCCGGCGACGTTGCGACCCGAGGTCGAGCTGGCCGGGATCGCCCCGCTGCGGTCACTGCTCGGTCTGCCGCACGGTCCGGACTGAACCCGCCGCGCAGACGAGGGCAGATCAGGGGCAGACCGAGAGCCGGACGCCCCGCGCGTCGCAACGCACCCGGGAGTACGGTTCCGGCCATGCTCCTGGTCGACCTGCAGACCCGTGTTCGCATCGCCCTGACCAACACGTTGGTCAACGAGTGGTCGCTGTTCAGCCCGACGAGCGGCACGTCCAGCCCGTCCGAGCGCACCATCTCGTTCCACGTGGGCTGGAACCTGCGCCCGCTCGTGGAACGCACCTGGAACATCGACTGCGAGT
>JAKLPK010000067.1 GCA_022013895.1 Cellulomonas sp. | reverse complement strand
GCGCACCCGGGTGCTGGCGGCCATCGAACAGCTGGGCTACCGGGCGAACCGTTCGGCCCGCAGTCTGCGCTCAGGTCGCACGGGGGCGATCGGGCTCGCGGTCCCGGAGCTGAGCCTGGCGTACTTCGCGGAGCTCGCCGACGAGGTGATCACGGTCGCGGACGAGCACGGCATCGTCGTGCTCATCGAGCAGACCGGGGGAGACCGCCGCCGGGAGCTGGAGGCCCTGTCGGGCGAGCGGCGACAGATGTCCGACGGGCTGCTCTTCAGCCCTCTCGAGCTCGGCAACGACGACGCCGCGGCCCTGCAGGTCGAGTTCCCGCTGGTGCTGCTCGGCGAGCGGATCTTCGACGGCCCTGTCGACCACGTGACGATGGAGAACGTCGAGGCCGCGCGGGCCGCCACGGAGCACCTCATCGCCGGTGGGCGCCGGCGGATCGCGGTGATCGGCGCCCACGAGGGTGAGCGGATCGGCTCCGCAGGACTGCGGCTCGCCGGCTACCGCGCGGCGCTCGAGGCGCACGGCCTGGCGTACGACGAAGCTCTCGTCGTCGACGCCGGCCCCTGGCACCGGGTGAACGGTGCCGAGGCGATGCGGCAGCTGCTGGCGCGCCAGGTCGAGTTCGACGCCGTCTTCGGCCTCAACGACGAGCTCGCCCTGGGTGCGCTGCGGGTGCTGCGGGCGAACGAGTTCGAGGTTCCGAGGGACGTCGCGATCGTCGGCTTCGACGACATCGACGAGGCGCAGTACTCGCTGCCGAGCCTGACGACGGTGGATCCCGGCCGCCGGGAGATCGCCAGGATCGCCGTCGAGCTCCTGCTGGAACGGATCGCGAACCGCGCGACGGGTGCGCCGCGCCGAGAGCTCCGGTCGGCGTTCCGGCTGGTGCAGCGCGAGTCGACCGATCGCGAGGGCGTCACCGACGCGTAGGGCTCCGTTACCGGATCGAGACTTGACTTGCGTCATCCGGCCTCGCCAGACTGCCGTTACAACGGTGTAACGGGGTCCCGCGGTACCCGTCCCGCCGAGCAGACATCGGAGTCTCGCAGACAAGGAACCCCAGATGACACGCACCCCGCTCGCTGCCGGCGCGCTCCTCGCGATCGTCGCCCTCGCCCTCGCCGGGTGTTCGGGCAGCAGCTCGCCCGACGCCACGGGCACGTCCGGCGCCTCAGGCGGCACGGTCGAGCTGACGTTCTGGCACGGCTACACCGAGGCCGACGGCGATGTGCTCAACCAGATCGTCGCCGACTTCAACGACAGCCAGGAGGCCGTCCACATCGTCACGGAGGTCAACCCCTGGGACGTCATCGACGACACGCTGCTGCCGTCACTGTCGGCGGGCAACGGCCCGGACATCGTCGCGATGCCGGCCGAGCGGCTGCCGGTCTACGCAGCCAAGGGCGCCTTCGTGGCGCTCGACGACTTCTACGACGACGCGGCGAACAACGCCACCGAGCTCAACGCAGGTGCGGTCGAGATGGTGACCGTCGACGGCACGAAGTACGGCGTCCCCACGGGCTTCGTCCCGCTCGCGCTCTACTACAACAAGGCGCTCTTCGACGCCGCCGGTCTTTCCGAACCGCCCGCCACCTGGCAGGAGTGGGTCGACACGGCGACCGCCCTCACCGTCGACGCGAACGGCGACGGCACCCCTGAGCAGTACGGCGTCGTCCTGCCCGACCACTCCACCGTCGCCAACGGTCTGTGGCCCTCGCTGTTCTACGGCAACGGTGGCGAGATCGTCGCCGACGGCGAAGCGGTCGTCGACTCTCCCGAGAACGCGGAGACCCTCGCGTTCTGGAGGGACGCGATCGTCGACGACGCGATCTCGCCGACGGGCGCGGACGGCATCGGTGCCGACGAGCTCTTCTCCAGCGGCAAGGCAGCCATGACGGTCGGCGGACCGTGGATGACCTCCATCGCCGAGGAGAACGGCATCGACCTCGGCATCGCCGCCATCCCCGCCGGTCCCGAGGCGCAGGCGGCCTCCGCGATCGGCATCTCGATGGCCATCACCGAGCAGGACGACCCCGAGGTGCAGGCCGCCGCCGAGCAGTTCTTCGCCTACTTCTTCAACGACGAGAACTCCATCGCCTGGTCGCTGGGCTCGGGCTGGCCGCCGCTGCGCACCGACATCCCGGCCGACGCGGTCGCGGAGAACCCGACAGTGGCCGCGCTCACCCCGATGGCCGAGTTCGGCCGGGCACTGCTGCCCGGAGTCGTGAACACCACCGACGTCCTGACCGCCGTCGACGAGCTCACGCAACGGGCGATGGCGGGCGAGGACATCGCGACGCTCCTCGCCGAGGCCCAGGACAAGGTCGAGGCGGCGCTCGCCGACCAGTGACCCCCGGTGCGGGGGCGGCACGCGGCCGCCCCCGCACCGTCCGGGGCACCGACCCCCGCCGCGTACCTCCCAGCAACAGCGACCGGATGGACCCACCATGAGCACGCCAAGACCAGCCAGCCGCGCTGCCTACCGTGCGCCTGCGCCGCTGGGCGGCCGCAGCGCCGGGCGCCCGCCCGGTCGGCGTCCCCCTCGCGGGGCGGCTCGTCGCGGCACCACGGCTCTGATGTTCCTGCTGCCGGCGCTCGTCATCCTCGCGGCGTTCGTGCTGTGGCCGATGATCTCCGCGCTACGCCTGTCCTTCACTGACGCCGCCGGGTTCGGCACCGAGAACTGGGTCGGTCTCGAGAACTACGCCGCCGTCCTCACCGATCCGGACGTCCGCGACGCGGTGCTCAACACCCTGCTGTACGCGGCCATCTTCACGCCGACCGCCGTCATCGCCGCTCTCGTGCTCGCGCTCGTCGTCAACAACCCGCTGCTCCCCTGGCGGGGGTTCTTCCGCACGACGCTCTTCCTGCCGTTCGTGGTCTCCATGGCCGTCGCCGCCTTCGCCTGGAGCTACCTGATCGATCCGCAGGTCGGTCTGCTCACCTACTGGCTCGGGGGCCTCGGCATCCAGCTCGGCGACGTGCTCGAGGATCCGACGCTCGCGATGCCGGCCGTCGCGCTCGTCGCCGTCTGGAAGAGCTTCGGCTTCTACTTCGTGATCTTCCTCGCCGGCCTCCAGGACATCCCGGCCTCCCTCTACGAGGCAGCACGGGTCGACGGCGCGGGTGCGCTCAGTCGGTTCCGCCACGTCACCATGCCCCTGCTGTCCAACACGTTCGCGTTCGTCCTCGTCTTCGCGATGATCGCGGCCCTCCAGGCGTTCGACCAGATCTACGTCATGACCGGGGGCGGCCCGTACGGGCACACCCAGACGATCGTCATGGAGATCTACGAGTCCGGGTTCCGCAAGCTTGAGCTCGGTTTCGCCTCGGCGCTCTCCTACGTCCTCCTGATCGCAACGCTCCTGCTGAGCATCGTCCAGTTCACATTCTTCGGTCGCCGCGAGGAGGACCTCTCGTGACCACCCTCACACCCGTCGCCGCGGAACCCGCCAACCCCGACCCGGCGCTCGCCGACCGGCCCGGCCGGCGTCCCCGCCGCCGCATGCGGACCGGCACGTTCGTCTCGTTCCTCGCGATGCTCGCGGTCACCGCACTCGTGCTGCTCCCGATCGCGATCATCGTGCTCACCGCGTTCAAACCGACCGCCGAGGTCAACGCCTACCCGCCCACGCTGGTGCCGGACCACTGGACGCTCGACAACATGCGGCGCATCGTCACGGAGCTGCCGTTCTCGCGGCTCGTGCTCAACAGCTTCGTCTTCGCCGGCGGCGTCACGGCGTGCGCGCTGGTCTTCGACTCCCTGGCGGCGTACGCACTCGCGCGGATCGACTTCCGGGGACGGAACGTGCTCCTCATCGCGATCATCGCGACCCTCATGATCCCCTTCCAGGCCACGCTCGTCCCGGTGTACCAGCTGGTCAGCGACCTCGGCTGGGTCAACACGTTCCCCGGTCTCATCGCACCGAGGGCGGCCGATGCGTTCGGCATCTTCTTCCTGCGGCAGTTCTTCCTCGCACTGCCCCGCGACCTCGACAGCGCCGCGCGCATCGACGGTGCAGGTGAGTTCCGGATCTTCCGCAGCATCGTCCTGCCGAACGTGGTCCCGGCGCTGCTCACCCTCGGCATCTTCACGTTCGTCAACAACTGGAACGACCTGCTCTGGCCGCTCGTGTTCACGACCGAGCAGGAGATGGGGACCATCACCTCCGGCCTCAGCCTGCTCACCGGTCCCGGCGGCATCATCCCCTACGGCGTCATGATGGCCGGCTCGCTCATCGCGATCCTGCCCCTCGCCGTCGCGTTCCTGCTCGTGCAGCGGCGCTTCATCGAGTCCGTGGCGACCACCGGGCTCAAGGGGTGAGCTCCGTGGGCGGAGCCGTCCGCGGGTCCGGCGCCCGGGGGCAGCGGCCGCGCTGGTTCGAGGACGGAGCGCTGCACTTCGGGTTGGGGGTCGAGGACACGTTCGTCCCTCAGGAGCGCCCGGGCGAGCGCGCGCTCGACGAGTACGCGCTCACCGAGCACTACGACCGGTGGCACTCCGACCTCGGCCTCGCCCGCGGTGCCGGCGCCGACCTCGTCCGCTGGGGAGTGCCGTGGTACCGGGTGCAGCCCGAACGTGGGCGGTACTCGTGGTCGTGGCTGGACGGTGTGATGGACCGCTTCGTCGAGCTCGGGCTGCGCCCCGTGGTGGACCTGCTGCACTACGGCACCCCGCTGTGGCTGGACGGGCAGTTCGCGAACCGCGACTACCCGGCGCGGGTCGCCGAGTACTCCGTCGCCGTCGCCGACAGGTACGCGGACCGTGTCACCGACTACACGCCGGTCAACGAGCCGATGATCCACGCGTTGTTCTCCGGCGAGTACGCGTACTGGCCGCCCTACCTCTCGGGCCCCGAGGGGTTGGTCACGATGTGCGCCCAGCTCACCCGCGGGTTCCAGCAAGCACAGTCGGGCATCGCCGAGGTGCTGGGTGACGCGGCGACGTTCGTGCACGTGGATGCCGGGATGCGCTACGACGGCGACGCGGAGCACGCCGGCACCGTCGCCCGGCTCCGTGAGCAGACCTGGCTGGTCGAGGACCTCGCCACGGGTGCGGTCGACGACGCGCATCCGCTCGCGGCCTTCCTCGCCGGGCACGGGATGTCCGACGCCGATCTCGTGGGCTTCCGGGAGCACGCGGTCCGGCCCGACGTCGTCGGTGTGAACTACTACCCGAAGCACTCGACGGAGCTGCTGCGGGCGGGGGAGTCCCATCGCGGGGGCTTCGCCGACCCGCGGCCGACGCGCGACGACGGCACGGACGGGCTCGTGGAGCTGCTGCGTGCAGCGGCTGCGCGGTACGGCGCACCGGTGGCCCTCACCGAGACCTGTGTGACGGGGACGGTCGACGAGCGGCTGGCCTGGATGGACGCCTCGGTCGGAGCGCTCCGTCGGCTCCGCGCGGACGGCCTCGACGTGGTCGGGTACACGTGGTGGCCGCTCTTCGACATGTACGAGTGGACGTGGCGGACCAGCGGAGGCCCCCGGGTCGATCACCTGCTCCCGATGGGTCTGTACGCCCTCGAGGAGCGCGCCGATGGTCTGGCTCGCGTCCGGACCCCCCTCGTCGACCGCTTCAGGCGCCACGCGCGCCCTGATGCCCGATCCACCTCAGCAACCGAAGGGCTCGCATGACCACCGCCTCCCTCTCCGTCGACCGGCGTCACATCGTCGGGCCAGTCCAGCGGCGCCTCTTCGGAGGGTTCGTCGAGCACCTCGGACGCCACGTGTACGACGGCATCTACGAGCCCGACCACCCCACGGCCGGTCCGGAGGGCTTCCGCCGTGACGTCATCGCGCTGGTCCGGGAGCTCGGTGTCAGCACCATCCGCTACCCCGGCGGCAACTTCGTCTCCGGGTTCCGCTGGGAGGACAGCGTGGGCCCGCGCGAGGAACGCCCGCGTCGGCTCGACCTGGCATGGCACTCGACCGAGACCAACGAGGTCGGCCTGCACGAGTTCGCCACCTGGCTCGAGATGGTCGGGAGCGAGCTCATGCTGGCGGTGAACCTGGGCACCCGTGGTGTCCAGGAGGCGCTGGACCTGCTCGAGTACTCGAACGTCCCCGGTGGCACGACCCTCTCGGACAGCCGTCGCGCCAACGGCCGCGACGAACCGTTCGCCGTCGAGATGTGGTGTCTCGGCAACGAGATGGACGGCCCGTGGCAGGTGGGCCACCGGTCCGCCGATGCCTACGGGGCTCTCGCCTCGCAGACGGCAAAGGCCATGCGCATGCTCGACCCGTCCGTCCGGCTGGTCGTCTGCGGGTCGTCCGGCTCGTACATGCCGACCTTCGGCGAGTGGGAACGCGTCGTCCTGACCCACACCTACGACGACGTCGACTACATCTCCTGCCACGCCTACTACGAGGAGCGGGACGGCGACGTCGACAGCTTCCTCGCGTCGGGCGTGGACCTGGACCACTTCATCGAGACCGTCGTCGCGACGGCCGACCACGTCGGGGCGGTCCGGGGCTCGACCAAGCGGATCGACCTGTCGTTCGACGAGTGGAACGTCTGGTACCAGAGCCGGTTCGCGGAGGACGAGCAGATCCGGGGGATCGACACCTGGCCTGTCGCCCCTCGTCTGCTCGAGGACGTCTACTCGGTCACCGACGCGGTCGTCGTCGGCGGTCTCCTCATCTCGTTGCTGAACCATGCGGACCGCGTGACGAGCGCATCCCTTGCCCAGCTGGTCAACGTCATCGCGCCGATCATGACCGAACCGGGCGGGCCCGCGTGGCGGCAGACGACGTTCTTCCCGTTCGCGACCACGTCGCGCCTCGCGCGCGGGACGGTGCTCGACGTCCAGATCGACGTCCCTGACTACCCGACGGCCGCCTATGGCGAGGTCCCTCTCGTCGATGCGGCGGTGACCTGGGACGAGGAGACCGGGACCGGAGCCGTGTTCGTGGTCAACCGGGCCTGCGCGGAGCCGACGACCGTCGAGCTCGACCTTGCCGGCCTGGGCGTCGACGTCCGGGTGACCGACGCGGTCGTTCTCGCGGACCCGGACCGGCACGCCCGGAACACGCTGGCTGAGCCGGAGCGGGTGGGCCTGCGGCCGCTCGAGGTCGGGATCCGGGCCGGTCGGGCGACGGTGACCCTCCCGCCTGTGGCATGGGCTGCGCTGTCCGTCACTGCGCAGCGCTGACCCGACCGTCGGCATAGGGATCACACCAGGTCAGGGGTGCGTTCCACGGTTCGGCGCCGGGTGACCGCGGACTCCCGGGGCCAGGTCGCGTGGTGAGATCATGTCGGAGCGCCGCTGGTCGGCGCGCTGGTGTACGTGTCCGGGACCTCGGCCCGACAGGGCTTTGTCGGCCGGTGCCCGGGTGCGGCGGCTACAGTGGCGACCCTCGTCCGCGCCCGGGGGGTCGCGGGCACCTCGGGAGGGGGCGACGTGGCGACCATGGTGGACGTCGCCCGGCTGGCCGGGGTCTCGGTCAAGACGGTGTCCAACGTGGTCAACGGCTACCCGCACATCCGTGCCACCACCCGGGACCGAGTGCTCGGCGCCATCTCCGAGCTGGGGTACGAGGTCAACATCACGGCGCGGAGCCTGCGTTCGGGCCGCACCGGGATGATCGGCCTCGCGGTGCCGGAGCTGGCGCAGTCGTACTTCGCCGAGCTGGCCGATGAGGTGCTGGCCGCGGCCAGGGTGCAGGGCGTCGAGGTGCTGATCTCGCCGACGGGGTACACGCGTGAGGGTGAGCTCGCGGCGCTGGCGGGTCCGCGGCGTCGGCTCATCGACGGTCTGCTCTTCAGCCCGGTGGCGATGGAGGCGGCGGACGCGTCGTTGCTGGAGCTGGACTTCCCGGTCGTGCTGCTCGGTGAGCAGATCTTCTCGCCTGCGATCGACCATGTGACGATGCGCAACGTCGAGGGCGCGCGGGCGGCCACAGAGCTGCTGCTGGATCTGGGGCGACGGCGGATCGCCGTGCTCGGTGCGCCGCACGAGAACGCCCGAGGGACGTCGATCCTGCGGTTCGAGGGCTATCGGCAGGCGTTCGAGGCGCGCCACCTGGACCTGGACCCGCGGTTGGTGGCCTGGACGGACCACGGCTGGCACCGGGTCAACGGGGCGCAGGCCATCGCGGCGGTCCTGGACTCGGGGGCTGAACCCGATGGCGTGGTGGCGTTCAACGATGCGCTGGCGATCGGTGCCATGCACGAGCTGCAGGTCCGGGGTCTTCGGGTGCCCGAGGACGTCGCGGTGGTCGGGTTCGACGACACGGACGATGCGCGCTACACCCTGCCGTCACTGACGACGGTCGACCCGGGACGGCCGGAGATCGCCCGGGTGGCGGTCGATCTGCTGTGCAAGCGGATCGGTGGCGAGGGTGCGCCGGCCGAGCCCGTGCTCCATCTGGCGCAGATGCGGGTGGTCGAACGAGGCAGCACCCCGCATCGCCGGTGATCTCAGGCCAAGTCCGACCAATCACCTGAAGTCGCCACTTGACGGACACGTCCGGTATCGACACGATGGGCCCACCGCCCGATTTACGACGATGTAGATCCTGCTTCAGCCCGATTTACGACGTTGTAACTCGCGTCCGTCTCCGCCGTCGCGGAGACCTGCGGCTGCCCCGCGATCCAGGGGCGCGAGCGCGCCGCGACGGCGCGACCGACGTGAGGACAGAGAGGAATCAACGGTGATTGCTACTCAACGAAGGCTCCATGGGCACGAGGTGACCCGCTGGCGCCTGGCAGCACTGACATCGGCGGTGGTGATGGGGGTCGGTGCGCTCGTCGGCGCGACGCCTGCGGCCGCCGACACGACCGCGGCCGATGCGCAGGTCGCGGCCGACCCGTGGGTGTCCACGACACCCGAGGGCTACTACCGCTTCACGGTGCCGAAGGCGGATGTCGCGACGATCGTCGGCAGCACCCCGACGACGGTCGAGATGGAGGGCAACGTCGGGCCCAGCGGGACGTGGTCCGCCGTCGCGCTCGACTCCAGCGGCAACACCTACACCGCGCTGGTCGGACCGCTCGAGCCGGGGCTGTACCACTACCAGTACACGGCCACCATGTCCGACCGCTCGAAGGTCTCGTTCAAGGAGCCCACCAGCCCCGTCGCGGTGACCTCCGAACCGACCTGGAACACCTTCCTGGTCCCCGGCACCTCGGTGCAGTGGATCACCGACATCCCGGCGGGCGGTGAGGTCAGCACGCTCACCTACGCGAGCACGGTGACCGGGTCCGACCGCTCCGCGCTCGTGTGGACCCCGCCGGGCTACGACGCGAACCGCGCCGAGGCCTACCCGGTCCTCTACCTGCTCGACGACGAGGGGCAGACCGCAGCCGAGTGGTCCGAGCTCGGACGCACCCCGCAGATCCTGGACAACCTCGTGGCGCAGGGCGCCGTCGAGTCGATGGTCGTCGTGATGGCGGACACCACGGTGGCGGACTCCCGCGCCGAGCTGCTCGACAACATCCTCCCGGCGGCCCGTTCGGCCTACAACATCTCCGACCAGGGTGCGCAGCAGGCGCTGGCCGGTATCGGCAAGGGCGGGTACACGGCGCTCAACACGCTGCTGACCGACCCGGGCGAGTTCGGTTCCGTCGGCTCGTTCTCCGGCTACCTGTACAGCACCATCAGCGCCTCGGCCGCGACCGCGATCAACGAGGGCACCGATCTGCTGCGGCTGTACGTCGGCAACACGCTCGACCCGGCGTACAACCAGAACTACGCCCTCAAGCAGAAGCTCGACGCGGCCGGTGTCGCGTACGAGTTCGACGGTGTCAACCCCGCCTCGGGCGGTACCTGGGACTCGTGGCGGCTCGACCTCAAGGACTTCGCCTCGCGGCTGTTCCACAGCGTGTCCGATCACGGCGCGACCGCGGGTCACCTGGCTCTCGACGCCGCCTACCAGGCGCCGGCCGCGGGCTCGATCACCACACCGGACATCGACGACAACAACATCGTCACCTTCGAGACCGGAACGCAGTGGGCCGGCGCGAAGGACGTCACCGTCTGGGCCAACTGGGCGCCGAACGGTGCGTGGTTCCGCATCCCGATGACGAAGGTCGGCGACCGGTGGCGCCTCACGCTCGGGCCGCTCGACGGGTTCTACTACTACCGCTACGTGGTCGACGGTGTGGACCAGAAGGACCCGGCCGACACCACGACCTCGCTCACCGGTGTGAGCCCGCTGTACGTCGCGGGTGAGACCGACACGATGCTCGGCGATGTCCCGGCCGGGCAGGGCGGCACCATCTCGACGATGACCTACCACAGCAACGTCGCCAACGAGGACCGCAAGGCCCTCGTCTGGACCCCGCCCGGCTACGACGCCGATCGGGCCGAGGCCTATCCGGTGCTCTACCTCCAGCACGGGGCAGGTCAGAGCTACGGCGACTGGGTCGAGACAGGTCGGGCCAAGCAGATCCTGGACAACCACTACGTCAACGGCGACATCGTCCCGATGGTCGTGGTGATGGGCAACGGCAACGTCTCGAACTTCCAGAACGAGCTGCTCGACAACATCATGCCGGCGGCACGGGACCAGTACAACGTGTCCTCCGACCCGTCCCAGCAGGCGCTCGCAGGCCTGTCCATGGGCGGGATGAACACGCTGAGCACGGCGTTGGCCCACCCGGGTGAGTTCGCCTACGTCTCCTCGTTCTCGGGCTTCCTGTTCAGCACGCCCAGCAACGTCGACGTGGCGGCCCTCAACGCGGGGACCAAGCTGCTGCGCATCTACTCCGGTGACATCAGCGACTTCGTGTACAGCTTCACGGTCAGCCTGCTCAACACGTTCGACAACCTCGGGATCAACCACGAGTTCGCCGGCTACACCACCGGTCCGCACGGGTTCGACACCTGGTCGGCCAACCTCGTCGACCTGCTTCCCCGGCTGTTCCGGCCGGACACGCAGGCCGGGATCACGGTGCAGGCCGTCGTCCCCGAGGGGGAGAACGGTGTGCTCGCGCTCACCGTTGCCGATGACGGTTCCGGTGTGTCGCTCGCCGAGGCGGCGAACGCCGGTGACCGGCTGCGGTTCACCGGTCAGCTCCCGGCAGTGACCGTCTCGGACTCCCGGACGGTCGCGCAGGCCGGGGCCGGCGGCTGGGCGGTGTCGGCGCAGGCCTACACCCTCAGCTCCGAGCACCGGTCGTTGGGTGCCGAGGCCCTGGGGTGGACCCCGCGTGCGGAAGAGCCGCGCGCCGGGCTGACCGCAGGTGCGTCGGTGGCGACGGCGCTCAGTGACGGCCCGGGTCTGGCGACCCCGGCCCAGCTGGCATCGGCCGACGCCACGGGCCGGTTCGGGTCTGCCACCCTGGGTGCCGATCTGGTGCTCGAGGTTCCGGTCGACACCCAGCCGGGCACCTACACCGGCACGCTCACCCTGTCCCTGTTCCCCGTCGACTGACCTCGACCGGGGACCGACCCAGAGGACCGCGCGGCCGGTCGGCATCGTTGCCGGCCGGCCGCGCAGCTCTCGTGAAGGCGCCATGACTCACCTGACCGCTTCGTCCGCCCTCTTCAGCGGTGTGCTCGCCGGTCTCTGTCTGCTCTCCTCAGGTCCGGCGTCCGCGCAGGTCCCCTGGACCACCGCGATCGGCACGGCTGTCGTCGCACAGGACACCCCGACGCCTGCCCCGACCGGAACCACCACCTGGACGATCGAACCCTCGGACGGGTCCGTCGCGGACGGCCGCATCTCCTTGCGCTACACCCTCGACCCCGGTGGGCAGGCCGCCGACCAGGTGGTCGTCACCAACTTCGGTGCAGATCCGGCCACGTTCGACATCTACGCCAGTGACGGCATCGTGACCGCGGACGGGAACTTCGACCTGCGCTCGCCGGGCACCCAGCCGACCGATGGTGGTTCATGGATCACCGTGCAGCCGGTCGCCGGCTCCACGGCGCGTGCGGGCGGTGGCATCCAGGTGCAGGTCCCGGGCCAGTCGTCGGTGACGGTGCCTCTGACCCTCGCCGTCCCGACGGACGCCACACCGGGTGACCACCCGGCCGGCGTCGTCGCCGAGCTCTCCCAGGCCGAGGACTCCGGGGTCCAGGTCGCCTCCCGGGTCGGCGTCCGCATCCACCTGAGGGTGACCGGCGAGGTGGTCGCCGACGTCGTGCCCACGCAGGTGCATGCCTCCTGGACGCCGTCGTGGAACCCGTTCGCCCCGGGCACCGTGCACCTGGAGTACACGGTGAGCAACGAGGGCAACGTCCGGCTGGGGGCGGCGACCGTCGCCTCGTTGACCGGGCCGTTCGGTCTGGCACCGGCCTCGGCGTCGTTCGACCGGCGGGAGATCCTGCCCGGGCAGTCGACGACGGCGCAGGTCGAGCTCACGGCGTGGCCGCTGCTCGTCTCCCGCGGACAGGTGAGCGTGACGCCCGGCGTGGTCGGTGACGACGCCGTGGACGCCGAGCTGAGTCCTGTCGTCGTCGGGTACACGGTGTGGACGGTGCCGTGGTCGCAGCTCGCCCTGCTGGTCCTGCTCGCGGGTGCGGTACTGGCGGTGCGGCTGCTGCGGCGACGTGCGGCCCGGAAGACGCAGGCGCTCATCGATGCGGCCGTGGCGGCGGCCACGGCCGCGG
This sequence comes from Cellulomonas sp., assembly GCA_022013895.1. Classification (GTDB taxonomy): domain Bacteria; phylum Actinomycetota; class Actinomycetes; order Actinomycetales; family Cellulomonadaceae; genus Cellulomonas. The sequence continues at coordinate 6,015 of JAKLPK010000067.1, read as the reverse complement.
AACGCACCTCCGGGCGGGACGAGGTGGTGGCGTCCCCGGTGAGCGGCGCCGGTTCCCCGGACCAGGGCTGACCGTCAGCGGCTGCGCTGCGCGGTCCGCACGAGCAGGGCTCCGGCGGCCCGCAGCGCCTGGCCGATCTCCTCGGGTGTGGCGTCCGAGGCCATCGCGCCGTCCCGGAGCATGACCAGCTGCAGGGCCACGCCGGCGGGGTCGGCCACCCCCAGCTCGGTGAGCAGCTCGGTGGCCGTGCACCGCAGCCAGCTGCGGTGGCCGTCGACGACGACCCGCACGGGGTGGTCGGGCTCCGGGTACTCGGCGAGGGCGTTGAGGAACGGGCAGCCGCGGAAGCCCGGTCCGCAGGCCTGGGCGGCGAGCTGGTCGGCGTAGCGGGACAGGACAGCCGCGGGGTCACCCGGGTGGGTCGCACGCCACGTCTGCACGGTGTGCCGCTCGGCGGCCGCCACGGTCGTGAGGTACGCGGCGACGAGGTGGTCCTTGGTGGGGAAGTGCCGGTAGAAGGTGGCCTTGGTGACCTCGGCCTGCGCCATCACGGCATCGGCGCTCACCGCGCGGATGCCCTCGAGGTAGAACCGGGGGGTGGCGGCGGCCAGGATCCGCTGGGCGGCCGGCGACTGCCCCCCGTCGCGGCGGGGGCAGCCGACGACGGGGGCAGCCGGGTCGTGCAGGGCATCGAGCGCGCTCACGGTCTCATCCTTGCGCGGCGGAGGCGGGAGCCCTCACGGGATGGTCCTCAGGCCGTGGTGGTCGTGGTGAGCGTCACGGGGATGTTGCCGCGGGTGGCCACGGAGTAGGGGCACACCTGGTGGGCGCGGGCGACGAGGCTCTCGGCCGTGGCCTGGTCGAGACCGGGGATCGTGATGTCGAGCTGGGCCTCGAGGCCGTAGCCGTTGTCGTCGGTGCTCGCCAGCGCGATCCGGGCGACCACCTGGGAGCCCGTGAGGGGAGTCTTGTCGGCGGCCGCCACGGACTTGAGCGCGGAGTGGAAGCAGGACGACCAGCCCGCGGCGAACAGCTGCTCGGGGTTGGTGCCGCCGCCGGCTCCGCCGAGCGCGGTGGGGACCGCCAGGGTGAGGTCGAGGACCCCGTCGTCGGACACGGCGCGACCGCCGCGGCGGCCCTCGCCGGTGGAGGTGGCGACGGCGGTGTAGAGGACGGGCATGGTGCGCTCCAGTTGGTAGACGAACTAGTACGTCTACCATAGCCGACATCTGAGCGGCCGCTCCGTCACGGGTCCGCGCAGGCGATCGGCGGGGGCCCGCACCAGGTTTCGCCCGCGCGCACGGCCGCACGTGCGTGCGGCCGTGCGTCACAGGCCGCATCATGAGCGCACAGCGGACCTTCACCCGTCACCACCCGCGTCGACCACCTCCGGGACGGGGTGCCGGTGGTCCGCCGCCGACACAGTGCCCCGCCGACGACGGGGAAGCCCGTACCACGACGGATCGGGGGAGCAGTGATCGAACGGCTCATCCGCGCACGGCTCGGTGTGGAGAACGATCTACGGTCCGGCTGGAACGTGCCCCGCACCCGACGGCTCGGACTCCTCGAGGTCACCGTCACGGCGGCGCTCGCGGTGCACTGCCTCATCGTCGCCACCGCCGCCACGCACGCGGGTGCCTACCGTGCGGTCGCCGCGGTGCTCGGCGTCCTGGCCCTCGCCGGCTACCTCGGTTGGCGGACGGCGACCTCCGTCGTCGTCCGCGCCACGACGACCGTCGTGCTGGGTGCGGCGCTCATGGCGCTGCACGACGGCGGGTCGGACTACGTCCTGCTGTGGTACTTCGTCGTGGTCGCCGTCTACCCGATCGTGCTGCCCAGGGTGATCGCCCGTGCCCTCATCGTGCTGGTCCCGCTCGCCTACCTGGCGACCGTGCCGCTCGGACCGCACGGACCGATCGGGGTCGAGCTGCTGCGGGGCGTGTCCCTGCTGCTCGTCGGGATGTTCGTGCACGGCGCCGCCGGTGCGCTGCGTCAGGTGGTCGACGAGCACGACCGGGTGGCCGCACTGCTCGACGCGTGCCTCGGGGCTGCACCCGTCGCGTTCGTGATCGTCGACCGGTCGGCCCGGCTTCAGTTCTGGAACGCCGGGCTGGACCAGCTGCGCCGCCGCGGCACCCCCGTCCGGCTGGGGCAGCTGCTCGACGAGCTCCACCTGGCCGACGGCCTGGCCGAGGCCGTCGCGACGACGCTCGAGACCGGCCAGGCGCAGGACCGCATCCCGATGCAGAACGACGGGCGGCAGTGGGTCGCCAGCGTCTTCCCGGTCGCCGTCGCCCAACGCACCGTCGGGGTGGCCGCCATGGCGGTCGACATGACGGAGCGGTCGCGGCAGGAGGACAGGTTGCGGCACATCGCCTCGCACGACTCCCTCACCGGTCTGCCCAACCGGTCACTGTTCGCCGACCGGCTCGGCTCAGCGCTGGCAGCAGGGGAGTCGGTGAGCGTGCTGTTCTGCGACGTCGACAACTTCAAGGTGCTCAACGACGCACTCGGGCATCAGGCCGGCGACCTCACACTCATCGCCCTGGCCGAACGGCTGCGGGTGCTGGTGGGCTCCGATGACGATGTCGCCCGGCTCGGCGGCGACGAGTTCGGGGTCGTGCTGCGCTCCGGCAGCCTCGCCCATGCGCAGGCGTTCGCAGAACGGGTGTGCGATGCGATGCACGAACCGTTCCAGGTCGAGGGTCGGCCGGTGACCGCGACGCTGTCCGTCGGGGTGGCCCAGTCCGACGGGTCGGAAGCACCCGCCGGCCTGCTGCGCGATGCCGATGTCGCGCTCTACCAGGCCAAGGGAAACGGGCGTGACCAGGTCGCCGTGTTCGACGACAGCGTCCGGTCCGCGGTCGAGGAGCGGATGAGCCTCGGCGAGGCGCTGCGCCGGGCCGTCGAGCTCGACCAGGTGCGCGTCGTCTATCAACCCGTCGTGCGCCTGACCGCGGACGGCGGCACCCGGCTCGACGGGTTCGAGGCACTTGCGCGGTGGAGCCTCCCCGAGCGGGGACCGGTGGCACCCGAGGCGTTCATCAAGATCGCCGAGGACCTGGGCCTCATCCAGCAGCTCGGGGCGCATGTGCTCCAGACCGCGTGCGAGCAGATGCGCGCCTGGCGCGACGAGTACGACCCGACCCTGCGGATCGCCGTCAACGTGTCCGCACGTCAGCTCGACCACCCCGACCTGGCGACGCTGGTGTCGACGACGCTGGCGCGCGCCTCGCTGCCGCCCGGTGCGCTCGAGCTGGAGATCACCGAGTCGGTCCTCATGCGCGATGTGGCCCAGACCTCCGCCGTCCTGGTCCGGCTGCGGGCGATCGGCGTCCACATCGCGCTCGACGACTTCGGGACCGGCTACAGCTCGCTGGCCTACCTGCGCGAGCTGCCGATCGACACCATCAAGATCGACCGGTCCTTCACCCGGCGGCTGCCGGACGACACCGCACTGTTCGCCCAGCTCATCTCGTTGGCGCGGGTGACCGGGGCACGCACGGTGGTCGAAGGGGTCGAGACGGAGGCCCAGCGCGATACGGCGCGAGCCGTCGGCGCGGACAACCTCCAGGGCTACCTCATCGCCAAACCGATGGAGGCCGACGAGGCCGGCTACTGGCTCGAGCGCTGGTACCAGGACTGACGCACCGCGCTGCGAGCCAGAGCCGACCCCGGTCGCTCACAGGTCGCGGTAGCGCCTGGCCGCCGCGAGGTCGGCCCGCAGCTCGGGCGCCGTGCGACGGACCCCATAGCCCGGGGTGTCGCGCTGGATCCGCCAGCCCTCGGCCAACCCGTCGAGCTCGACGACGTCGAAGCCGAACTGGTCGATCAGACCCGCGACGGCGCGCCTCGCCGTCGCGTCGTCGCCGGCCACCACGAGCGCGCGGCGCCCGTCCGTGCCGTGCGGGAGCGCATCGGTGGTCAGATCGGCCGCGACGATGTGGTTGAACGCCTTGACCACGGACGAGTCCGGGAGATGCCGGGCCAGCAGCTCGGCGGTCGTCGTCGTCTCGTCGTCCAGCTCGGGGATCTGGCCGTCGCGCTGCGGGTAGTAGTTGTTGGTGTCGATGACGACCTTGCCGGCCAGCGGTGCGACCGGGACCGTTCCGATCGCGTGCAGCGGGATCGTCACGACCACCAGGTCGCCGGCCTCGGCGGCCTCCTGCGGGGTGGCCGCGCGGGCCCGCGGGCCGAGCTCGGCGACCAGGTCCGCGAGCGTCTGCGGGCCGCGCGAGTTCGACAGCACCACGTCGTAGCCGTGCGCGACGGCGAGCCGGGCGAGCTGGGAACCGATGTGTCCTGAACCGATGAGTCCGATGGTGGTCATGGGCCGTGCAACCGGCGGTCAGGACGTGGCATTCCGCCCGTGCTGCGCGGCCCCGGGGCGCGCGTCGGCCGTGGGCGTGCGGGGGGCGCGGCCTAGCCTGGGGGCGCAGGGGTGCCCGAAGTCGTCCCGCTGACAGGAGCAGGTCATGGTCACCGCACCCGCCGTCCGGCACATCGCCCTGGTGGCGCACGACAACAAGAAGGTGGAGCTGCTGCGCTGGGCCGAGTTCAACCGGGGCACCCTCTCGCGGCACGCGCTGTTCTCAACGGGCACCACCGGCACGATGCTCGAGTTCGAGCTCGGGCTGAAGGTTCACCGGTTCCTGTCCGGTCCGGTGGGCGGTGACCAGCAGATCGGCGCCAAGATCGCCGAGGGGGGCATCGACACCCTGATCTTCTTCTGGGACCCGCTCGAACCGCAGCCGCACGACCCCGACGTCAAGGCGCTGCTGCGCATCGCAACCGTCTGGAACGTCCCGATGGCCTGCAACGTGGCCACGGCGGACCTGATCATCTCCTCGCCGCTGCTGGAAGACCCGGAGTACGCGAACGAGCGGCCGGACCTCAGCCCGCGCAGCTGGGACGGGACCCGTCCGGTCTGAACCTCCGTCCGCCGTGGGCGCCACGGCGGGCCGACCAGTGCTCGGACGTCCAGGCAGGGCTCTCACCTGGGTCGATACCCTGCCCCGGTGAATGTCGACCTGCACGTCCTGACCTCGTCGACGTGGCAGGTGGGGGTGCTGCCGGGGACGGGCGCCACCCTCGCGTTCGGCCGGGTCGACACCGGCGCCGGTCCGGTCGATGTGCTGCGCCCCACCCCGGTGGCCGCCCTGCGCCGTCCTGAGGCCACGGCCTCCTACCCCCTCATCCCGTGGTCCAACCGGATCGGGGAGGGGCTGCTGAGGTTCGGCGGGCGACGCTGGCAGCTACGGCGCAACTCCGATGACGGGACCGCCAGCCACGGCACGGTCCTGGACTACCGGTGGGAGGTGGTGACCCGGCGCGACGACCTGATCGAGCTCACCCTGACCAGCGCCGACCTGATCGGCGTCAACTTCCCGTGGCGGTTCGCCGCTGGGATCACCTACCGGGTCGACGGGGCGGCCTTGGCGGTCGACACCTGGGTGTCCAACGAGGACGGCGAACCGTTCCCCGCCGGGCTCGGGCACCACCCCTACTTCATGAGGCACCTGCGGGCTGGGGACGGGGTCGCCCGGCTGCAGGTCCCGGCCGCCGTGGGCTACGACCTGGTGGGTGCGATGGCCACCGGACCGGCAGTCCCGGTGGCGCCCCGTATCGACTTCCGCGCACCGCGACCGGTGGGGGACCGGGCGGTCGACGACTGCCTCACGGGCTTCGGTGCGGACGGGGCGCGCGCCACGATCACCTACGACGAGCTGGAGCTGGACCTGGTCTGCGACCCGGTGTACTCCCACCTGGTGGTCTACGTCCCGCGGGGACGCGCGTACTTCGCGGTCGAGCCCGTGACGCATGTCAACGGTGCGCACGCCCTGCTCGAGGACGGCGTTCCGGGAACCGGCCTGGTCGTCCTCGAGCCGGGCGAGCGCCTGGCGGCGGGTTTCAGCCTGCAGGCCGGGCCAACGGGGCGCCGGGGATCGAGTCGATGAGCTCCCGGGTGTACGGGTGCTGCGGATCGGACAGCAGCGACCGGGTGGGCCCGGACTC
>JAKLPK010000008.1 GCA_022013895.1 Cellulomonas sp. | reverse complement strand
TCTTCGGCCGCATCGCGCAGCTGACCAGGGCCAACGTCAACGCACTGCTGGACCAGGCCGAGGACCCGGCCAAGATGATCGACCAGCTGGTCCGCGACTACACCAACTCGATCGCCGATGCCGAGCAGGCCGTGGCGCAGACCATCGGCAACCTCCGGCTCGCCGAGCAGGACTACAACGAGGACGTGGCTGCGTCCCGCGACTGGGGCACCAAGGCCCTGGCCGCCTCCAGCCGCGCCGACCAGTACCGGGCGGCCGGTGACGGCCCGAACGCCGACAAGTTCGACGCGCTCGCCAAGGTGGCCCTCGGCAAGCAGATCACGGCCGAGCGCGAGGCCAAGGAGGCCGAACCGCTCATCGCCTCCCAGCGTGAGACGGTCGAGAAGCTCAAGGTCGGCCTGACCGCGATGAAGGAGAAGCTCGGGCAGGTCAAGTCCCGCCGCGACACCCTGGTGGCCCGGCAGAGGTCGGCCCAGGCGCAGCAGAAGGTGCAGCAGGCGATCGGCTCGATCAATGTGCTGGACCCGACGAGCGAGCTCTCCCGGTTCGAGGACAAGGTGCGCCGCGAGGAGGCGCTCGCTCAGGGCCAGGCGGAGATCGCCGCCTCGTCCCTGGACGCCCAGTTCGCCGAGCTCGAGGCCTCGGGTGAGCAGATCGAGGTCGAAGCTCGGCTCGCGGCGCTCAAGTCCGGCAGCAGCGCACCGCAGATCGCCCCGACCGCGGTCACGCCGCCCGCTCAGATCGAGGCCTGACCCGCCCGTCCGTCCCCGGACCCCCGCCGCGTCCCGGACCGGCGGGGGTCCGTCGCGTCCGGCCCCGGAGCGTCACGCCATTCGCGCAGCGGATGTCCAGCAGGTTCCCAGGAAGATCGCACAGACTGTTCTCATGAGCACTGCCGATCACACTGAGGCACGTCTGCTCGTCGTCGACGACGAGCCCAACATCCGCGAGCTGTTGGCGACGAGCCTGCGGTTCGCCGGCTTCGACGTCCACACCGCGGCCGACGGCAACCAGGCGCTCCGGGTGGCCAAGGAGGTCGAACCGGACCTCGTCGTGCTCGACGTGATGATGCCCGACATGGACGGCTTCACGGTGACCCGCAGGCTGCGCGAACGCGGTCAGCACGTCCCGGTGCTGTTCCTCACGGCCCGCGACGAGACGGCCGACAAGGTGCAGGGCCTCACCGTCGGCGGTGACGACTACGTGACCAAACCGTTCAGCCTCGAGGAGGTCGTCGCGCGCATCCGGGCCATCCTGCGCCGCACCGCCCCCGGCGTGGACGAGGATGCCAGCGTCCTGCGCTACGCCGATCTGGAGATGGACGAGGACTCGCACGAGGTGCGTCGGGCCGGGACCGCGGTCGACCTGTCGCCCACCGAGTTCAAGCTGCTGCGCTACCTCATGCTCAACCCCGGCCGGGTGCTGTCGAAGGTGCAGATCCTCGACCACGTCTGGCAGTACGAGTGGGGCGGCGACGCGAACATCGTCGAGTCGTACATCTCCTACCTGCGCCGCAAGATCGACCAGCTCACCGGTGCCGACGGTCAGGAGCTGCGCCCCCTGATCCACACCAAGCGCGGCGTCGGCTACATGCTGCGCGAATCCTGATGAACCGCGTCCGGCAGGCGGTGCACGGCTGGCCCCTGCTGGTCCGGCTGGTCGTGATCATCACGGCCCTCATCGCCTTCGGCCTGGTGATCGCTGGCGGGCTGAGCGCGACGCTGCTGCGGGGGTTCCTCGTCTCGCAGGTGGACGCCAAGCTGGAGGCGGAGGGCGAGAGCGCCGCGACGCAGACCCTCCAGGCGCTGCTCACCGGCGCCCAGACCGGGTACCTGCCGACCGACTACTCCTTGCGGGTGAAGCTCGGAGACCAGGACGTGGTCACGAACCTGAGCCAACGCGTGGAGGCCGACTACGGCACCCCGAACCTGCCCGAGCTGACCGCCGCGCAGGCCGCAGCGATCCAGGGCGACCCGTTCACCGTGACGTCCTCGGCCTCGGCCGTCATGTGGCGGGCGGTCGCGTACGAGTTCACCTACGGCGGCCAGGCCGGGTCGGTCGTCATCGCCCTGCCCCTGGCCGATGTGCAGGAGACCACGCAGCAGCTCACCGCGGTGCTGCTGAAGTCGGGGCTCGGCATCATCCTGGTCGGCGGACTGACCGGCGCCTGGGCGGTCCGCCGGTCGCTGCGCCCGTTGCGCGAGATCGAGCAGACCGCCGCCGCCATCGCCGACGGGGACCTGTCCCGACGGGTCCCGACGGCCCCGGAGCGCACCGAGGTCGGCCGCCTCGGCCTGGCGCTCAACGGCATGCTCACCCAGATCGAGCAGGCGTTCTCGGCCCGCACCGCCTCCGAGGCCCGGATGCGCCGGTTCGTCGCCGATGCCTCGCACGAGCTGCGCACCCCGCTCGCGGCGATCCGCGGCTACGCCGAGCTCTACCGGATGGGGGCGCTGGCCACACCGCAGGCGATGGACGACACGATGAAACGCATCGAGGGCTCGGCCACCCGGATGGGCACGCTCGTGGAAGACCTGCTGGCCCTGGCGCGCCTCGACGAGGGCCGCCCGCTCACCCTGGCCCCCGTGGACCTGCTGGTGCTGGCCGCCGATGCGTTGAGCGACCTACGGGCGCTCGACCCGCAGCGGTCCACGCGGCTGGTCCCGTTGGAGGGCGAGGGAAGTGCCGCCGCCTGCTGGGTCAACGCCGATGAGGCGCGGGTCCGCCAGGTGGTCGCCAACCTGGTCGGCAACGTGGTCCGGCACACCCCCCCGGGCACCGCGGCCGAGCTGGCGGTGGGTGCCGCGACCGGGGCGGACGGTGCTCCGGTCGGGGTGATCGAGGTTCGTGACCACGGGCCCGGCATCGCACCGGAACACGCCGAGCGGGTGTTCGAGCGGTTCTACCGGGTGGATGCCTCACGGACCCGCGACTCGGGCGGGGCGGGCCTCGGCATGGCGATCGTGGCGTCGATCGTGGCGGCTCACCACGGCACCGTCGAGCTGCTCACCACGCCCGGCGGGGGGACGACCGTACGCGTCGCGCTTCCCCAGGCCTCGGACGTTGGCGCCGACGACGCCGAGAACGGCTTACGATGATGGGTCTTTGTCTCCAGTGAGAAGGCTCTCTCATGGGCGTCCCCGACGCACCGCAGTGGCTCTGCCCGTCGTTCACCCGCAGCGTCATCGCTGCCGGGGCGACGGCCACACCCGAACAGATCCGTGAGACCGCAGACCGGCTCCTCGACCGGTGGCGGGATCCGGAGCGGCACTTCCACAACCTCAAGCACCTGGTCGATGTGCTGGCCCGGGTCGACGAGCTCGGTGAGGAGACCCACGAGCCGGCGATCGTGCGGCTGGCCGCCTGGTACCACGGCGCCGTCTTCGACTCCGCGAAGTACAAGACCTACGCCACCCGCGGCGGCGAGGACGAGGTCGCGAGCGCGGTCGTGGCGATGGACGAGCTGACGGCGCTGGGTGTCCCGGAGGAACGGGCACGTCGGGTCAGCGATCTGGTGTCCATGCTGGTGCGCCACAGCCCCGCGCCCGGAGACATGGACGCCGCTGTGCTGTGCGACGCCGATCTGGCGATGCTGGCCACCGAACCGCAGAAGTACAAGACGTACCTGCACGATGTCCGCGCCGAGTACGCCCACGTGCCGGCCGAGGACTACCTCAAGGCGCGGGCCCGGATCCTGGGCAAGCTGCTGTGCCGCAAGACGTTGTTCCACTCCCCGTTGTCCGCCCAGTGGGAGGGCCCGGCCCGGCAGAATCTCCAGGCCGAGCTCCAGCGCGTCGAGCGTGAGCTCACCGAGCTCGGCATCCCGTTCGAGCACACCCTCACCCAGACGCCGACGGGCACGCTGCGCGCGGCGACCCCCGCGGACGCGCCCGCCGTGCACGCGCCGGCCCCCGGCGCACGCCCCGCGGTGCCCGCACTTCCCGCGGCCTCGCGCGACCACACCGCCGGCTGACGGTCCGCTGGCTGACGGCTCACCGCTGGCTGACCGCCCGCGAGCCGTCCCCAGCCACACCTGGTGCGGGTCCGCCGCACCGCGAGCTGCCGACCTGCCCGCCCGCACGTCGTGAGCGGCGACCCTGGGACCACGGGCGCACCGGCCCGATGAACCCAGGAGGTCCTCCATGAGCAGGTACCAGGTCGACGCGGCCGCGCTCGCGACCACCGCCGCAGCCGTCCAGTCGCGCGCCGCGACGATCGCGTCCGAGGTCGCCGGGATGCAGCGGCAGCTCGCCGATCTGCAGACCGACTGGCAGGGCGCGGCGTCCGGCCAGTTCTCGGCGATCGTCGCGGACTGGGCGGCTGCGAGCGCGCACGTCGACCGCTCCCTCGCCCAGATCACGGCCGCCATGCAGGCGGCCGCACGCGCCTACGACGACGCGGAGACCCAGGCCTCCCGGATGTTCGCAGGCTGAGCCAGGCGTCGCGGGCACCGGCGGCACCCCCAGGCGGCCGGTGCCCGCGGCCGTAGGCTCGCCCCCATGGCCGTGCTCGTGGACCCCCCGATGTGGCCGCGGCACGGCACGGTGTGGGGCCACCTGGTCAGCGACTCCTCGCTCACCGAGCTGCACGAGTTCGCCGCGCGTGCCGGGTTGCCGCCGCGGTCCTTCGATCTGGACCACTACGACGTCCCGGTCGGCCGGTACCGCGATCTCGTGGCCCTCGGTGCCCACGAGGTGGACGCGCACGAGCTCGTCCGCCGGCTGCGCGCCAGCGGCCTGCGGGTGCCCACCCACGCACGTGGCACCCACCACGAACCCGTCGGGAACCGGTCGGCCGGGGACCCGCGAGGCTAGGCTCGGACCCATGCCTCGCGCCCTCGACCAGTCCTCCAAGCTGAAGAACGTCCTCTACGAGATCCGCGGCAAGGCCGTGACCGAGGCCGCTCGTCTGGAGGCCGAGGGTCTCAAGGTCCTGTGGCTGAACACCGGCAACCCCGCGGAGTTCGGCTTCGAGGCCCCGCACCAGATCGTCCGCGACGTCATCGCCGCCATCCCGCACGCCCACGGCTACTCCGAGTCCCGCGGCATCCAGTCCGCCCGCCGCGCCGTGGTCACCCGCTACGAGACCGTGCCGGAGTTCCCGCGGTTCGACGTCGACGACGTCTACCTCGGCAACGGGGTGTCCGAGCTCATCACCGTCGTCCTGCAGGCGCTG
>JAKLPK010000066.1 GCA_022013895.1 Cellulomonas sp. | reverse complement strand
CGACTCGATGATCCCGATCGGGCGCGGTCAGCGTCAGCTCATCATCGGCGACCGCCAGACGGGCAAGACGGCGATCGCGATCGACACGATCATCAACCAGAAGTCCAACTGGGAGACCGGCGACCCGAACCAGCAGGTCCGGTGCATCTACGTCGCGATCGGCCAGAAGGGCTCGACCATCGCGTCGGTGCGTGGCGCGCTCGAAGAGGCCGGTGCGCTGGAGTACACGACGATCGTCGCGGCTCCCGCCTCGGACCCCGCGGGCTTCAAGTACCTGGCGCCGTACACCGGCTCGGCCATCGGCCAGCACTGGATGTACCAGGGCAAGCACGTCCTCATCGTGTTCGACGACCTGTCCAAGCAGGCCGAGGCCTACCGCGCCGTGTCGCTCCTGCTGCGCCGCCCGCCGGGCCGCGAGGCCTACCCGGGCGATGTCTTCTACCTGCACTCCCGGCTGCTCGAGCGTTGCGCCAAGCTGTCGGACGAGCTCGGTGCGGGCTCGATGACGGGTCTGCCGGTCATCGAGACCAAGGCCAACGACGTCTCGGCGTACATCCCGACCAACGTCATCTCGATCACCGACGGGCAGATCTTCCTGCAGTCGGACCTGTTCAACGCCGACCAGCGTCCCGCTGTCGACGTCGGCATCTCGGTGTCCCGCGTCGGTGGTGCCGCCCAGGTCAAGGCCATGAAGCAGGTCTCCGGCACGCTCAAGCTGGACCTGGCCCAGTACCGCTCGCTCGAGGCGTTCGCCATGTTCGCCTCCGACCTGGACGCGGCCAGCCGCGCCCAGCTCACCCGCGGTGCCCGGCTCATGGAGCTGCTCAAGCAGGGGCAGTACACCCCGTACCCCGTCGCTGACCAGGTCGCCTCGATCTGGGCCGGGACCAAGGGCAAGCTGGACGACGTGCCGTTGCAGGACGTCCGGCGGTTCGAGACCGAGCTGCTCGACCACCTGCGTCGGCACACCGAGGTCCTGGCGACCATCGCCTCGACCGGCAAGCTGGAGTCGGCGACCGAGGACGCACTGTCCGCGGCCATCGACGTCTTCCGCGCCGGCTTCCTGACCTTCGAGGGCAAGCCGCTCGTCGGCGGGGACGACGACGACGTGGTCGAGATCGAGCAGGAGCAGATCGTCAAGCAGAAGAAGGCCTGACGTGGCAGGTTCCCAGCGGATCTACCGCCAGCGGATCAAGTCGAACCGATCCCTGAGCAAGATGTTCCGCGCCCAGGAGCTCATCGCGGCGTCCCGCATCGGGCGCTCGCGTGACCGCATGTCCCAGGCGGCGCCCTACTCCCGGGCGTTGACCAGGGCGGTGTCGGCGGTGGCCACGCACTCGAACGTCACCCACCACTACCTGACCCCGCGCCAGGACACCACGCGGGTGGCCGTGCTGCTGATCGCATCCGACCGGGGGATGGCGGGGGCCTACTCGGCCACCGTCATCCGGGAGACCGAGCGCCTCCTGGCCCGGCTGGCGGCCGAGGGCAAGCAGGTGGACCTGTACGTCTCGGGTCGACGCGCGGTCGCCTACTACACGTTCCGTTCCCGCCCGTTGGCCGGGAGCTGGACCGGGGTCTCGGACGCCCCGACGGCCGCGGTCGCCGACGAGATCTCGGACCGGCTGCTTGCGGCGTACGACGCCGATGCGCAGGACGGGGGGATCGGCGAGGTCCACGTCGTCTACACGCACTTCGTCAACATGGTGACGCAGCGCCCGCAGATCGTGCGGATGCTGCCGCTGGAGGTCGTCGAGGGGGTCGTCGAGCACGAGGACGGCGCCCAGCTCCCGCTCTACGAGTTCGAGCCGGACCCGACCGAGGTGCTCGACGCGCTGCTCCCGCGGTACGTCCGTTCCCGGATCTTCGCGTGCATGCTCCAGGCCGCAGCCTCGGAGCTGGCCGCCCGTCAGCGGGCCATGCACACGGCGACCGAGAACGCCGAGGACCTCATCCGCCTGTACACCCGACTGGCCAACCAGGCCCGTCAGGGCGAGATCACGCAGGAGATCAGCGAGATCGTGTCGGGTGCCGACGCGCTCGCTGCCTCCTGACCCCCGACCGCACGGACCGGACCCGTCGTCCGGAGGAACAAAGAGGATGCAGATGACCGCCACCACCGTCGCCGCGGACACCGCGGCGAAGTCCGCGCCCGGCGTGGGCCGGGTCGCCCGGGTGATCGGCCCCGTCGTGGACATCGAGTTCCCGCCGGACCAGATCCCCGAGATGTACAACGCGCTCAAGGTCACCATCGACCTGTCCGGTCAGGGCGAGGGGGAGGGCGACGGCAACCTGACGATGACGCTCGAGGTCGCCCAGCACCTCGGCGACTCGCTCGTGCGCGCCATCGCACTCAAGCCGACCGACGGTCTGGTGCGCGGTGCGCTCGTCACCGACACCGGCGCGCCGATCTCGGTGCCGGTGGGAGATGTCACCAAGGGCCACGTGTTCAACGTGATCGGTGAGGTGCTCAACCTCCAGCCGGGCGAGAAGCTCGAGATCACCGAGCGCTGGCCGATCCACCGCAACCCGCCTGCCTTCGACCAGCTCGAGTCGAAGACCGTCATGTTCGAGACCGGCATCAAGGTCATCGACCTGCTCACCCCCTACGTCCAGGGCGGCAAGATCGGCCTGTTCGGCGGTGCGGGCGTCGGCAAGACCGTCCTCATCCAGGAGATGATCCAGCGCGTCGCCCAGAACCACGGCGGTGTGTCGGTGTTCGCCGGGGTCGGTGAACGCACGCGTGAGGGCAACGACCTCATCGTCGAGATGGAGGAGGCCGGGGTCTTCGACAAGACGGCCCTCGTCTTCGGTCAGATGGACGAGCCGCCGGGCACGCGTCTGCGGGTGGCGCTGTCCGCGCTGACCATGGCGGAGTACTTCCGTGACGTGCAGAAGCAGGACGTGCTGCTGTTCATCGACAACATCTTCCGGTTCACCCAGGCCGGTTCCGAGGTCTCGACGCTGCTCGGTCGGATGCCGTCGGCGGTCGGCTACCAGCCGAACCTGGCCGATGAGATGGGTCAGCTCCAGGAGCGGATCACCTCGACCCGCGGCCACTCGATCACCTCGCTGCAGGCGATCTACGTGCCGGCGGACGACTACACCGACCCGGCCCCGGCCACGACGTTCGCGCACCTGGACGCCACCACCGAGCTGTCGCGTGAGATCGCCTCACGTGGTCTGTACCCGGCCGTCGACCCGCTGAGCTCGACCAGCCGCATCCTCGACCCGCGCTACGTCGGCCAGGACCACTACGACGTGGCCACCCGCGTGAAGTCGATCCTCCAGCGCAACAAGGAGCTGCAGGACATCATCGCGATCCTGGGTGTCGACGAGCTGTCCGAGGAGGACAAGACCGTCGTGGCCCGGGCCCGTCGCATCCAGCAGTTCCTGTCGCAGAACACCTACATGGCAACCAAGTTCACGGGCGTCGAAGGCTCGACCGTGACGATCGCCGAGACCGTCGAGGCGTTCAAGAAGATCGCCGACGGCGAGTTCGACCACATGGCGGAGCAGGCGTTCTTCAACATCGGCGGTCTCGAGGACCTCGAGCGCAACTGGGCCCGCATCCAGAAGGAGTACGGCGTCTGAGGACGCCGTACCAGGAGGCGGAGGAACCGTGGCAGAGCTTGAGGTCGACATCGTCGACACCGACGGCAAGGTGTGGTCCGG
>JAKLPK010000065.1 GCA_022013895.1 Cellulomonas sp. | reverse complement strand
CGTGCTGGCGATCAACGCCGCGTCGATCTCGACGCAGCTGTCCGGTCTGCCGTTCTCGGGCCCGGTCGCCGCCACCCGCATCGCGCTCATCGACGGCCAGTGGGTCGCCTTCCCGCGCTACTCCGAGCGTGAGCGCGCCACGTTCGACATGGTGGTCGCCGGTCGCATCGTCGGTGACGACGTGGCGATCGCGATGATCGAGGCCGAGGCCCCGGACAACACCTGGCAGCTGCTGCACGAGGGTGGCACCAAGCCGACCGAGGAGGTCGTCGCCCAGGGCCTGGAGGCCGCCAAGCCGTTCCTGCGCTCGCTGTGCGAGGCCCAGGCCGCGCTCGCCGCCCAGGCCGCCAAGGAGACCAAGGTCTTCCCGGTCTTCCCGGACTACCAGCCGGACGCCTTCGACGCGGTCGAGGCCGCCGTGACCGCCCGGTTGGGCGAGGCGCTGTCGATCGCCGACAAGCAGACCCGTGAGCGCCGGCTCGACGAGATCAAGGCCGAGGTCCAGGCCGAGCTCGCCGAGGCCTTCGCCGGTCGCGAGAAGGAGATCTCGGCGGCCTACCGCTCGGTGCAGAAGAAGCTGATCCGGCACCGCATCCTCACCGACGGCTTCCGCATCGACGGTCGCGGCCTGCGGGACATCCGCACCCTGTCGGCCGAGGTCGAGGTGCTGCCGCGGGCGCACGGCTCGGCGATCTTCGAGCGCGGCGAGACCCAGATCATGGGTGTCACCACGCTCAACATGCTCCGCATGGAGCAGCAGATCGACTCGCTGTCGCCGGTGACGAAGAAGCGTTACCTGCACCACTACAACTTCCCGCCGTACTCGACCGGTGAGACCGGCCGGGTCGGTTCGCCCAAGCGCCGCGAGATCGGCCACGGTGCGCTCGCCGAGCGCGCGCTGGTCCCGGTCCTGCCGAGCCGCGAGGAGTTCCCGTACGCGATCCGCCAGGTCTCCGAGGCCCTCGGGTCCAACGGCTCCACTTCGATGGGCTCCGTCTGCGCCTCGACGTTGTCGCTGCTCAACGCCGGTGTGCCGCTGCGCGCCCCGGTCGCCGGGATCGCGATGGGCCTGGTCTCCGACACGGTCGACGGGCAGACCCGCTACGCGGCGCTCACCGACATCCTGGGTGCCGAGGACGCGTTCGGCGACATGGACTTCAAGGTCGCCGGCACGCGGGAGTTCGTCACCGCGATCCAGCTCGACACCAAGCTCGACGGCATCCCCGCCTCGGTCCTGGCCGGTGCGCTCACCCAGGCGAAGGAGGCTCGCCTGGCGATCCTCGACGTCATCGCCGAGGCCATCGACGTCCCCGACGAGATGAGCGAGTTCGCCCCGCGCGTCATCACGGTGAAGGTGCCGGTCGACAAGATCGGCGAGGTCATCGGCCCGAAGGGCAAGATGATCAACCAGATCCAGGAGGAGACCGGCGCCGACATCTCGATCGAGGACGACGGCACGGTCTACATCGGCGCCACCGACGGTCCGTCGGCGGAGGCCGCGCGGGCGGCGATCAACGCGATCGCCAACCCGCACATGCCCGAGATCGGGGAGCGCTTCGTGGGGACGGTCGTCAAGACCACCACCTTCGGGGCCTTCGTCTCGCTCTCGCCGGGCAAGGACGGTCTGCTGCACATCAGCCAGATCCGCAAGCTCGTCGGTGGCAAGCGCGTCGAGAACGTCGAGGACGTCCTGGCCGTCGGCCAGAAGGTCCAGGTCGAGATCGGTGAGATCGACCCGCGCGGCAAGCTGTCGCTGCTGGCCGTGACCGAGGACGAGCCCGCCGAGGCGGCCGCGGAGACCGCGGACGCTCCCAGCGCCTGACGTGCCGATGGACCTGCCGCTCGTCGCACCCGGCCAGCCGGGTGCGACGAGCGGTGCCGGTCGACCCGGCGAGTCGCTCGTGCGTCGCAGCGTGCTGCCCGGCGGTGTCCGGGTGCTCACCGAGCAGGTCCCCGGGCTGAGGTCCGCCTCGGTGGGAGCCTGGGTCGGGGTCGGTTCGCGCGACGAGGAGACGGGTCACCACGGCTCGACCCACTTCCTCGAGCACCTGTTGTTCAAGGGCACCGCGACGCGGACGGCACAGGACATCGCCGAGGCGTTCGACGCGGTCGGCGGTGAGGCGAACGCCGCCACGGGCAAGGAGCACACCTGCTACTACGCCCGGGTGCTCGACGCCGATCTGCCGATGGCGGTCGAGGTCATCGGGGACATGGTCACCTCGGCGCGCCTCGAGGCCGATGAGCTCGAGCTCGAGCGGGGCGTGATCCTCGAAGAGCTCGCGATGAACGACGACGATCCGAGCGACGTCGCCCATGAGCAGTTCGCCACGGCCGTGTTCGGGCAGCACCCGCTGGCCCGGCCGATCGGTGGCACCCCCGCGACGATCCGCGGCGTCCCGCGTGACGCGGTGCTGGAGCACTACCAGCGGCACTACCGGCCGGACACCCTCGTGGTGACCGCCGCCGGCGGTGTCGACCATGACGTGCTGGTCGGCCAGGTGCAGGACGCGCTCGCAGGAGGTGGCTGGGCGCTCGACGAGGCCGCCGCTCCGGCGGGGCGGCGGCTGCGCCCGGGGTCACCTCCGTCGGGTCTGCCCTCGGCCGGTGTCGAGGTCTCGGTGCGCCGGCCGACCGAGCAGGCGAACGTGATCCTCGGCGGGACCGGGCTGACCGCCACCGATGAGCGCAGGTTCGTCCTCTCGGTGCTCAACGCGGCTCTCGGTGGAGGCATGTCCTCGCGGCTGTTCCAGGAGGTGCGTGAGCGGCGCGGTCTGGCCTACTCGACGTACTCCTTCGCCTCGGGCCACGCCGACACGGGTCTGTTCGGGCTGTACGCCGGGTGCACCCCGGCGAAGGTGGACGAGGTCACGGCGCTGCTGGTCGCCGAGTGGGAGAAGCTCGCGCAGACCCCGATGGGCGCGGCCGAGCTGAGCCGCGCGATCGGGCAGCTGTGCGGTTCCCTGGTGCTCGGCATGGAGGACACGGGGTCACGGATGACCAGGCTGGGCAAGGCCGAGCTGGTGTCCGGCGAGCTGCTGAGTGTCGACGAGTCGCTCGACCGGATCCGTGCGGTGACCGCGGTCCAGGTCCAGGAGCTGGCGGCCGACCTGGCTGCGCGCCCTCGCTCGGTGGTCCGGGTCGGGCCGTTCGGCGACTGACGGCCGGCTACGGGGTGGCGTGCTGGCCGCCCGCGGGCGGCTCGGTGACCCCGCTTGACCGTGCACGCCGTCGCCGGAGCGGCGCGGGCCGGTGGTCAGGACGGTCGCGGTAGCGCTATGAGCGCGCTGAGACCGTGGTGGTACCGGCGGGCTTCACCATCGCTGCCCGAACGCGTGGAGGATGGACGTATGGCCATCGACTCGCCCTACCGTCGGTTTCCCGGCCCGCCGCAGCTGCGCGGGGTGGTTGAGCATGCCTGGGTGGTGCGCTGTCCACCGGCCCCGACCACGGAGATCGTCCTGCCCGACGGGCACGGCGTTGTCCAGATCGTGGTGGGCCGGACGCCTGCGATGCACGGCGAGTCGACGGGCGTCGAACAGGACGGGACCGGCATCCGGGGGCCTCTGCTGCACACCCGGGTGCGGATGCAGGAGGGTTCGGTGCGGCTCGGCGCCCAGCTGCACCCGCTCGGTCCCGCCCGGCTGCTCGGGCAGGTCCCCCCGGTGCTCGACCGGTTGGTGGCGCCCGACCCGTTGCTGTCCGCCGGCCAGGTCTCGGAGCTCGGCGCCCTGCTCGAGGCCGGGCAGGACGAGGAGGCGGCCACCGGGCTGCTCGGGTACCTGGCCGAGCTGCCTCGGCACGACAGCACGCAGGCCGATCTGCTCGATGACGCACTCGACGAGGTGACGCGTCGGCGTGGTCTGGTGCGCGCGGCCGATCTGGCCCGGACGGTCGGTGTGGGGTTGCCGGTGCTGCACCGGATGTTCACCACCCTGATCGGTCAGGATCCGGCCGCTCACCTGGCGGCCGTACGGTTCGCGACCTTCGTACGGGAGAACGTCGGCCTCGGCTCGGTGGCACCGTCGCGGGTGCTCGCGGCGATCGAGTGGTACGTGCGGGCCGGCTACTCACCGCGTGAGGTCGAACGGTTCGCCGGGTTGGCGCCGGCCGATCTGCGGCGGCTGGCCGAGTGGTTGGCGGGTCAGGTCGACTGACCCTGCGACGGCCCAGCTGGGCCTGCCCACCAGGCACTTCGTCCTATTGACGGTCTGTCAATACCCCCTAGGTTCGGGGGTGGAGGTGGACCATGGCGACTCAACCGACCCGGCGTACGGTGCTCGACCCGGCGGCGCGGTACGACCTCATCGTCGACGCTGCACAGACCGCGTTCGTCGAACGGGGCATCTCCCGGACGACCGTGAGCGATGTCGCCCGCACGGCCGGCGTGACCCGCGGCCTCGTCTACCACTACTTCCCGACGATGGACGAGCTCGTCGACGCCGTCCTCGACCGGTCGGTCGCGGCCTTCGTGGTGCGGGTCCGGCAGTGGGACGCCCAACGGCAGGTCGGCCGCATCGAGCAGGCCGTGCACGACGTGATCGTGATGCTCCGCGAGCAGGTGCACCCGGACCACCCGATGCGCCTCGACCTGCGCGATCCGGCGAACTCCGCCGTCTACCAACGGTTCGTGGACCGCGCGATCGCGGCGGTGGTCGACTGCCTGCAGGTCACGACGGTCGAGGCCTATGCGGCACGCCACCGCATCGAGATCACCCACGTGCGCGAGATCTTCACGGTGCTCGTGCACGGGCTCGTCGGGCTGGTGCGCACCCAGCCGGACATCGAGGACGAGGTGCTCGCCTCGGTCGTGCGTCAGGTGCTTCGACTCGACCCGGACGGGTCGGGGGACCGACTCGACCCGGACGGGTCGGGGGACCGGCCCCAGCCAGCGGGAGGTGGGCGGCCGGACCACGGGTGACGACGCCCGCCCAGACTCTGCGACCGCACCGCGGTCCTCATCGGAAGGTACGACGATGTTCCTGTTCGGATCCATCCCGTGGTACGCCGCGCTCATGTGGTTCGTGGTGCTCGGGGCGCTCATCGGGCTCAACGAGGTGACCAGGCGGTGGAAGGGCGCCGGTCTGGCGATCTTCGTCGCGCTGCCCCTGGTGCTCACGATCTTCGTCTGGCCCACCACTGCGACCGGGTCGACGGGCACCTGGTTCCACTGGGTCAAGGTGTACTCGGCCCTCGCCGGCTGCCTGGGGTTCATGGCGCTGCGCTACGTGCCGGGCCTGTCCGCCAAGCGTTGGGCGCTCGCGTTCCCGCCGCTCATCCTGGCCCTCAACATCGCCGAGGCCGTCATCCGCGATGTGCAGGTGGGCGGGATGACCAAGGGCATGGTCGACGGGGTCATGATGGTCCCCGGGCCGTGGAACTACATGAACGCCCTGGCCGGTGTCCTCAACCTGGTGACCATCTGCGGCTGGGCCGGGATCTTCATCTCCAAGGGGCGCTCCCGGGACATGATCTGGCCGGACATGCTCTGGTTCTGGATCATCCCGTACGACCTGTGGAACTTCGCCTACGTCTACAACTGCGTCGGGGACCACGCCTTCTACGCGGGGGCGGCCCTGCTGATCTCCTGCACGATCCCGGCGTTCTGGCTCAAGCGGGGCGCCTGGTTGCAGCACCGTGCGCACACCCTCGCGCTGTGGATGATGTTCACGATGGCCGTCCCGGCGCTCGTCACCACCTCGATGTTCGCGGTGCCGTCCTCGCACAACCCGACCGCGCTGTTCACGGTGAGCGCGATCTCCCTGGCCTCCAACGTGGCGCTGGCCGTCTACCAGGTGCGGACCATCGTGCGCACCCGGCGCAACCCGTTGGTCGGCACCGAGCTCTACCCCGAGCTGGGCGCGTACCAGCGAGTGGTCGAAGGCGAGGGTGTCGAGCAGCAACGACCGACCTTCGTCGCCACCGCCTGACCGCCGCCGCCGAACGACGGAGCGGGCCCTGCCGATCACGGCAGGGCCCGCTCCGTCGTGACCGACAGCTCGCAGGACGGGTGCGGCGGGCTGCTCAGCCCTCGCGGTAGGCGACGCCCTGGCCGCCGCGCGGGTAGTGCCACACCAGGGAACCCGCCGGTGCGACCGCCAGGCAGGTCCCGCACTCCAGGCAGGCCGCGTACTCGGCGGCGAGCGTGCCGTCCGGCGCGAGCGAGTAGACATGGGCCGGGCAGATCGGCACCAGGACGGCGGCGGCTCCGGTCGCACGAGCCACCTGCTGGTCGATGACGATGTGCGGATGGCCCTCATCGGTGACGAAGGCGGTGGCGGCCAGCCGCGCCGGCACGCTGGCGGGCACCGGGCCGCGGTCGGTGGGCCGGGCGTCGGCCGGCTGCTGCGTCGCGGTCACAGTGCCCTCCAGCCGGCCCAGGCGTCCGCCGCCAGCTCGTGCAGTGCCACCGGGGACCGGCGCACCGTGTCGAGCGCCACCGTCCGCAACGGGCGTCTGGGCGTGGGGGAGACCGCGAACTCCTCGTGCAGCACATCGGCCGCGAGCCCGGCGTAGCGGGTGTAGGTGCGTGGACGTTCGAGGAACGCCGGAGCCTTGGCGAACGTCCGCAGGTCCCGGCCGACGAACGACCCGTCCAGCAGCCGGCGGTAGGCGGAGAGCCCGAGCGCCGAGGTGTCGCCCGTGGCCAGGGCCTCGTCGACGGCCCGAGCCGCGCAGATCGCCGAACCGATCGCGAGGTCCATCCCGCGGATCGTCAGACCGGTGTTGAGGGTGAGGCCCGCGGCGTCCCCGACCACGACGAGACCGTCGGTGTGCACCCGCCCCAGCATGCCCAGGCCGCCCTCGTTCACCAGGTGGGCGCCGTACTCGAGCAGCTCGCCTCCCCGCACCAGGTCGGCGATGAACGGGTGCGCCAGGAGGTGGTCGAGCACACCGGCGCTGTCGGCGCCCCGCGCGACCAGATCGTCCAGGCGAAGCACCACACCGACCGACACCGAGTCGAGGTTCGTGTAGCAGAACGCGCCGCCGGCGATCTGGTCGGTCGCGTCGCCGACCAGCGCGTGCGCGACACCGTGCCGACCGGTGACCCCGAAGCGTTCCTCGAGCGTGGCCCGCGGCAGCCCGATGACGGCCTTGACCCCGACCGCCAGCTGAGCAGGAGCCGGCGCCTCGCGCAGCCCGATCCCGCGGGCGAGGAACGAGTTGACCCCGTCGGCCGCGACGACGACGTGGCAACGGAGGTCGTCCTCGCCTGCGCGCACCCCCACGACCGTGGGCAGCGCGCCCGTGCCGGGTTCGGTGAGCAACCGGTCGACCAGGATGCCGGGCATCGACATCGCCCCGGCCTCCTCGCACCGCTCGACCAACCAGGGGTCCAGCCGCGACCGCAGCACGCTCACCGCACCGGAGTCCTCGCCGAGCCGGGCGTCGCGGTAGTCCAGACCGACCGAGGCGGTCGGCGTCAGCAGGGTGACCACGTTGCGGCCGATGGTCCGCTCGACCGGCGCCTCGTCGAGCCAACCTGGCAGGACCGTGTCGAGCACCCGTCCGTACAGCACCCCGCCGGACAGGTTCTTCGACCCGGGCCGTTCGCCGCGGTCGAGCAGCACGACGGTGCGGCCTGCACGGGCCAGCAGCAGTGCGGTGACCGCCCCGGCCGGTCCGGCACCGACGACCGCGACGTCGAAGTCGACGTCGCTCACCGCGCAGGCACCCGGGCGAGCGCGGCCACCAGGGCTGGCACGACGTCGTACAGGTCACCCACGACCGTCCAGTCGGCCTGGGACACCACGAGGGCGTCCGGGGCGGTGTTCACCGCGACGATGACCTCCGCGTCACGGACCCCGATCATGTGCTGCAGCTGCCCCGAGATGCCGAGCGCGACGTAGAGCTGCGGGGCCACCCGCAGACCGGACACGCCGAGGTACCGGTCGGTGGGCAGCCAGCCGAGCCCCTCAGCCAGCGGCCGGGAGCAGCCGATCTGCGCATCGAGCGCGCTCGCCAAGGTCTCGACGAGGGCCAGGTCCTCACGCGTGCGCAGACCACGCCCCACGCCGACGATCCGGGTGGCGGTGCGCAGGTCGTCGCCGGTCGCCAGGGCCGGTTCGCCGCCGATCCGCCGCAGTCGGGCGTCGGCGGCGACCTCGACCTCCTGGACCGTCCCGGCCGCAGCCGGTTCGGGCGCCGAACCGCCGTCCATGACGAGGACGACCGGTGCGTCGACGTCGTCCTGCTGCTCGACGAGACCGCCGAGCAGCAGGTGGGTCACCGTGACGGTGCCGTCCCCTGAGCCGTCGACCGTCCGGACGTCCGCGAGCACCTCGGCGCCCAGTGCGGCAGCCAGTGCACCGGCGACCGCCCGGCTGCCCGGTCCCGTACCGGTGAGCACGACGCCCACCGGACCCGCGCCCAGGACGTGCGCGGCAGCTGCTCGCGCCAACGCTGCGACCGGCACGTCCGGCCCGCAGGGCAGCCAGTCCACCTGCTCCCCGGCCGCCGACACCTGGTCGGCGAGCTCGCGGGACCCGATCACGAGCGCCCGGACCGGACCGTCCAGCCGGTGCCCGGCCGCGAGCAGCGCACCGACGGCCGGACCGTCCGCCGCCACCACCCAGATCGCGTTCACAGCACACCTTCCTCGACGAGCTCGGTGACCAGCCGCTGTGCCGCGACCGTGGGGTCGTCCTCCCGGATGACGTGCCGACGCCGGTCCGGGGGGTCGATCCGCACCCGGCTGCGGGTCCGCTCCGCACGGGCCGGCGCCACGCCCAGATCCGATGCGGTGACCACGGTCGACGGCTTCTTGGCGGCTGCGAGGATGTCCCGCATCCCCGGGACGCGGGGTACCGCGGCGTCGGCGGCGACCGCCAGCACGACCGGTCCGCTGACCGCCACGACCTCGCGGGCACCCGAGACCGTATGGACCACCTGCAGGTCGTCGCCATCGGGTGTGACCTGACGGACGTCGGTGAGGACCGGCAGACCGAGCAGACCGGCCAGGACGGGCGCCACCATCGTCGTGGCGTGGTCCACCGAGGAGTCCCCGAGCACCACCGCACGGACGTCCTGCTCGACGCCGGTCTGCGCCGCGAGGGCCGCGGCGACGCCGACCGTCGACGGCGCCTCGTCGAGCACGACCACCACCCGGTCGACACCGCGGGAGGCGGCGGCCTTGATCGCCAGGCTGCTGGCGGCGTCCTGGCCGCCGACACCCACGGCGACCAGGACCGCCCCCAGACCATCTGCCAGGGTCCGTCCCACCTCGATCGCGACCTGGTCGTACTCGCCGATCGAGGATCGGGCGCGCGACCAGTCGAGGCCGCCGTCGGGGGCCACCGTCGCCTCGTTCGCAGGGGCCGCCCACTGGACGGCGACCAGCACAGTGCCTGGCATCGTTCAGGTCCTCCTCGCCGCTCAGCGGCCGGTGTACTCGGGGGCGCGCTGGGCGGCTGCGGCCGCCGTCGTCTCCCGGAAGTCGGCCGACAGGGCGCCGAGAGCGAGGTAGTCGCCCTCGACCTGGAAGTAGGTGTCCATCGAGTAGTCGTGCAGCCGGTTCGAGATCTGCTTGATGTGGTTGACCCCGACCGGGCTCTTGGCCGCGATCTTCTCGGCCAGCTCCTGGGCGCGCTCCAGGGTGCGCTCGGGCTCGACGACCTCGTAGACCATGCCGTACTGCGCCGCGGTGGCGGCGTCGATCGGCTCGCCGAGCATGCACAGCGCCTTGGCCCGCATGGGACCGACGAGCCGCTGCAGCGCCCAGAGCCCACCGGTGTCCGGGGACAGCGCGTAGTTGACGAACAGCTCGTGGAACACGGCGGCCTGCGAGGCGATGACGATGTCGGTGGACAGCAGCAGGTTGCAGCCGCCGCCGAGGCACTGGCCGTCGGCCACCCCGATGATCGGCGTGGGCATGGTGTACATCGTCCGGATCAGCGCGCTGATCTCGAACATCACCTGACGGGCGCTCGGCAGGTCCTTGGCCAGCTTGCGCTGGATGATCCCCAGATCGCCCGGTCCGAACGACACCGGACCGGTGCCGCGCAGGATCGCGACCCGGATCTGCTCGTCCCAGTGCACCTGGTCCAGTGCGGCGCGCAGCTCGTCGATGAGCTGTTCGGAGAACCGGTTGAGGTTCTGCGGGCAGTCCAGCGTGATCGTCGCCACGTGGTCTTTGGTGGTGAGCTCGATGACGTGGTCGTAGGTCTTCTCGTACGGGTACACGGCTGCTCCTAGCGCTTGACGAGGGTGGGGTGGGCGCCGGTCAGCAGCGCGGCGACGCGACCGGAGACGGCGGGGTTGTAGGCGGGGTGGGTGAGGATGAGGAACACGTCGTCCTCGATCCCGGCGACGATGGTGCTCACCGCATCGGCCACGGGCATGCCCAGCGGCAGCGACCCGGAGACCACGGCCCAGCGGCGCTGGTAGTCCTCGGTGGCGTAGTACGGGTCGGTCGGGTCGTACTCGTCGGACCGGCGGTAGTCGTTGCACCGGTCGAGGTCGGTCTGCACGATCGCCGGGCACACCGCGTGCACCACGATCTTCGAGCCGATCTGCTGGAGCTGGAGGTCGAGCACCTCGGTGAGCGAGAGCGCCGCGAACTTGCTGGCCACATACGCGGGGGAGTTCTCCACGACGAGCAGGCCGGCGATCGAGGCGGTGTCGACGACGTGGCAGACGCGGTCCTGGGCGTTCATCCGCGGCACGAACGCCCGGATGCCGTGCACCAGGCCGAGGACGTTGACGTCGAGCGTCCAGCGCCAGTCGGCCAGCGGTTCGGCCCAGATCGTGCCGGCGCTGATCACACCCGCGTTGTTGCAGAAGATGTCGACCCCGCCGAACGCCTCGAAGGCGTCGGCGGCGAACGCCTCGACGGCCGCGGCGTCACGGACGTCCAGCACGGTGGTGCGCACGACGACGCCGTCCGCCTCGAGCTTGGCGGCCACCTCGTCCAAGGTCGGGCCGTCGATGTCGGCCAGTGCCAGGCGGGCCCCGGCCAGCCCGTACCGGCGGGCGAGCTCAGCCCCGATGCCGTGCGCGGCTCCGGTGATCGCCACGACCTTGTCCTGATAGTCCTGCATGGTCCACTCCTTCGTGTCGGCGGTGCGATGGGTGTGCGGGATGCGGTCGACGGTGCGTCGCTCAGGCCATGCCGCGGGCGATGAGACCGGCGACGACGTCGTTGAGCGCCTCGACGCTCGCCCCGCCGATCGCCATCACCTTCGCGTCGCGCCAGTAGCGCTCGACGCCGGTGTCGATGATGGTGCCGACCCCGCCGAACAGCTGGATGGCCTCGCGGCCGACGTACTCGGAGACCTCGGCTCCCTTGATCTTGAGCAGCCGCGACCTGGCCAGCTCGAGCTCGCCGCGGTCGCGTTCGGCGTAGGTGGAGTAGACGAGGGCGCGCAGCGACTCGATCTCGCCGTACATCCGGGCGAGCTTGTGCCGGGTGACCTGGAAGCGCTCGAAGAGGGTGTGGCCCTGCTGGGTCCGGGTCGTCGAGTAGTCGAGCGCGGCGCGGTAGGCGCCTTCGGCGATGCCGAGGCTGACCGGTCCGCAGGACAGGAACTCCGCGCTGGCCGAGACGAACATCGCCTGCAGGCAGCCGCCTTCCGGCCCGAGCAGGTTCTCCTTGGGGATGCGGGCGGCGTCGAACCAGATCGAACCGGTCGCCGAGCCGTGCCAGCCGAGCTTGTGCTCGGCGGCCCCGACGTTGAGCCCGGCGGTCCCGGCCGGGACGATGAAGGCGGACAGCCCGGCCTTGGTCACCGGGTCGACGTGGTCGGCCGTGACGGCGACGACGACGTACATGTCGGCGACGCCGATGTTGGAGATGAGCACCTTGCCGCCGTTGAGCACCCACTCCTCGCCGTCGAGCACCGCGCGGGTGGCGAACTCCACCTGGTTGTCGCCGCCGACGGCCTCGGTCGAACCGCAGGCCAGGATGATCTCGCCGGAGGCTGCGGGCACCAGCCAGGTCTTCTTCTGCTCGGGGGTGCCGAGCATCTGGAGCAGCCCGCCGGCCAGCAGGGCGTGGGCGCCCATCGCGACCGTGAGCACCGGCATCGAGGTCGCGATCTCCTCGAGGACGAGGGCGCTCGCGGTCTGGTCGACGCCGGAGCCGCCGAACTCCTCGGGGATCGTCAGCCCCAGCAGCCCGAGCTCGCCTGCGCGGTGGAACAGCTCCACCGGGAACCGGCTGGTGCGGTCGACCTCGAGGGCGTGCGGTGCGACCTCGGTGCGGACGAACTCGCGCGCCGCGTCGAGGATGAGCTGACGCTCATCGTTCATGTACCACATGGGGCTCCTTCGCTGAGCGGCTCTTGATGTCCAACGGTGTCAAGCCTCACCCTGGACGAAGCCATGCGAAGGTCGATCAATGGTCAGGTCCGGCCCATTTCTGGTCGGGACCGGACAGGGTCAGGAGTGCGCGCGGTAGGCGCCCGGTGTGACCCCCACGGTCCGGGCGAAGAAGCGGCCGAAGTTCGCCGCATCGTCGAAGCCGAGCCGACGACCGATCGCCTGGACGGACAGGTCGGTGAAGCTCAGCAGACGTCGGGCCTCGACCGTGCGACGGGAGTCGATGATCTCCTTGGGCGTCGAGCCACCCGCATCCACGCACGCCCGCGCCAAGGTGCGGACCGAGCAGTGCAACGCCGCCGCGTACTGCTCGGCACTGTGCAGCTCGGCGTAGCGCTCATCGACCAGCGCCAGGAACCGTGCCGCGAGCTGGTTGGTGCACCCGCGGCGGTCACCCACCACGGGTTCCACCTGGCCGAGCCGCAGCAGCATCGCGGCGAGCAGGTGCTCGAGCATCGCGTCACCATGGGCGAGCTCGGGGCCCGTGGGGTCGAACGCGTACCGGCGGTACTCCTCGGCCAGCAGCGCCACGTGCCCGGCCACGTCCCGGGCGTCCTCACCCGCGAGCTGCCACAGGACGCCGGGCACCAGTCGCGACACGTCATCGGCCAGCTCGGTGGTGAAGCAGACGGCCGTGCCCTCGACTTCCGGCGCCGGGGAGTGCACGAGGCCCGGCCGCAGCCACAGCACGGTCCCGGCCCGCACCGGGTAGGTCTCCACATCGATCCGCTGCTCACCGGTCCCACCGGTGCACACCACGAGGACGTGGAAGCCGCAGCGCAGCAGCGACCACTGCCGACTGCGCCCGCGGCAGCCGTCCGGGCGGGTGAGCGGCGCGACGCACAACCGCAACGCCGAGCGATCGGGGTGGACGGGGTCGAGTCGACCGATGGTCAGCTCCGACGCCGTCATGACGTCACGATAGGTGGCCGCGCCGGGGCTGCGCGGGGGACCATCGGCCTTCGCCCGGACGCGCGCACTAGGGTGGCCGATCGTGACGGACGTGCGCAGAGTGGGCGTGATCGGAGCGGCCGGGCGGATGGGCCGGGCCGTGGTGGCTGCCGTCCGCGGAGCCGCGGACCTGGACCTCGTCGCGACGGCGGACTCCGGTGACGACCTGACGACGTTCGGGCCCAGCGGTGTCCAGGTCGCGGTCGACTTCACGGTGCCCGCGGTCACCGAGGCCAACGTGCACACCCTCATCGACGCCGGCGTACATGCCGTGGTCGGCACCACCGGTTGGGACGACGCCTCGCTCACGCGGGTCCGTGACCACCTGGCCGCTGCGCCCGAGGTCGGGGTGCTCGTGGTGCCCAACTTCGCGATCGGCGCGGTGCTCGCCGAGCACTTCGCGGCCCAGGCGGCCCGCTGGTTCGAATCGGCGGAGGTCGTCGAGCTGCACCACCCCGACAAGGTCGATGCGCCGTCGGGCACCGCCCGGCACACGGCGGCGGCCATCGGCGCCGCCCGGACCGCCGCGGGACTGCCCCCGAGCCCCGACGCCACCACCCAGCAGCTGGACGGTGCGCGCGGCGCGGTCGTCGACGGCGTCCACGTGCACGCCGTGCGGCTGCGCGGGCTCACGGCCCACCAGGAGGTGCTGCTCGGCAACCCGGGGGAGCAGCTCACCATCCGGCACGACTCGTTCGACCGGATCAGCTTCATGCCCGGGGTCCTGCTCGCCGTGCGCGAGGCCCCCTCGCGGCCGGGGCTCACGGTCGGTCTGGGTCCGCTGCTGGGGCTGTCATGAGCCGGTCGAGGCTGCTCGCGATCGGTGGTGCCGTCGCCCTCACCGTGCTGCTCGCGCTCTACACCTGGCTGGTGGCGCTGCGCGCCGTCGCGCTGCTGGGCACCGGGACGGCCGTCGGGATCGCGCTCGGTGTCGCCTTCCTGGTGCTGCCGCTGCTGGTCGTCGCGCTCCTGGTCAAGGAGTGGATGCTCGCGATCGACACCCAGTCGATGGCGGACACGCTCGCGGCCGAGGGTGGGCTGCCGGTCGACGACCTGCCGCGCTCACCGGGTGGCCGGATCGACCGGAAGGCCGCGCGGGCGCAGTT
>JAKLPK010000064.1 GCA_022013895.1 Cellulomonas sp. | reverse complement strand
CGCCGACCGCCACCTGCACGATCGAAGGCTGCTCCCGGCCACACGCCGCACGAGGCATGTGCCTCATGCACTACAGGCGGCTGCGGAACACCGGCAGTACCGATGGGCGCACCAGAGCGACGTGCAGTGTCGACGGATGTGGACGTCCAGCTCACGGCCGGGGACTGTGCGGTACCCACTACTCCCAGGCGCTCCGGCGAGAGAGGACCGCGACGTGAGCGCCCGCTGGTCCGGCTCGGCGTCCAGGTCGGCCCGCGCCCTGTGGCAGTCGCGCATCGACGCGGCCGGTGGCTGGCCGTGCTGCCGGTGCGGGCGCCTCGTGCTGCCCGGCGTGACCTCGGGCAAGTACTGGCAGCCGGACCACTGGCCGGTTCCCCGCGAGCTGGGCGGGACCGAGACCGTGCCCGCGCACGCGAAGTGCAACCTGTCCGCCGGCGGCAAGCGCGGCGCCGCGATCACGAACGCGAGGCGCCTGCCGCCGGCTGGCCGCATCGAGACGAGGCCGGGCCGATGGTGAGCGCCGACGTCTTTGAGCAGGTGGGACAGCCCACGCGTGTCGTCCCGCCCCTTTGTGTGCGTGGCGCTGCGCCGCGTCTGTGCAGGTCAGAGCGTTGCTGGTGGTGCTCGTCGGGGTCCCGTGGGCGTGGTTCGGGGGACCGGAAACCAGTTGTGCGGCGAGGGGGTCGCTGATGGCGAGGCCGACGTATGCGAGCAGGGTGCCGAAGGGCACGGACATCGAGGTGGCGCGGGTGGGTTCGCGTCTGCTGGGTCTGCCGTTGCTGCCGCAAGGCGAGCTGGTAGCTGGGCTTCTGGAGGCCCGCCGCGGTGACGGTGCGCGCTTCCCGGAGGCGGTGGTGCAGATGCCTCGTCGGTCGACGAAGACGACGAGCATCTGGGCGACGGTGCTGGGCCGGGCGCAGACCCGGCCGGGGTACCGGTGCGTGGTCACGGCGCAGTCGGGCACGACGGCGTCGCGGATCCTGCTGGACCACGCCAGCCTGATGCTGGCCGCGGGCACGGCCGTGGAGTCCCGGGAGCGCGGCCGGGATGACGCGGCGGGCAAGGTGGTGGTGTACCGCAACGGCGGCCGTGAACACCTGGACTTCGGCAACGGGGCGCGGGTGTGGGTCGTGCCTCCGGACGCCGGGGCGGTGCGCTCGGCCGCCGCCGACGACATCGTGATCGACGAGGCCGGCGAGCACGACCCGGTCAAGGGCCGCGACTTCCTCGACGCGGTGCAGCCGCTGATGGACACCCGCGGGCCGCTGGCTCAGCTGATCATCGCGGGAACGCCGGGCAAGGTGCGGGCCGGGTTCTTCTGGGACGCCCTCGAGCAGGGCCGGGCAGGCACCGACCGCGAGCTCGGCATCCTGGACTACTCGATCCGCGACGACGAGGACGCCGAGGACCGCAAGGTCTGGCGGCGCGTGCACCCCGGACCGGCCTCGAAGCTGACGCCGATGTCCGTGCTGGAGCGGCGCTGGGCAAAGCTGGGGCCGGTCGCATTCTCCCGGGAGTACCTGTGCCGGTGGCCGTTCGACGGGTCGACGTCGGCGATCGACCAGGCGGCGTGGGCGAAGAACGTGGTCCCGGACCGGGTGGTCCCGGACCGGTTCGGGCTGGCGTTCGACTGCGCCCCCGACGGGTCGGCAGCGGCGCTGTGCGCGGCCTGGCGAGACGACGACGGGATCGCGTACCTGTCGGTGCTGGACTACCGCTTCGGCGTCTCCTGGCTGTCCGGTGTCGCGCACGCGGTGGCCCGCAGGTACCGCGTCCC
The DNA here is from genome assembly GCA_022013895.1 of Cellulomonas sp. GTDB lineage: Bacteria > Actinomycetota > Actinomycetes > Actinomycetales > Cellulomonadaceae > Cellulomonas. The sequence goes on along the minus strand of JAKLPK010000064.1, from coordinate 8,036 downwards.
GGTGCGCTACGACGCGATCGGCACCAACCACGGCCCGGCCCAGGAGATCGCCCGGTTGCGTGGTGCCAACGTGATCGCGGGCACGTCGAAGGACGCCCAGGCCGCGGCCCAGCTCCTGGTCTCCACCCTGACCGACGGGCGCCTTCGCCACTTCGGGCAGGCCTCGCTGAACACCGCGGCCCAGGTCGCGACCTGGCGCGAGCGGGAGGGCGGCCGGTACTTCGGGCGCCGGCACGGCGACATCTCCACCCTCGTGGCCGGCGCCCTGGCGCTGTACCAGTTCGACGCCCAGCCGGTGCGCAGAGCCCCGGTCATCGTGTCCTCGGGCGGTGGGGCGTGAGGGCGCGGGTGGACGTCGGCGGTGAGTCGTTCCTGGCGTGCTGCGCCTGCGGGTTCCGGGCCCTGGCTGGCTCGCACGAGCAGGCGCTGGAGGCCCTGTTCTGGCATGAGCGGAACGTGCACCCCGGCGACAGCAACGCCCGGGCAGCGCTGTACGCCTACCGCAGGCGGCACAGTGCCGCAGCGTGACGTCGCTACACCGAATCGCTACCGACGTCGCTACCGACGTCGGTAGCGAGAGCGTGCGACACGCCGTGCGTCGAGAGTTACGGGTGGGTGCGAACGTGTGTTCGTGGGCATCTTCAGGTGGGGCGCGACTGCGCAGGTGAGCCAGGCGCTGGCTCCTGGCCGCCGTGCGTTCCCGGGCTCGCCGTGGTCGCCGGCCTCGACGTTGCAGATGGTCGCCGCGGACGTGTTCGGTGCGGCCGGCGAGCTGCTGCCGGTGACGCGGGCTGAGGCGATGATGGTCCCGGCGGTGGTCGACGCCCGCAACATCGTGGTCTTGTCCCTGGCCCAGGGCGTCCTCAAGACGTTCCGTGGTGACGCCGAGGTGACCTCCCCGGCGTGGACGTACCGCACGGACTCCCAGATCCCACCGTCGCTGCGGACGTTGTGGACGTTCGACGACCTGTTCTTCGGTGGGTACTCCCTGTGGGAGGTGGCCCGATCGAAGGCCGGGGCGATCGGGGACGCGGTGCGGGTGCCCCCGGAGCGGTGGTCGTGGGACGCGGACATGCGGGTGCTGGTCGACGACGACCCGGTCCAGGCCTCCGACGTGGTTCTGTTCGTCGGCTGGGACGAGGGCCTGCTGACCACCGGCGCCTCGTACATCCGTGGGGCTCGCGAGCTGCACCGAGCCGTGCGCGGTCGGGTGCGGACCCCGGTGCCACACACCACGCTGCAGGGCACCGACCCGAACATGGACCTGACCGAGGAAGAGGCGACCAAGCTCGTCGAGGACTACGCGGCCTCCCGGCGCCAGCCCGACGGCGCGGTGTCCTACCTGCCGTCGTCGGTGAAGAAGGAGGACTCCTCCGGCGTCGAGATCGCCCTGTACGAGCAGGGCCGCAACGCCGAGGTCTTGGACTTCGCCCGCCTGACCGGCGTGCCGGCCGCGATGCTCGAAGCCTCCCAGGTCAGTGCGTCGCTGACATACGAGACCCGTGAGGGCTCCCGCTCGATCCTCAACGAGCGGCTCCGGGGGCGGGCCGGGGTGTTCGAGGCCCGCCTGTCGATGGACGACGTCACCCCGCGGGGCACCCGGATCGCCCTGGACCTGTCCCACCTGCAAACCGACGCGACCGGCTTGCCGGCGACCACGGAGGACTGAGCGATGACCTTGCACGCCCTGGGCACGTTGACCGCCGCCGCACCCGACGGCCGCACGCTGTCGTACCGGCTGCTGCCGTTCGGTGAGACGGGCCGCACGTCGGCCGGCGCGGTCACCGTGGACGCCGGTGCGCTCACGGTCCCGGACGGGCAGATGGTGGCCAACCTCGAGCACGACCCGACCCGGCCGGTCGGGTGGATGACGGCGGCCGAGGACACGAGCGGGCTGACCGCGACCGTGACCTTGGCCCAGACCACGACCGCCTCGGACGTGCTGGCCGAGGCACGTGCGGGGCTGCGGACCGGGATCAGCGTCGAGGTGCTGGACCCGGTGATCCGGGACGGGCGCCTGCTGGCCGGCCGCCTGACCGGCGCGGGCCTGGTCGCCGCACCGGCGTTCCCCTCGGCCCAGCTGCGCGCCGCCGACGCCGGAGACCTGCCCAACCCCACCGATCCCACCGAGGCCGACCCGGCCGAGGACGAGGCCGCCGCGGCGGCAGTACAGGAGGACGACGCCATGGGCGCCACCACCACCGAGGCCGCCGCTGAGGCGACCGAGACCGAGCCCACCGAGCCGCTGACGGCGGCCCTGCCGGGCTCGCTGAACGGCAAGACCAAGACCAAGCCGACGGCGCGGGCTGCGAGCCTGTTCGCGGCACTGGCGGGCACGGACGCCGACGGGCGCCGCCGCCTGACCGCGGCCCTCGACCAGGCCATCGCCACGGACCTCCTGCCGACCCAGGCCCAGCAGTGGCTCGGCGAGGTCTACGCCTCGCGGACCTACGTGCGCCGGTACGCCCCGCTGATCCAGCACCTGGACCTGGCGGCCCTGAAGGCGATCGGGTGGAAGTTCACGTCCGGCAAGACCCCGACCGTCGGGGACTACGCCGGGTTCCCCGCCCAGCCGACCAGCACGGAGGTCAAGACCGAGTCCGTCACCCTGGACGCCTCCCGGATCGCCGGGGCCGGGGCCGTCGACCGGGCGTTCATCGACTTCCCGGTGCCCGAGTTCTGGGCCGGCTACTACCGGGAGTGCACGAACGACTACGAGCGCAAGCTCGACGCCAAGGTCCCCGCCCTGCTCGCCGGCGCCGCGACCGCGACGGTGGCCGACACGGTCCCGTCGGGGGTGTCCACGGCCGCCTCGTACATCGTGGACGGCGCGGCTGCGCTGATCGACGGCGAGAAGGGCATGCCGACCTTCGCGATCGTGGGCACCGGACTCTGGAAGGGCCTGCTGCGCACCCGCTCGGACGACACCCTGGCCTACCTGACCGCGGCCCTGGGCCTGGAGAAGGGCTCGCTGGAGGGCTTCGCGATCATCCCGTCCTCGCTGGCCGCGTTCACCGGCAAGGTCCTGGTCGGGGTGAACACCGCGGCGACCCTGTACGAGCTGCCCGGTGCGTCCCCGGTGCGGGTCGACACGGTCAACATCAGCACGGGCGGCGTGGAGACCGGGGTGTTCGGGTACTGGGCCGGGTTGGTCAACGACGCCGCGTCGCTGTCCCTGGTCGCGGCGGCCTGAGCCATGGCCTGGGTCGGGTGGCTGGCGGACGGGGACCAGCTCGAGCCGTACTGGCCCGAGTGGACCGGCATGCCTTGGGAGGCGGAGGCGATCTTGTCGTCGGCCGCCGACCAGTGCGTCGCGTTCGCCCCCGACCCGGGCGGCACGGAGGACGTGCCGGTGCCGGAGCGGTTCAAGCTGGCGCAGGTGATGCAGGCCCGGGCCTTGTACCGGGCGGGGCTGGTGCGTCAGGACAACCAGATCGGGGTCGACGGGCAGACCGTCACGGTGTTCCCGATGGACTGGCAGGTCAAGGCCCTGCTGCGCCCCAAGACCAAGCCGGTGCTGGTGTGAGCGCCCCGGCCCGCAAGCGCCTGGTCGACGAGCTGTCCGCGGCCCTGCCCAGCACCTACACCGTCATGGGCTACCCCACCGGGCTGGATCGCGTCACCGGCCCGACGGTCTGCGTCTGGCAGGAGACGGTGACCAAGACCGACCAGTTCGGCCCGCCGCGGCTGCGGGTCGACCTGGCGGTGTGGGTCCTGACCGGGCAGGAAGACCCGGGCAAGGCCGACGACGTCCTGGACGACGCGCTCACCCAGGTGCTGGCCGCGTTGCAGCCGCTGGGCTGGATCGACTGGACCAGCGCCGAGCGCCTGGTCCCGGAGTTCGTCACCGCGCACGGCTTCAAGCTCACCTGCACCGCCCTGACCGAACCGCTCACCCTGTAGGAGAACCCGCCATGGCCACCGTGCCCGTCAACCCGTACAGCCTGAAGAACGCCACCCTGGCGATCGCCGCCGACGACTACACCGCCGCCGTCACCCAGGTCGAGCTGTCCCCGAACACCTCGGCCTCCTCGGTCCGCACGATCGACGGGGTGGTGCACCGCGACCAGGCAACGGCCGAGTGGACCGCCAACATCGGGTTCCTCCAGGACCTGACCGCCAACTCCCTGCTGCGGTACCTGTTCGACCACGAGGGGGAGAAGAAGCTCGCCACCTTCACCCCGGTCACCGCCGGCCCGGTGATCACCGCGACGCTGATCATCTCCCCGTCCACCGTCGGCGGCGCCACGTCGGCCAACGGCAACCTGACCGCCACGGTGGCGCTGGCGGTGGACGGCAAGCCGGCCTTCGACGACACCCCGTGACCGACACCACCGTCCCGCTGACCCCGGCGAGGCTGGTCGGCGCCACGCTGTCGATCGCGCTGGACGGCACGGTCGACGGGTACGACTTCACGGCCGCGGTCGTGCAGACATTGTTCGTCCCGACACCCGACTGGGAGCAGTTCGACGGGAATGCTCCCCAGACCCCGGCGATCCACAAGAACGTGTACTGGACGGTGCAGGTCACCTACGTGCAGGACTTCACCGCCGGGTCGCTGGCTCGGTTCCTGTTCGAGCACGTGGGGGCTCGCGCCGACGCACGCTTCGAGCTGGCGGCCGGGCAGGCGCTGACGGCGACGGTCACGCTCGAGCCGGGCACGTTCGGTGGGGTCATCGGGGACGTGCCGCTGGCCACGGTCGAGCTGCCGTGCTGGGACGCCCCTCAGGTCGTGGACTGATGCTGTCGGTCAAGGATCACCGCAGCCTCCAGGCCGCGGTCCTGGCGATGAAGGCCGCGGACGGGTCGTTGAAGTCGGAGATCAACAAGGCGACCCGCCAGGTGCTGAACCCGGTGTGGCGCTCGCAGGTCGAGGCGCACCTGGCCGGGCGCGGGGTCATGGACTCCAAGGTGCTGGGTACCGGGGTGCGGATCGCCGCCGGGAACCCGCCGGTGGCCAAGGCCGCCCAGTCGCGGCGGGCGATCGGGGACGGCAAGCGGATCATCCCCAACGAGGCCTACTCGTGGTGGGAGTTCGGTGCCCCGCACTGGGAGACCCACACCTACCAGCGTCGCAACCGCACCCGGGGCGGCACGCACACCGTGCACGACCGGCACACCAACCGTGGCCTGCCGGACTGGACGGCCAAGGGCCGGGTGGTCTACCCGGCGTTCAAGGACATCGCGCCGCGGGCCGTGTCGCTGTGGGTGCAGCTCATCGTGCGCACCTACGCGACGGCCGCCGAGAAGATGGGCAGGTCGAGCTGATGACCGCTGGGATCAACATCGAGTTCGTCTCGGACGTCCGCAAGTTCATCGGCGGCACCAGCGACGTCGAGGGCGCGCTGGGCAAGGTCTCTGATGCCCTGGACGACGTGGCCAGGGACGCCCAGAAGTCGGGGGACAAGGCCGCCGAGTCGATGTCCGAGGCCGGCAAGGACATGGCCAGGTCGACCGAGACCGCCACGGAGAAGATGGAGAAGTCGTTCTCCGAGGTCGCCAAGGCCGCCAAGTCCTCGGGCAAGACCGCCGGGGACGACCTGGGTGAGCACGTCAAGCGGGGTTCGAAGGACGCCGACGAGGGGATCTCGTCGCTGAAGGAGAACACCGCCCAGAACGCCAAGGAGATGGGGGCCAGCTTCCAGGACGTCGGGTCGGCGATCGACGGCCTGCAAGGCCTGGCCGCGGAGGCCTTGGAGGGCTTCGGCCCGGCCGGTGTGGCCGCCGGCGTGGCCGTGGCCGCTGGCATCGGTGTGGCCACGCAGGCGTTGCAGCAGGCCGCGGACGAGGCGAACAAGCTCACCGAGGATGCCACCGCGCTGGCCGACGTGATGGGTGACCCGGACCTGACCCAGCGGGCCGCGGACCTGCGTGACCGGTTCGACGAGGTCGCCAAGTCCGTGTCGGACGTGCGCTCGATCTGGGAGGTCTGGCAGCCGCGGGCCATCACCACCGCCGAGGACTTCGCCGCGGCGATCCAGTCCGGTGCGGTGTCCGCCGAGACGCTGATGTCGGCGTTCACCGAGACCGACCCGGTCAAGCGGGTGCAGGCCCTGACCGACGTGTCTGGCGAGCTCGAGAAGGCGCTGGCCAAGACCACCAAGGAGTACCAGCGCTCGGACCAGGCCCAGCGCCTGGCCGGGGAGTCCGACACCGACCGCTCCCAGCGGCTGGGGCGGATGGTCGAGGCCATCGGCCGGGCGCAGGAGGCCGTGCAGGACGAGACCGCGACCCAGCAGGCCGCCCTGGAGATCGAGCGGGCGCTGGCCACCGCCAAGGGCCAGACGCTCGAGCAGTACCAGGCCGAGCAGAAGGCCGCCGAGAAGGCCACCGAGACCGCGTCCGCCTACGCCGCCGCGCTGGAGTCGGCGGCCGACCCCGTGTCGGTCTACCAGGACCTGCTCTCCCAGAAGGAAGCGGCCGAGAAGGCCGCAGCCGAAGCCACCGCGGCCGCGACCGAGGACTCCACCGATTCGTGGACCGACTACGCCAAGGACGTCGCGGTCTCCACCCAGGACCTCATCGACCAGTGGAACGCCCAGGCAGCCCAGGCCGAGCAGTTCACCGCCAACCTGGCGATCATCGCCGCGGCCGGCGGTCAGGCGTTGGCCGACGACCTGAGGGCCAAGGGCCCCGAGGTCGCCGCCGCCGTGGCCGAGACCATCGCCAAGTCCGGGCCCGAAGAGCAGCAGGCCGCGATCGACGCCTACGCCCGAGCCACCGGCGAGGCCGCCGGGCAGGCCTTGGCCGACGGGCTGGCCTCCAAGTCTGGCGCGTGGGCCGCGGCCATCGCCGGGTTCAACGCCCAGCTCGGCAACGTCCGCGTCGGCGTCTCGTCGGCCGCCGCGCTCGACGCCGCAGGGCTGGGCAAGCGCGCCGGAGGCGGCACCGTGGCCGCAGGCACGCCCTACGTCGTGGGGGAGAACGCCGCCGAGCTGTTCGTCCCCGGACAGACCGGCACCGTCCTGAACGCCGCCCAGATCGCCGCAGCGCTCGGCCGCACCGGCACCCAGATCCCCGCACCACCCACCCGTGCAGGGCAGGCCAAGACGAACCACATCTCCATCACCGTCAACCCATCCGCCGCCATGAATGAGCAAGCCCTCGCGCTGGCCGTGTCCAGCCACCTGCGCAACCTCACCGCCTGACCACCGAGGAGTTCCAATGCCGCTCGCGTCCAGCCTCACGAACCTCATCCCCAACGACGACCAGTGGATCCCCCGCAAGCTCGAGGAACTGACATCGGGACTCGGGGGCGTGCCGGCGCTCGTGCAGCAGATGGTCGGGCCGCAGATCGCGAAGATTGCCACCGCTCAGGCCGACCTCGCGACGGCTCAGGCCGACCTCGATGCGCAGCAGGACTATCTCGCGTCCCTGGTGACGAAGGACGCGACGGCACCCATGTTCAACACGGGGACCCTCACCGCGGACTCGACGATCCACTACGTGGGCACGCCGGGTTCCCTGTCGATCGACTGCCCCACCGGCAAGCTGCGCGTCATCGTCTCCTGCCCCGAGGCGTCCATCACCTGCGGGACAGGGTCTGGCGCCGTGCAGGCCTACCTGTCGTTCTCAGTCGGGACCGCCGTGGCGATGGGCACCTACACCGCCCGGCTCTACACCGCTGGTTCGCGCATCGGCGCATCGCTCACCCGCGTCAAGACGGTCTCGGTGCAGCCCGGCACCTACACCGTGAACGTCCAGGCCGGGTACTGGTGCTCAGGGTTCACGGCCGCGTCGATCCAGTTCGCCGACCTCGACCTGTCCGCCGAGGTGGTCAACGGCGCCTGAACCCACCTGTCAGTGCCCGGGTCTAGCATCCGCGGCAAGGGGCACGGGCGGCGTGGCCCACGAAGGATTGGGTTCTGAAATGGCAACACGTGAAGAGGCCGCGCAGTCACTGCTGGACGCGATCGACGCGCTCGCGAAGAACGCTGCTGACACCGAGCAGCCCGAGGGGATGATCGAAGTGAGCGCGACCGCAGCGAAGGCGTTGAGCGAGGCGTGGGAGATCGTCAGGCCCCACGTGCGGAGTG
>JAKLPK010000063.1 GCA_022013895.1 Cellulomonas sp. | reverse complement strand
TCCGGCTCGGACTTCGTCGAGATGTTCGTCGGGGTCGGCGCCAGCCGCGTGCGCGACCTGTTCGAACAGGCCAAGCAGCACGCGCCGGCCATCATCTTCGTCGACGAGATCGACGCCGTCGGCCGCCACCGCGGGGCAGGTCTGGGCGGCGGGCACGACGAGCGTGAGCAGACCCTCAACCAGATGCTCGTCGAGATGGACGGGTTCGACGTCAAGACGAACGTCATCCTCATCGCCGCGACCAACCGGCCGGACATCCTCGACCCGGCGCTGCTGCGCCCGGGACGGTTCGACCGCCAGGTCGCCGTCGAACCCCCGGACCTCAAGGGACGCCAGCAGATCCTTGCGGTGCACGCCAAGGGCAAGCCGATGGCTCCCGGCGTCGACCTGGTCGCGGTCGCCCGCCGGACCCCGGGCTTCACGGGGGCCGACCTGGCGAACGTGCTCAACGAGGCCGCCCTGCTCACGGCCCGGCAGAACGGCACCGTCATCGACGACGTCGCGCTCGACGAGGCCATCGACCGCGTCGTCGCCGGCCCGCAGAAGCGGACCCGGGTGATGAACATCAAGGAGCAGAAGATCACCGCCTACCACGAGGGTGGCCACGCCCTGGTGGCGGCAGCCCTGCGGTACACCGACCCGGTGACCAAGGTGACGATCCTGCCGCGCGACCGGGCCCTCGGCTACACGATGGTCATGCCGACCGAGGACAAGTACTCCACCACCCGCAACGAGCTGCTCGACCAGCTCGCGTACGCCATGGGCGGGCGGGTCGCCGAGGAGCTCGTGTTCCACGACCCGACCACCGGGGCCAGCAACGACATCGAGAAGGCCACCGAGACGGCGCGCAAGATGGTCACCCAGTTCGGGATGAGCGCCACCCTCGGCTCGGTCAAGCTCGGGCAGGAGTCGTCCGAGATGTTCCTCGGCCGCGACGTGGGCCACCAGCGCGACTACTCCGAGGAGATCGCGGGTCGGATCGACGCCGAGGTCCGCGCCCTCATGGAGCATGCGCACGACGAGGCGTGGCAGGTCCTCGTGCAGTACCGCGATGTGCTCGACGCCCTCGTGCTCGAGCTCCTGGAGAAGGAGAGCCTCAACGCCGAGCAGCTCGCGACGATCTTCGAACCGGTGACCAAGCGGCCGGAGCGCGAGGTGTGGCTGTCCAGCGAGGAGCGGGCCGTCTCCGCCCGCCCGCCGGTGCTGACCCCGGCCGAGGTCGCGGCCCAGAACGGGCATTCCGCGGCCGGGCAGGTCGAGGCCGCCGCGGCGGACACCACCGGGCCGGCGGCCGACTGAGATGGACACCGACGACCGCCCGGGTGCCCCCGCCCGGTCGGTGATCGGCCCGCTCAGCGCACCCGACGCCGCGGTCGGGCCGTACGACGCGGACGGTGTCCGGGCCGCCGTGCGGCAGCTGCTCACGGCGATCGGTGAGGACCCCGACCGTGAGGGTCTGCGCGACACCCCGGACCGCGTCGCGCGCTCGTACGCCGAGATCTTCGCCGGGCTGCGGGCCGAACCGGCCGAGGTGCTCGCCACCACCTTCGACCTGGGGCACCAGGAGATGGTCCTGGTCAAGGACATCCCCGTCTACTCGATGTGCGAGCACCACCTGCTGCCGTTCCACGGTGTCGCCCACGTCGGCTACGTCCCGGGCGCCACCGGCCGGATCACCGGACTGTCCAAGCTGGCCCGGCTGGTCGACGTCTACGCCCGCCGCCCTCAGGTGCAGGAGCGACTGACCACCCAGGTGGCCGATGCGATGGTCGAGCACCTCGCCCCGAGCGGGGTGCTCGTCGTGGTCGAGTGCGATCACCTGTGCATGGCGATGCGGGGCGTGCGCACCCCCGGTGCCCGCACCGTCACGTCGGCGGTGCGCGGTGCGATGCGGGACGCCGCCACCCGCGCCGAGGCCATGAGCCTGGTGCTCGGACGGTAGGCCGGGTGGCCGCGCGGCAGCCCACGGCCGCCCTCGCCGGGCAGGTCAGGTGCGCCCCCGGTTCGGCCCGCAAGGACCCAGCGCCTAGGCTCGGCCTGTGAGTGTCGCTGCCCCGTCGGGCACCCTGCTGGGTCGCTCGGGCCTGCCACGTGTGCCGGCACGCACGCTCGTGATGGGTGTGGTCAACGTGACCCCGGACTCCTTCTCGGACGGCGGACGCTGGCTGGACCACGACGTGGCGCTCGCCCACGGGCTCGAGCTCCTGGAGCAGGGCGCCGATCTGGTCGACGTCGGTGGGGAGTCCACCCGACCGGGCGCCGACCGGGTGCCCGTCGACGAGGAGCTCGCCCGGGTGCTGCCGGTGATCGGCGCGCTCGTCGGCCACGGTGCCGTGGTCAGCGTGGACACGACCCGCGCGCAGGTGGCACGGGCCGCGCTCGACGCCGGTGCGGTGCTGGTCAACGACGTGTCCGGTGGTCTGGGTGATCCGGCGATGGCGCCGCTGGTCGCAACCACGGGTGCCGCCTACGTCGCGACGCACTGGCGTGGCACGTCCGATGTCATGGACGCGGCGGACCGGTACGGCGATGTGGTCGCCGATGTGCGCCGTGAGCTCGGTGCCCGCATCGCCGCGCTGCGGGCCGCCGGTGTGCGTGACGACCAGGTGGTGCTCGACCCGGGTCTCGGTTTCGCCAAGTCGGGGGCCAGCAACTGGCCGCTGCTCGGACGGCTGGACGAGCTGCTGGCCGACGGTTTCCCGGTGCTCGTCGGGGCGAGCCGCAAACGGTTCCTCGGCGCGCTGCTGGCCTCGGCGGACGGGACGCCGGCACCGCCGACGGCCCGGGACGGTGCGACCGCCGCGGTGTCCGCGCTGGCCGCGGCCGCCGGTGCATGGGCGGTCCGGGTGCACGAGGTACGCGCGTCGGCCGATGCGGTACGGGTGGGTGCCGCGTGGGCGGCGGCCCGCCGGGACGGAGAGGGACGATGACCACGCAGGACGAGCAGGATCCGGTGGTGGGGACCGACGGTCGGCGGCTCGACCGCATCGAGCTGCGGGGTCTGGCGGCCCAGGGTCGGCACGGGGTGCACGACCACGAGCGTCGGGACGGGCAGCGCTTCGTCGCGGATGTCGTGGTGCACCTGGACACGCGTCGGGCCGCTGCCGGGGACGACCTGGTCCACACGGTGGACTACGGCGTGCTGGCGCGTCAGGTGGTGGCGCTGCTGGGTGGGGAACCGGCCGATCTGATCGAGACGCTGGCCGAGCGGATCGCGGCGACCGTGCTGGTGAACCCGCAGGTGCAGGCCGTGGACGTCTCGGTGCACAAACCGCAGGCGCCGCTCCCGCTGGAGTTCGCCGATGTCGTCGTGACGATCCGCCGCGACCGGCTCAAGCTGCCCGCCGCCGAGCCGTACGGCGCACCGGTGGCCCCCGCGGTCGCCCAGGAGCCCGCGCCGGCGGCCTCCCAGCCCCAGCATGCTGCCGCGCCGGTGGATGCCCTCCCCGCGAACGTGGTGCAGGCCGATGCTGTGCCGGTGAGCGTCGGGCCGGTGAGCGCCGGGCCGGTGAGCGCCGTGACGGCGTCCGTCGTGCCGGCACCCGTCCTGCCGGTGGGCCCTTCGGTGGCCGCGGCCGGTGCCGAGACCGCGGCTGCGGTCGCGGGCGTCGGGGTGCTGCCGGCCTCCGTCGACTGGATCCCCGGACCCGGGCAGGCCGAGGTGCTGCCGATGCCGCCGTGGCCCCGCCGCGACGGCACCCCTGGCGACGGGACGGTCATGGCCGAGGCCGCCGCAGTCCCGCCGGCGGCGCCCGAACCGCCAGCGCCCGAACCGCCGGCGGCCGAGGTCGCGGTGGCCGGACCTGGTCCTGCCGCGCCTCTTCCGGAGCCCTTCGAGGGGCTCTTCGCGGAGCCCGTCGCAGAGCCGCTCGTCGAGCCGGAGCCCGCGTCCCGGCCCCCGGCCTTCGCACCGTCGGCGCCCCCGGTCCCCCCGCGGGTGGACTCCCCGGCGATCGTCGTCCCCGCATCCCAGGGCGTCGCGGCCGTCCTCCCGGAGCAGCCGCCGACCGCGGTCGACCTCGACCTCGACTCCGACGAGGTGCTCGACCGCTTGCCGACGACGCTGGTCGACGTCGTCATCGCGCTCGGGGGCAACATCGGGCCGGTGCAGGACACGTTGCGGTGGGCCGTGCACCGGCTGCGGGCCACGCCGGGGCTCGAGGTCACCGCGGTCGGTCCGCTCGCCCGGACCGCGGCCGTCGGGGTCACGGACCAGCCGGACTTCCTCAACACCGTGGTGCTGGCCCGCAGCCTGCTGCCGCCGCGGGAGCTGCTCAACCGGCTGCGCGCCATCGAGCAGGAGGCCGGTCGGGAGCGTCACGAGCGGTGGGGTCCCCGCACCCTCGACCTCGACATCATCGTCTACGGGACTCTTGCGGTCGTGACCGACGAGCTGGAGCTGCCGCACCCGCGCGCACATGAGCGGGCCTTCGTGCTGCAGCCGTGGGCAGCGGTCGAACCCGAGGCCGTGCTGCCCGGCCTGGGCGGTGGCCCTGTCGCCGCGCTGGCTGCGACAGCCCCGGACACCGAGGGTCTGACCTGGGTGCCCGGCGACTGGCTCGCGCCGGACGGCCCGCAGGAGCCGTGATGGCCGCCACCCGCTGGCGAACGCTGCTGGGCCTTGCCGTGGTCGTGGCCGCGGTCACCTGGTACCTGCTGCGGCTCATCGTCGGCCAGGGTGGTGTCGTCCCAGCGGTGGGGTGGCTGGTCCTCCCGGTCGAGCTCATCATCGCCCTCATCGTGCTGAGGCTGGGCTGGGCCGTCCGCCAGTACCTGCACGGCGACCGGCCCGACCTGGACCCGGTCCGGGCGGCGCGCACCGCGGTGCTGGCCAAGGCTGCCTGCTACACCGGGGCGCTGCTGCTCGGCTTCTACGGCGGGACGGCGCTCGCGCTGCTCACCGATCTGGCGGTGCCCGGGAACGGTGGACGGGCCGGTTCGGCCGGTCTGGCCGCCGCGGGCGCCCTCGTGCTGGCCGTCGCCGGCCTCATCGTCGAACGGTTCTGCCGGGTGCCGCCGCCGTCGGACGAGGGCAAGGATGTGGCCGGGACCATCGAACCTGGACCGGTCGCCGGTTGATCCGATGGGAGGATGGCCTCATGGCTGACGTCCCGTTCGATCTCGCAGACCTCGTCTGGACCCGGGTGTCCGGGAGGCTCGCAGCGGCCCGGCTGGTGGTGGCCGCCTGCTGGCTCGCCCCGCTGCTCATCGGCGCTGTCGTGGCCGCGGCCCTGGTCGGGGAGCTCTGGTTGTGGGCGCTTCCGGTCGTGGTGCTGGCGCTCATGGGGTGGGTGGCGTGGTTGGTGCCGCGCCAGGTGCGCGCCCTGGGTTACGCCGAACGGGACGAGGACCTGCTCATCGTGCGCGGCATCATGTTCCGCTCGCTCGTGGTGGTGCCGTACGGGCGGATGCAGTACGTCGACGTGAACGCCGGTCCGATCGACCGGTCGATGCAGATCGCGACCGTGCAGCTGCACACGGCCGCCCCGGGTACCCAGGCCGAGATCGCCGGGCTCCCGCCGGCGGAGGCGGCACGGCTGCGCGACCGCCTCGCCTCGCGCGGCGAGGCGCGGCTGGCCGGACTGTGAACGAGCAGGTCAGCGACCCGACGAGCCCGCCGGAGGAGGCGCCCGTCTGGCGTCGGATGCACCCGGTCACCCCGGTGCTGCGAGGCTGGAAGGTGTTCGTGGGGGTGCTGCTCGTCGTGGGCTACCAGGCGAGCGACAACATCAGCTCGGCGACGCGTTTGCTGGCGGGTCGCGGCTGGCTGCTGGTGCTGGCGGGTCTCGCGCTCGTGGCCGTCGTCGGCTTCGCGTACGCGGCGATCGCCTGGCGGATGACGCGGTTCGCGGTCACCGATGACGCCGTCCACCTGCGCAGCGGCATCGTGTTCCGCCAGCAGCGTCAGGCGCGGCTGGACCGGCTGCAGGCGGTCGACGTGGTGCGGCCGTTGCTGGCCCAGCTCGTCGGGCTGTCGGAGCTCCGGCTGGAGGTCGCCGGCGGTGCGGGGTCCGCCGTCTCGTTGGCGTTCCTGCGCGAGCAGGAGGCCGAGGAGCTGCGCGCCGAGCTGTTGGCGCTGGCCGCGGGGCTGCACCGGCCGACGGCCGCCGCAGCCCCGGTGACGTCGTCGACGGCCGAGGCAGGTGCGACGACGGCTGGAGCGGGTGCGACGACCGCCGAGGTGGGTGCGACGACGGCCGTGGCGCCCGCCGCCGGACCGGCGTTCGAGACCGCGCCGGAGTACCAGGTCTACGAGGTCCCGCTGGGCCGGCTGCTCGCCTCGGTGCTGGCCTCGGGGGCGGTGGCCTGGTTGCTGCTGCTCATGGTCGGGCTGGTCGTGCTGGCGGTGACGACCGGTGACTTCGGGTCGGCGTTCTTCGCGCTGCCCATGGTGCTCGCCGTCGTGAGCGTGGTCTGGTCACGGGTCAACGGCGGTGCGTCGTTCCGGGCGGCGACGTCGCCGGACGGCATCCGGTTGCGGCACGGGCTCACCGAGGCGCGCGCCCAGACGGTGCCGCCGGGTCGCGTGCAGGCCGTGAGCATCCACCAGGGGCCGCTGTGGCGGAAGCCCGACTGGTGGCGGGTGCAGATCAACGTCGCGGGCTACGGGCAGGAGGAGTCCAGCGGCGAACGCGAGTCGGTGCTGCACCCGGTCGCCACCCGCGAGGAGGCCCGGACGGCCCTGTGGCTGGTGCTGCCCGAGCTCGGTGTGCCGGATCCGGTGGCCACGCTCGACGCGGCGCTCACCGGGACCGGCTCCGACGGCGGGTTCGTGTCTGCACCGCGGCGTTCGGTGTGGGTGGACCCCATCGGGTGGCAGCGCCACGGTGTGCTGGTGACCGACCGGGCGCTCATCCTGCGCTCGGGCCGCTTCTGGCGTCGCGTCGTCGTGGTGCCCCATGAGCGGACCCAGTCCCTCGGGCTGACCCAGGGCCCGGTGCAGCGCGCGCTGCGGGTGGCCACGTTCGTGCTGCACTCCACCCCCGGCCCGGTCGCGCCGCGGGTCGAGCACCTGGACTCCCAGGTCGCGTCCGATCTGCTGCACGAGCAGGCCGAGAGGGCTCGCCGGGCCCGGGCGGTCGCGGCGCCCGAGCAGTGGATGCGCCCGCCGGAGCCCCGCCGGTGACCGAGCCGTCGGCACGTCCGGGGCGGCTCGGTGTCGGGATCGTCGGTGTCGGCCGGGTGGGGGCCGCACTGGGCAGCGCGCTGCGAGCCGTGGGCCACCCCGTGATCGCCTGCAGCGCGATCTCCCAGGAGTCCCGCGACCGCGCCGAGGTGATGCTGCCGGGCGTCCCGGTGCTGGAGGTGCCCGAGGTGGTCCGCCGCGCCGAGCTGGTGCTGCTCACGGTGCCCGACGACGAGCTCGAACCGCTGGTCGCCGGGCTGGCCGAGCTGGGCGCCTGGCAGCTGGGCCAGCTCGTGGTGCACACCGCCGGGCGGTACGGGGTCGAGGTGCTGGCCCCGGCGCGTGAGGCGGGTGCGATCTGCCTCGCGATCCACCCCGCGATGACGTTCACCGGCACCTCGCTCGACCTGGTGCACCTGGAGGGCACGACCTTCGCGGTCACGGCGCCGGCGCCGTTCCTGCCGATCGGTCAGGCGCTCGTGGTCGAGCTCGGCGGTGAGCCGTTGGTGCTGGCCGAGGAGCAGCGTGGGCTCTACCACGCGGCTCTGGCGCACGGTGCGAACCATCTGGTGGTGCTGGTCGCGCAGGCGGCGCAGGCGTTGGCCGCCGCCGGGGTGCCCGATCCTGGCCGCACGCTGCGTCCGCTGCTCGACGCCGCGCTGGACGGTGCGCTGCGGGCGCAGTCCCCGCCCGGTGCGGGCGAACGGGCCGGTCCGGGTGCGATCCTTGCGCTCACCGGACCGGTGCGCCGGGGTGATCCGGACGCTGTGGCCCGCCACCTGGCCGAGCTCTCGGCCTGGGCGACGACCAGTGGTGCGATGGATGTGACGGTGGCCTACCGGGACCTGGCGCGTGCCGCGACGGTGCGGGCGCTGGCCGCCGGTCTGCTCGACGACGCGGCCGCTCAGCGGCTGCTGGACACCCTGATGGAGGGGCTGTGACGATCGAGGTGGTGCACGACCGGACGGGGCTCGACCGGGCCCTGGACGCCCAGGGAACGGGTTCGCGGGCGGTCGTGATGACGATGGGCGCGTTGCATGCGGGGCATCTGGCGCTGGTCCGCCGGGCGCAGGAGCTGGCTGATCACGTGGTGGTCACGGTGTTCGTCAACCCGTTGCAGTTCGGCCCGACCGAGGACCTGGCCCGCTACCCGCGTGACCTGGCCCGTGACCTAGCGCTGCTGGAGCCGCTGCTGGCCGACGGCGATGTGCTCTTCGCACCGTCGGTCGCTGAGATGTACCCGTTCGGGGACCCGACGGTGACCGTCTCGGCCGGTCGGATCGGTGAGGTGCTGGAGGGTGGCCAACGTCCGGGCCACCTCGACGGCGTGCTCACGGTGGTGCTCAAGCTGCTGCACCGTACGCGCCCGCAGATCGCGGTGTTCGGTCAGAAGGACGCCCAGCAGGTCGCGGCGGTGCGTGCCATGGTGCGCGACCTGGACCTGGCGGTGCGGGTCGAGGCGGTGCCGACCGTGCGTGACGACGACGGTCTGGCGCTGTCGAGCCGCAACGCCTACCTCTCGCCCGGGCAGCGCACCCGTGCGCTCGCCCTGGTCGGCGCTCTGCGGGCCGGTGAGCGCGCGGCGCAGCACGGTGCCGGTGCCGACGGTGTGCGGGCCGCCGCGTACGAGGTCCTTGCCCCGGCCGTCGAGCGGCTGGACTACGTCGAGGTGGTGGACGACGCGTTCGTCCCGCTGCGTCCGGACGTCGACGGTCCGGCCACGCTGGTGCTGGCCGCTGTGGTGGGCACCACGAGGCTGATCGACAACGTGCCCCTGACGGTGACCCGGCGGCCGGTCGAGGCGCGACCCGCCGATACGATCGGCGGGTGACCGAGCCTGCTGCCCCTGTCGATGACCAGCCCGAGCAGATCCGGGTCCGGCTCGACAAGCGCGCCCGGCTGCTGGCCGAGGGGACGGATCCCTACCCGGTGACGGTGCCGGTGACCCGCACGATCGCGCAGATCCGTGACGCGTACCCCGACCTGGCTGCCGGTGTCGAGACGTCCGACGAGGTCGGCGTCGCCGGTCGGGTGGTGTTCCTGCGGGTCACGGGCAAGCTGTGCTTCGCCATGCTGCAGGACGGTGCGGGTGCCCGGCTGCAGGCGATGGTGAGCCTGGACGGCGTGGGTGAGCAGAGGCTGGCCGCGTTCAAGTCCGATGTCGACCTGGGTGACCACCTGTTCGTGCACGGCCGGGTGATCGCCTCCAAGCGGGGCGAGCTGTCGGTCATGGCGGATGACTGGCAGATCGCGGCGAAGGCGTTGCGGCCACTGCCGAACCTGTTCGAGGGCACCGAGCTGTCGGAGGAGGTCCGGGTCCGCCAGCGGTACGTCGACCTGGTGGTCAACCAGCAGTCGCGGGACATGGTGCGGATGCGGGCGGCGGTGACGCGTTCGCTGCGCGAGAACCTGTACGGGCGCGACTACCTCGAGGTCGAGACGCCCATGCTGCAGGTGCGGCCGGAGGGTGCGGCGGCCCGGCAGTTCGAGACCCATATGAACGCGTTCGACATGCCGCTGTTCCTGCGGATCGCTCCGGAGCTGTTCCTCAAGCGCGCTGCGGTGGGCGGGGTGGAACGCGTCTTCGAGATCAACCGGAACTTCCGGAACGAGGGTGTGGACTCCACGCATTCCCCGGAGTTCGCGATGCTGGAGGCCTATCAGGCCTACGGCGACTACGACACGATGGCCGAGCTGACGACCGATCTGATCCAGCGCGCCGCGATCGACGCGCTCGGTTCGACGACGGTCCGGCTGGTGAGCGGCCAGGAATACGACCTCGGCGGGCAGTGGACGACGCTGCGGATGTACGACTCCTTGTCGGAGGCGCTCGGTGAGCCTGTGACCCACGCCACCGACGACGCGACATTGCTGCGATACCTGCAGAAGGCCGATATCGAGCTGGCGCCCGCCCAGCGCAACCACGGCAAGATGGTCGAGGAGCTGTGGGAGCACCACGTCGGTCACAGCCTCTGGGCGCCGACGTACGTACGAGATTTCCCGGTGGAGACCTCCCCGCTGACCCGCGACCACCGCAGCATTCCTGGTCTGGTGGAGAAGTGGGATCTCTACATCCGGGGCGTCGAGACGGCCACGGCGTACTCGGAGCTGGTGGACCCGGTGGTGCAGCGGCAGCGTTTCGAGGCCCAGGCCCTGCTGGCATCGGGCGGTGACGAGGACGCCATGCGGCTCGACGAGGACTTCCTGACCGCCATGGAGCACGCCATGCCACCGTCGGGCGGGATGGGTATGGGAATCGACCGGCTGTTGATCGCGCTGACCGGCCGTGGAATCCGTGACACCATCCTGTTTCCGCTCGTGAAGCCGATCTCCGGGTCATGACCGGCTGGTGGGTTGCGCTCGCCGCGCTGATCCCGTCGATCGGTGTGGGAGTTCTCTTCTGGTATGTCATGCGCGCCGTGGTCAATGCCGACCGTGCGGAGCGGCGGGCGCTGGCCCAGCTGGATGAGCAGCAGCGGCGCGCCGAAACACCCGACGGTGATTGACTGACTAATCGCACGGTGTCATGATCTCCCGCGACCCCTTTTCGACATCCTGGAGGTTTCTCATGGCTCAGAAGGTGCAGGTCCTGCTCGTTGACGACGTGGACGGATCGGCGGCGGACGAGACCGTCACGTTCGCACTCGACGGCGTTTCGTACGAGATCGACCTGACGACGGCGAATGCGGCCAAGCTGCGCGATGCGGTCGCGGCCTGGGTCGGTCACGCGCGCAAGGTCGGCGGGCGTTCCGCGCGGACCTCGGCTCCGCGGGCCCGTCGCGCCAGCACCTCGGACGCGCAGGCGGTCCGTGACTGGGCGAAGTCCAACGGCTACACGGTCTCGGAGCGCGGGCGCATCTCGGCCGAGGTCAAGACGGCGTACGACGCGGCTCACTGAGCTGCATGACGGGGAGCTCCTCGCGGGGCTCTCAGGGGGTCTGGGCCCGGCACCGGGCAGGTGCCGGGCCCTTGTCATGCCTGCTCACGGACAGGACGGCGCGCGCGAAAGGGTGATCGTCCGACGCCCAGGGTTATGGTGGCTGCGACTGGAGTCATAGGGTGCTGTTTCGAGATCGCGGAACGGATGCCGCGGGCTGGAGGAGACGATGAAGGCACGACTGGAGCTGGGGGACGTCTTCGCCGTCCCGCTGGACGATACGAGAGCCGGGATCGGGCAGGTCGTCGCGACCTACGGCCAGGGTGCGTTCTACTTCGCCATCTTCGACCTCATGGTCCACCCCGACGACGCGATCAACCGGGTCGACGAGGCCCTCGCCGCGCCGCTGCTCTTCCTCGCGCCTTCGCTCGACGCCCGGCTGCCGGTGCCCTACCTGACCGTGATCGGCGAGCGGCCGGTGCGCGAGGGGCTCCCGCTCCCGGCCCATCGCGAGGTCGATGCGGAGAACTTCGTCCACGTGGTGGACTTCTCGGGCCGTCGGCGCCGTCCGGCGACGGATGACGAGGCGCGTCGGTTGCAGAACCGTCGCTTCATCGCACCGTTGCGACTGGCCCGGGCGATGCGCGCCACGGCGGGGCTGGAGCCGTGGACGGACTCCTACGCCGCGCTGATCCCGGACGAGGAGCTGAGCAGCGCGCGGTTGTTCGGGACCGAGGTCGGCGGTTCGGCCAGGATGGCGGCCGACGGGCAGACGGTGGTGCACAGCTGGGTGCAGACCGGCGGGCAGCCGGAAGGGCCCACCGACGGGCAGCCGGCCGACGGGCAGTCGAGCGGGCAGGCCACCGGGCCCGCCGAGGACCGGACGGACGACCGGCCCGGCGCCCAGTCCGAGCATCAGACCGGCGGTCAGGCGACGACCGCCGGTGTCGCGTGGGCCCCTGAGCCGGTGCGCGCCTACCGACCCACGGCCGTCACCCGCGAGTGGTGGGACGACTGGCACCCGAACACCCCTCGGCGGCCGGTCGTGGCGGGCGCCGGCGCCTGATCGCGTCGGGCCGAGCTGCGCCGTCAGCCGGTGAACAGCGTGGTGTCGAACTGGTACCGCGACGCCCGGTAGACGTGCGTGCCGTACTCGATCACCGAACCGTCCTCGTCCCAGGCCGTGCGCGCCATGGTGAGCACCGCCGAGCGCGGCGACTCCTCCAGCATCCGCGCCTCCGCCGCCGTGGCCAGGCGGGCGCCGATCTGCTGCCGTGCGGTGCGGGGGCGGCGGCCGCGTCGGCGGAGCGCGTCGTACAGCCCCGTGGTGGCGAGCTCGTCGGCGTCGGGGGCGATCGCGACGGGCAGGTAGTTGGTCATCACGGCCAGTGGTTCGTCATCCGCCGACCTCAGGCGCCGGACCAGGACGACGGAGGTTCCCTCGGTGAGCTCCATCGCGGCCGCCACGAGGGCGCCGGCGGGGACCACGGTGTGCTCGAGCACCCGGGTGCCGGGTGCTCGGCCGTGGCGGGCGAGGTCGTCGGCCAGGCTGGTGAGCTCGACGGGTCGGCGGAACCGCGCGGGCGCCACCTGGGTGCCGACCCCGCGGCGACGGACCAGGCGTCCCTGGTCGACGAGGCCGCGCAGCGCCTGACGGGCCGTCGGGCGGGAGATGCCGAGGCGGGCCGCCAGGGCGATCTCGTTCTCGAGCAGCTGGCCGGGCGGCAGCCGGCCGTCGGCGATGGCGGCGTCGATCGCGCTGGCGACCTGGTGGTAGAGCGGCACGGGGCTGGTGCGGTCCAGGTCGATGTGCAGCAGATCGGCCATGCGCTCCTCCTCGTCCTCCGGTGACCCGAGTCTACCGGGCTGTGCGTATGACCGTATGACAGGACAAACCTTGACAGCCCGTCGTGCCCGGGTGCAGGGTCGTGGCGCCGCCAGCGGCGACCCGTCGACAAGGAGCTCGAGCCCATGACCCTGATCACCCACTGGATCGCAGGCGCAGCGGTCGATTCGACCGGCGCGGGCACGCAGGACGTCTACAACCCGGCGACGGGTGAGGTCATCGCGCAGGTCGCGCTCGGTTCGGCCGCGGACGTCGATGCGGCGGTCACCTCCGGCCTGGCCGCCTTCGAGGGCTGGTCGCAGGTCTCGCTGGCCAAGCGCACGAGCATCCTGTTCGCGTTCCGCCAGCTCCTCGTCGAGCACACCGACGAGCTGGCGGCGCTGGTCAGCCGCGAGCACGGCAAGGTGATCTCGGACGCCAAGGGCGAGATCGGCCGCGGCCTGGAGGTCGTCGAGTTCGCCTGCGGGCTGGCCAGTCTCCTCAAGGGCGAGTACTCCGACCAGGCGGCCACGGGCCTCGACGTGTACTCCGTGCGCGAGCCGATCGGCGTGGTCGCCGGCATCACCCCGTTCAACTTCCCGACCATGGTGCCGCTGTGGATGAGCCCGGTCGCCATCGCCACCGGCAACGCCTTCGTGCTCAAGCCCAGTGAGCGGGACCCGTCGGCGGCGGTGTTCCTCGCGAGGCTCTGGCAGCAGGCCGGGCTGCCCGACGGCGTCTTCAACGTCGTCCAGGGTGACAAGACCGTGGTCGATGCGCTGCTGCTGCACGATGACGTCGCCGCTGTCTCGTTCGTCGGCTCCACGCCCATCGCCAAGTACATCCACACCACGGCGAGCGCGCAGGGCAAGCGGGTGCAGGCACTCGGCGGTGCGAAGAACCACGGCGTCGTGCTCGCCGACGCCGATCTGGACGATGCCGTCTCACAGCTCACGGCCGCCGCCTTTGGTGCCGCGGGGGAGCGCTGCATGGCGCTGTCGGTCGCGGTGGTCGAGGACTCGATCGCCGATGCGCTGGTCGCCAAGCTGGCCGAGGCGGCCCGGGCGGTGACGGTGACCGCGGGCGACCAGCCGGGCGCCGATATGGGCCCGGTCATCACGGCGGCTGCCAAGGAGCGCATCGAGGGCCTCATCACCTCCGCCGAGGAGCAGGGCGCGACCCTCGTGGTCGACGGTCGCGGCCACACGGTGCCCGGCTACGAGGGCGGGTTCTTCGTCGGCCCCACCGTCGTCGACCACGTGACCACCGACCAGGACGTGTACCGCATCGAGGTGTTCGGGCCGGTCATCGACGTGGTCCGGGTGAGCGGGCTGGACGAGGCGATCGACGTCATCAACGCCAACCCGTACGGCAACGGCACCGCGATCTTCACGTCCTCCGGTGAGGCGGCCCGGGAGTTCCGCCGCCGCGTCAAGGTCGGGATGGTCGGCGTGAACGTCCCGATCCCGGTCCCGGTGGCCTGGCACTCGTTCGGTGGCTGGAAGGACTCGCTGTTCGGCGAGAGCCACATCTACGGCCCCGAGGGCGTGCGGTTCTACACCCGCGCCAAGGTCATCACCCAGCGCTGGCCCCACCGCGAGAAGCCGTCCGCCCCCTCCTTCCACTTCACCTCAGACGCCACCAAGTAACCCCCCACCCCCTCCCCCCCACCCCCCGACTCCCGCGATTCCGAGGC
>JAKLPK010000062.1 GCA_022013895.1 Cellulomonas sp. | reverse complement strand
GTCGAGCGTGATCTGCATGAGGGTCCGGTGCTCCGGCGACATCGTGGTCTCCCACAGCTCGGAGTAGTCCATCTCGCCCAGACCCTTGTACCGCTGGATCGCGCCGTCCTTCGGGAGCCGCTTGTTCGCTGCCAGCCCGGCCTGGACGAGCACGTCGCGCTCCCGGTCGGAGTACACGTAGTCGTGCGGGGAGTTGGACCACTTGATCCGGTACAGCGGAGGCTGAGCCATGTAGACGTAGCCGCCGGTGATGAGCTCGGGCATGTACCGGAACAGCAGGGTGAGCAGCAGGGTGCGGATGTGCTGGCCGTCGACGTCGGCATCGGCCATCAGCACGATCTTGTGGTACCGCAGCTTGGACGCGTCGAAGTCCTCACCGATGCCGGTCCCGAAGGCGGTGATGAGCGCCTGCACCTCGTTGTTGCCCAGCGCCCGGTCGAGCCGGGCCCGTTCGACGTTGAGGATCTTGCCGCGCAACGGGAGGATCGCCTGGGTCCGCGGATTGCGCCCACGGACGGCCGAGCCACCGGCGGAGTCGCCCTCGACGATGAAGATCTCGCACTCGGCGGGCCGGTTGGACTGGCAGTCCTTGAGCTTTCCCGGCATCCCGCTGGACTCGAGCAGCCCCTTGCGCCGCGCACCCTCGCGGGCCTTGCGGGCCGCCATCCGGGCTACGGCCGACTGGATCGACTTGCGGATGATGTCCCGCGCCTCGGTGGGGTGGGCGTCGAGCCAGTCACCGAACTTCTCGTTGACCACCTTCTGCACGAAGGTCTTCGCCTCGGTGTTGCCGAGCTTGGTCTTGGTCTGACCCTCGAACTGGGGCTCACCGAGCTTGATCGAGAGCACCGCGGTCAGACCCTCCCGGATGTCGTCGCCGGTGAGGTTCTCGTCCTTCTCCTTGAGCAGGCTCTTGTCCCGCGCGTACCGGTTGACCAAGGAGGTCATCGCGGAGCGGAAGCCCTCCTCGTGGGTGCCGCCCTCGGTGGTCGAGATGGTGTTCGCGTAGGTGTGCACGGACTCGGAGTACGCACCCGTCCACTGCATCGCGATCTCGACGCTGAGTCGGCGCTCGACGTCCTCCGCCTCGAAGTCGATGACCTCGGGGTGCACCACCTCGTACTTCTTGGTGGTGTTGATGTGCTTGACGTAGTCGGTGAGCCCGCCGTCGTAGCGGTAGCTCACGGTGCGCGGTTTGGCCGGGGTCTGGGCGGCGACCTCGTCCTCGGTGTCCAGGTGCTCCGGCCGCTCGTCGGTGAGGGTGAGCCGCAGGCCCTTGTTGAGGAACGCCATCTGCTGGAACCGCGAGCGCAACGTCTCGAAGTCGAACGTGGTGGTCTCGAAGATCTCGTCGTCCGGCCAGAAGGTGACCGTCGTCCCGGTGTCCTCGACCTCCTCGTCCTTGGACAGCGGGGCGATCGGCGCACCGTACCGGTAGGCCTGGCGCCAGGCGTGCCCTTCACGGTGCACCTCGACCTCGACCCGCTTCGACAGCGCGTTGACGACGGAGACACCCACCCCGTGCAGACCACCGGAGACCGCGTACCCGGTGCCGCCGAACTTCCCGCCGGCGTGCAGCACGGTGAGCACCACCTCGACCGCGGGTTTGCCCTCGGACTTCACGATGTCGACCGGGATGCCGCGACCGTCATCGACGACCCGGACCCCGCCGTCCGCCAGGAGCATCACCTGGATGTCGGTCGCGTGGCCGGCGAGCGCCTCGTCGACCGAGTTGTCGACGACCTCGTACACCAGGTGGTGCAGGCCACGCTCACCCGTGGACCCGATGTACATCCCGGGCCGCTTACGGACGGCTTCGAGGCCTTCGAGGACGGTGATGGCGCTGGCGTCGTAGTCGGTACCTGGAGCGGTGGCTTCGGGCTCGTCGGGTGTCGTGCGGTCGTCTGCCACGGGCGGCGGTACTCCTTGAGCTCTCACACGGGGCGGAGCAAGCCTGCCGAGAACTCGGAGGGCGGATCACTCCACAACGCTGGCGTTCGCGGGTCCAGACCGGCGCGGACGCGCCGAGAACGCTATGTCCAGTGTACCCGCAGGACCTCCGGAGCCCGTGCATTGCGGGCTGCCGGGGATCAGCCCCAGGTGTCCCGCGGCCCGCGGCCCGGCACCCGCCGGCGCCCACGCCCGAAGCCCGGCCCGCTCGGTCCCAGCACGATGACCTCGACCACGACCCCGTCACCGACCTCCTCACCGATGCGGGCGAGCAGCGACGAGGTCATGAGCCGCAGGTTCGTCGCCCAGGCGGTCGATGATGCCTGCACCGTGAGCACCCCTGCGTCGAGTCCGACGTACTCGCAGTGCTCGGCGACCTGGGCGCCGACGACCTGGGGCCACCGTTCGGCCAGTCCCCCGGCCACCAGCTCCTGACCCCACCCGAGGTCCGCGGCCAGCCGTCGCGCGGAGGCCGACAGCGGCTGGGGGTCCCGGGCATCAGGTCCCGCGGTCCCGCTGGCGGGCGCCACCATCCGACGAGGACGATCGCCGGGACGGAGCCCCTTGGCCCGCGCGGCCGCCCGGGCCCGGGCCAGCGCTGCGCGCGCCACCTGCTCCGGCGGGGTCGAGACCGGCGGGCCGAGCGGCGCCCGCGCGAGCGTGGGACCGGTCGCCACCTCCGCCACGGCCTCGGGCGGCGTCTCGTCCTCGGGATCAGAGGACACGTGTCACCTCGCCACCCATGACGTCCACCCGCGCCCCGACCAACGGTTCGGGGACGTCCTGCGGGACAGCCGCCGTGATGATCACCTGCCCGGCACCGGCGACCAGCTCGGCCAGACGGTCACGCCGGCGCACATCGAGCTCGGCGAACACGTCGTCGAGGAGCAGCACGGGCTCACCGTCCTGCTCGAACTCGAGGCCGTCACCCTCGGTGAGCAACCGGTAGGACGCGAGCCGCAGTGCCAGCGCGAAGGACCACGACTCACCGTGGCTCGCGTATCCGCGCGCCGGCAGACCACCGAGCTCGAGCAGAAGATCGTCGCGATGGGGTCCGACGAGGCTCGTCCCTCGTTCGATCTCCTTGCTGCGGAGCTGGCCCATGGCTTCGAGCAGCTGGGCCTCGACCAGGTCCGGGCCGGCCTGCGTCCCCGGTTCGAGCTCGAGCACCGCGTCGAGCGAGGCCTTGTAGGTGAGGTCGGCCGCACCCTGGCCGGACGAGACCTGCTCATAGGCCTGCGCGACGTGCGGACGAAGCTGATCGACGAGGGCTCGCCGCGCCACCAGCACCTGGGCGCCGATCTGCGCCAGCTTGGAGTCCCACACGTCGAGAGTGCGCAGATCGACGGACTGGCGGTGGGCGCGCATCGCTGTTCCGGCCGTCTTGAGCAGTGCAGACCGTTGGCGCAGCACCCGGTCGAGGTCGCTCAGCACCCCCGACAGCCGAGGCGTCCGCTGGACCAGGAGGTCGTCCAGATAGCGGCGGCGCCCGTCCGGGTCACCTTTGACGAGGGCCAGGTCCTCGGGGGCGAACAGCACGGTGCGGACGATCCCGAGCACCTCACGCGCCCGGACCGGTGAGCCACCGTTGAGCCGTGCCCGGTTCGCCTTCCCTGGGGTGATCTCGAGCTCCACGGTCGCGGCCCGGTCGCCCCGCACCGCACGCATCCGGACCAACGCCCGGTCGGCGCCCGACCGGACCAGTGGCGCGTCCCCAGGAACCCGGTGGCTGCCGAGGGTCGCGACGTACCCGATGGCCTCCACCAGGTTCGTCTTGCCCTGCCCGTTCGGGCCGATCAGCGCCGTCACCCCGGGATCGAGCGGTAGCTCGACGTGGGTGTAGGAGCGGAAGTCGACGAGCGACAGGTGGGCGACGTGCATCAGGACGAGGGAGCCGGCTTCACCGCATGTCCGCCGAACTGCTGGCGGAGGGCCGCGACGGCCTTCATCGCCGGCGACTCACCCTGCCGTGAGGCGAACCGGGCGAAGAGCGCGGCCGAGATCACCGGGGCCGGGACGGCCAGGTCGATCGCCTCGTCGACCGTCCACCGGCCCTCGCCGGAGTCGTCCACCCAGTCCTCGATCCGGGCCAGGCCCGGATCCTGGGCGAGCGCCTTGACGAGCAGGTCGAGCAGCCAGGACCGCACGACGGTCCCGTGGGTCCAGGCCCGCATCACCGCCGGCACATCGGTGACCAGCCCCTTGGCCGCCAGCAGCTCGTATCCCTCGGCATACGCCTGCATGAGGCCGTACTCGACACCGTTGTGGACCATCTTCGCGAAGTGGCCGGCACCCACCGGTCCGACGTGCACGAAGCCGTCCGCCCGGTCCCCCGCGGGACGCAGCGCGTCGAACACCGGCATCGACCGCTCGACGGCAGCTGGCTCCCCGCCGACCATGAGCCCGTAACCCTCGGTGAGACCCCACACCCCGCCGGACACCCCGACATCGATGAAGTCCACGCCGTGCTGCGCAAGCAGCTCGGCGTGGGGCTGGTCGTCCTGGTAGTAGGAGTTACCCCCGTCGATCACCAGGTCACCAGCACTGAGCAGCCCGGCGAGCTCACGGATCACGGCATCGGTGACAGTCCCCGACGGGACCATCACCCAGACCACACGTTCGCCCGCGGGCAGCGCTGCGACGAGCGCGGGGAGGTCGGCGACATCCGTGACCTGCGGGTTGCGGTCGTATCCGGTGACCTCGACGCCGCCCTCCCGCAGCCGGGTGCGCATGTTGGCGCCCATCTTGCCCAACCCGACGAGTCCCACGTGCATCGACGTACCCCTGTCGATCAGTTCCTGCGCGGCGCCGGTCGACGCCGCGCCCGGGTCAGCTCGCGAAGCGGATCGGTACCAGCAGGTACCGGTAGTCCCGCAGGTCGTCGCCGGTCGCCTCGACCTGGCCGGTGAACTCGACCGGCTTGTTCGGGTGGGTGAACGCCAGCCGCACGAAGGGGGTGTCGATCGCCGCGAGCCCGTCGAGCAGGTACTGCGGGTTGAAGGCCACCGAGATGTCATCACCGACGAGGGTCGCCTCGAGGGCTTCGGACGCCTGGGCGTCGTCACCCTGACCAGCGTCGAGCACCACCTGCCCGTCGCTGAACGACAGCCGGATCGGGGTGTTGCGCTCGGCGACCAACGACACGCGCTTCGACGCCTCGATGAGCCCGGCGCGGTCGAGGATCGCGTGGATCGGCGTCTGGTCCGGGAACAACCTGCGGACGGCGGGGTAGTCACCGTCGACCAGAAGGCTCGTGGTGTGCCGGCCGCCGGCCTCGAACCCGATGAGATCGACGCCGCCCCCGGTGGACAGGGCCACCGTGACCTCACCCGCCGAACCCAGCGATCGTGCGGCGTCGGTCAGGGTCCGGGCCCGAACGAGGGCCACCGTCGACACCTGCGGGTCCGTCGGACGCCAGGTCAGCTCGCGCAGAGCGAGCCGGTAACGGTCGGTGGCCAGCAGGGTGACCCGCTCTCCCTCGATCTCCATCCGGACACCGGTGAGCAGCGGCAGCGTGTCGTCACGGCTCGCGGCGACCGAGACCTGACCGACGGCGTGCGTGAACGCATCGCCGTCGACCACACCGGTCGCGGGTGGCATGGTCGGCAGGGACGGGTAGTCCTCGACCGGCATCGTGAGCAGGGTGAAGCGGCTCGGACCACAGGTCACGACGACCTTGGTGCCGTCCATCACGACGTCGACGGGCTTGTCGGGCAGCGACCGCGAGATCTCGGCGAGGAGTCTGCCCGACACCAGGACGACACCCGGTTCGGTGACGGCAGCAGGGACCGTCGCACGGGCGGAGACCTCGTAGTCGAAGCTCGACAGCTGCAGTCCCCCGGTCGCGTCCGCCTCGATGCGGACCCCGGCGAGGACCGGGACGGGAGGACGGGTCGGCAAGCTCCGCGCGGTCCATGTCACGGCGTCCGCAAGGACATCCCGCTCGACCTGGAACCTCATGCAGCACCTCTCGTCATCGGGCCACGCGACAAGAACGCGGGCATCGACCGAACACTACGCGAGTGGGACGGGCCCGTGCCTGGTCGCGCGCCGCAGCCTGTCGACGGTGTGGGGATCTGGGTAATGGAGAAAGGTAGTAGTCGTCGTCGGGGCTGTGGATCCTGTGGACGAGCGGTCCGCGCCCTGGTGAGAGGCGCATTGTGAATGTGGATCGGATGTGCGGCGCCATCTGGACGACAGGACTTGTCGGTGCACGGTCAGTCGTTGGTCGCCCGTCGTCCACGTCCGCGTCGCCTGTCGTCCACACGGTCCAGGCGCGTCGTCCACCGTCGTCCACAGGTTCATCCACAGGTGTGGGTATTCGTCCCACCGAAGCCTCAGTGTGAGCATGAGAGTTCGGTCGGGCGGAACGGGGAAGGTCAGGCGCGACCGGTCTGCTTGATCCGGTTGGTGAGCTCGGTCACCTGGTTGTAGATCGAGCGCCGCTCGGCCATGAGGGCGCGGATCTTGCGATCGGCGTGCATGACGGTGGTGTGGTCGCGGCCACCGAAGGCCTGCCCGATCTTCGGCAACGAGAGATCGGTGAGCTCGCGGCACAGGTACATCGCGATCTGCCGGGCGGTGACCAGGACCCGTGAACGACTCTGCCCGCAGAGGTCGTCGATCGTGAGGGTGAAGTAGGCGGCGGTCTGCCCGATCACCATCGCGGCCGTGATCTCCCGGGCGTCGTTGTCGGTGATCAGGTCGCGCAGCACGATCTCCGCGAGGGACCGGTCGACCTGCTGCCGGTTGAGGTTCGCGAACGCCGTGACGCGGATGAGGGCACCCTCGAGCTCACGGATGTTCGACGAGATCCGGCTGGCGATGTACTCCAGGACGTCGTCCGGGGCGTCGAGGTGCTCGTTCGCGGCCTTCTTGCGGAGGATGGCGATACGCGTCTCGAGGTCGGGGGGCTGGACATCGGTGATGAGGCCCATCTCGAACCGCGATCGCATCCGGTCCTCGAACCCGGCGAGCTGTTTGGGCGGCACATCGGAGGTCAGCACCACCTGGCCGTTGGTGTTGTACAGCGTGTTGAACGTGTGGAAGAACTCCTCCATCGTCTGTTCCTTGCCCTGCAGGAACTGGATGTCGTCGATGAGGAGGATGTCGGTGTCGCGGTATCGGCGCTGGAAGGCGCCGGCCTTGCCCTCGGAGATCGAGTTGATGAAGTCGTTGGTGAACTCCTCGGAGTTCACGTAGCGCACCCGTATCCCGGAGTACAGGTTCTGGGCGTAGTGCCCGATCGCGTGCAGGAGATGGGTCTTGCCCAGTCCCGACCCGCCGTAGATGAAGAGCGGGTTGTACGCATTGGCCGGAGCCTCGGCCACGGCAACGGCGGCCGCGTGGGCGAACCGGTTGGACGCACCGATGACGAAGGTCTCGAAGACGTAGCGCGGGTGCAGCCGCGCCGGTTCGACGAGCGGCCCGCGGCCGCGAGCAGACCCCGACGACGGGTGGCTGGTGCGGTGGTCGTTGTGCGGGGGAACGAGGGTGAGGGTGGGGCGCTGTTCCTCCGGCTCGGGGGCGGCCGGCTGGAGGGGCTCGAGCTCGGTGCTCATGGACGGGTCGACCGTGATCGCGAAGCGGGCCTCACGGCCGAGCGCATCCGAGAGAGCGCGGGAGACCGCAGCCCGGGCGCGGTTCTCGATGTACTCCTTGGTGAACTCGTTCCCGACGGCGAGCAGCATGGTCCCGTCGAGCATCCCGAGGGGCTGAGCCAGGCGGACGAAGGCGAGCTCCCGTGGACCGACCTCAGGGTCGGTGCTCAGGGTGGCGACCACTCGACCCCAGACCTGTGCGAGGTCGTCGTCCTGTGCCACCGTGGTCCTCTTGATCGTCGGGAACGAACGGCGCGGAGCGCTGATCGCCGGACCGTCCACACAGTTGTCCACATCTGTGCGTCGACCCGTGGTATGCCTTCGCCCGAGGCCGTGCGGCGACCATGTCGCGCCGGGCTCCGGTACCGGGCGATGCTAGTGCCGCGGCGGACGGGCCCACTACTCCCGGACGGCGGTGGAGACCGGTCATTTGACCCCCGCGCGGCGTGTCGCGTAACGTGGCCCAGCCCGAGTTCATGGCCCACCGTCGGCGCGCCCAGACGCCGCACGCTCACGCGTGTCCCGGTCATCGGCCTCGGCCGTTCGGACCTGCTCACGCGTCAGTCGCGTGATCATCTCGCCGTCAGATGGAGTGACTCGTGACCAAGCGCACTTTCCAGCCGAACAACCGGCGCCGGGCCAAGACGCACGGCTTCCGCCTGCGTATGCGCACGCGTGCCGGTCGTGCGATCCTCGCGGCCCGGCGGCGCAAGGGCCGCGACGAGCTCTCGGCCTGACTCCCGCGCGGTGCTGCCCTCGGAGCATCGCATGCGCCGCTCGGCCGATTTCGCCCGGACGGTGCGCGATGGCGCGCGTGCGGGGCGGCGGTCACTCGTCGTCCATCTGGCGCGTGGCGCCGACGGCGGACCCGTGGTGGGCTTCGTGGTGCCGCGCTCGGTGGGTGGCGCGGTCACGCGCAACCGCGTGAAGCGTCGGTTGCGCGTCCTGGTGCGGGCACAGCTGGCCTCGTTCGGACCGGATGAGTCGTTGGTCGTGCGGGCGCTGCCCGCCGCCGCCGGCTCCACGTTCGAGCTGCTGGGCTCCGATCTGGAGGGCGCGGTTCGAACCGCCCGGCGGAAGGCCGAGGCGTCCCATGGCTCGTGATGCAGTGGTCCGGGTCGTACGTCTCGGCGGGTCACTTCCGCGGCGCGCGCTGCTCGCGTTGCTCTGGTTGTACCAGCACCTCGTCTCGCCGATGACGCCACCGTCGTGCCGGTACTACCCGTCGTGCTCGCAGTACGCCGTGATCGCAGTGACACGGCACGGTGCGCTACGGGGAACCTGGCTCGCCGTCCGGCGGTTGTCTCGATGCCATCCCTGGGCAGCCGGGGGCGTGGACGATGTCCCGCCCGCCCTGCACCACTCGCACCTCGACGCGGCCGCGGCCGCGCGCTGAACCCAGCTAGGAGCTCGCCGAGATGTCGTGGTTCGACGGTCTGCTGTGGCCGATCATGTGGGTCGTCGCCTGGATCATGGTCCAGTTCCACGCACTTCTGTCTGCGATCGGGCTCGACCCGGCCGGCGGGACAGCGTGGGCACTGTCGATCGTCGGTCTGGTGATCGTGATCCGGATCGCGCTCATCCCGCTCTTCTTCCGCCAGATCAAGGCCTCACGTGGGCTGCAGCTGATCCAGCCGGAGATGCAGGCGATCCAGAAGAAGTACAAGGGCAAGACCGACCCGGCGTCGCGGGAGGCGATGAGCCGCGAGACCATGGCGTTGTACAGCAAGCACGGGACGAATCCGTTCTCGTCCTGCTTGCCGATCCTCGCGCAGTCGCCGATCTTCTTCGCATTGTTCCGGGTGCTCAACTCGCTCACAGCGCTCGCTCAGGGCAAGTACGCGGGCCACGACTCGATCGGCCCACTCACCCAGGAGCTCGCGTCGCAGGCCGAGAAGGCCACGGTCTTCGGTGCGCCTCTGTCGGGGTACTTCATGCAGCCCGGGGCGACGTCCGCGACCCGGATCGTGACGATCGTGCTGATCATCGCGATGTCGGTGACGACCTTCACGACCCAGCGCCAGCTCACCATGAAGAACATGCCGCCGGCGGCGCTCGAGGGCCCGGCCGCCCAGCAGCAGAAGATGCTGCTCTACATGATGCCGCTCATCTTCGCGTTCTCCGGCATCAACTTCCCGATCGGTGTCCTGATCTACTGGACCACCACCAACATCTGGTCGATGGGCCAGCAGTTCTACACGATCCGCCGCATGCCAGCCCCAGGGTCCCAGGCCGAGGCCGCGCTCAAGGCACGGCAGGCACGGAAGGCTCCGGGGCAGGCCGCAGCGGGCGAAGGAAGCCCGGTCGCTGTGATCGAGGAGCGTCCGCGGAGCGGGCAGCGTCAGCAGCCGGTTCGTAAGGACCGGGCGAAGAAGGCCGGAGGGCCCAAGGAGCAGGACTCACGCGCGGGCCAGGCCGAAGCCGCTGCGGGGCAGGCCGCGCCTGCCGGTGCTTCCCGGGGCGGTGAGCCGCCGGCGATCAGCGACGGTCTTGCACCGAAGGACCCGCGCCCACGTACCTCTGGAGCGGAGCCGGGTTCGGGTGGACCGCGTAAGCCGCGGCGTCCCAGCCGCGGGGGTTCGGCGACCGTGAGCGGCGCTGCGGAGGATTCCAAGGGCGGCGGACCTACGCGCGCGCCTCGTGACGAGCCCGACGGTGAGTCGGCGCTGTGAGTGAACCCCAGGGTGATCGGAGAACCGACGTGAGCACGCCTGCGCAGGAGAACACCGGGCCGTCGAGGCTGGAGGAGGAGGGCGAGATCGCCGCCGACTACCTCGAGGAGCTGCTGGACATCGCGGATCTGGACGGTGACATCGACATCGACGTCGATCACGGTCGGGCCGCGGTCGGCATCGTCTCGGAGGACCCGGGCGATCGTTCGCTTCGCTCCTTGGTCGGGCCGCGGGGCGAGACGCTCGACGCGCTCCAGGAGCTGACCCGGCTTGCCGTTCAGGCGAAGACGGGTGAACGGAGTCGGTTGATGCTCGACATCGCCGGGTTCCGGGCCGCTCGTCGGGCGGAGCTCGTGGTGATTGCCGAGGAGGCGATCGGGAAGGTTCGCGCCGAAGGCGCGGCGGTGGCGCTCGCGGCCATGAATCCGTTCGAGCGCAAGGTCGTCCACGACGCGGTGGCCGCGGCCGGGCTGACGAGCGAGTCCGACGGTGTGGAGCCGAACCGCCACGTGGTGGTGCGCCCGGCCTGACGAGCGAGTCCGACGGTGTGGAGCCGAACCGCCACGTGGTGGTGCGCCCGGCCTGACGAAGCCGTTTCACGTGAAACGGTGAGGTGCCGGGTGGGATGTCGGTCCTCGCGCGAGCGTCTTCTCGGCCTTCGTCGGTGAGCGTCGCGGGAACGGGGGCTC
The DNA here is from genome assembly GCA_022013895.1 of Cellulomonas sp. Taxonomy (GTDB): domain Bacteria; phylum Actinomycetota; class Actinomycetes; order Actinomycetales; family Cellulomonadaceae; genus Cellulomonas. Next base: position 18,676 of record JAKLPK010000062.1, on the reverse strand, counting down.
GAGGGGTCTGGCCGTGCCGGCGAGGGCGACCTCAGGCCGATTCCCGACGGCGGTGGGGGCTCGGCCCGACGGGCTGAGCGCGGTCCTTCCTTGCGTTGCCACATCGGGGGCCGGGGCCGGGGGCACGGATCGGTCGCGGCGCCTCTGGCCTCGGGACGCCGGTGCCGGGCCCTTCGGGATGGAGTGCAGGAGCCTGTGGACGCGCGACATCGACGGACGGCGGCGTCAAGGAGTCGGTACGGTGGCCTGCGGCTTGGCGTCCTGTGGTCGCCGCCGCCCGCTAGGAGTGAGGTCTGATGGAACCCGCTGAAACCCCGACGACACCTTCCGAACAGGACCCTCTTGAAGGGGATGACCGGGTTCGACAGTTCTTCGGTGCGGCGTGGCCCGCGGTGGAGGGGTTCGACGCACTGCTGCGCGCCCACGGGGTCGAGCGCGGACTGATCGGTCCGCGGGAGCCGGCCCGGCTCTGGGAGAGGCACCTGCTGAACAGTGCTGCGGCTGCGGCAGCTGTGGCGGGGCGACCGACCATCCTGGACCTCGGTTCCGGCGCGGGCCTTCCCGGAGTGGTGCTGGCGGCCATGCTTCCGGAATCGCGCTGGGTCTTGCTGGAGCCGATGGAGCGACGAGTGACGTGGTTGCGATTCGTGGCGACGGAGCTCGGCCTGGCGAACGTTGAGGTGGTGCGAGGTCGGGCAGAGGACGTGGTGGGCCGGTTCTCGATGCATGCGGTGACGACCCGCGCGGTCGGTTCGCTCGACAAGCTGTACCGGTGGACGGGGCCTCTGCTGAGGCATGGCGGCGTGCTGGTCGCGATCAAGGGCGAGCGCGCGGAGTCCGAGGTCGAGGCGGCGGCAGGGAAACGGGAGAAGCTGGGGTTCCGCAGCCCGCAGATCGTGATGGCTTCCACGATCGCGGGGCTCGCGCCGGCGGCGCTGGTCGTGGTCGAGAGATCGGGCGGACACCGTGGCGCGCGGTGAGCGGGGCAAGGGGGGGCGCTGGTGGCGGCCCACGGAGCCCAAGGGATCAGCCCGCGCCGCGACGCCCGACGAGGGTGGCCCGCGCGAGGACGGCGAGGCAGCGGCTTCCGACGTCGTGAAGCGAGATATGCCCAGGGCGCCCGACGTCACGGAGCGGGTCCTCGACCAGCCCCTGACCTCCGACTCGACTGCCAGCCAGCCGGACGCACATCCGTCTTCGAAGGCGCAGACGCAGCCCGGTGCGCGGCTCGCGGTCGTCTCGGGAGAGACGGCCGTTTCACGTGAAACATCGGAGGGTGCGCCTCGGCGCAGCACCACCCCGCAGCCCGCTGCGGTCGCGCACGCCGACGACGACGGAGTGCCGGGGACGCTGATCGGCGGCGGCGCCGCGGGCGCGCAGCGATCACCCGACCGCGAGGCGTTGGCGCGGCCATCTTCCGACGTGGGCGCGCCGCGACCCGTGGAGGCAGCGCCGGGGCCGGAGGGAGTCGGGCTGACCCAGCAGTACGAGGCGGTGCGGGACGTGACGAGTCCGCTTGCCGTCAACCATGAGGCCGAGCGGCAGGGTCACGAGCGTGCGGCCAGCGGGGGCGGGTCACCAGCAGCGGAAGACCGGGTCGACCCCGGTCGTGCGGGACTGAGCGAGCCCGCGGACCGGCTCTCGATCGGGGCGCAGCCGGAGCTGCCCGGCGAACCGTCTCGGCCCGGGCAGGTTTCACGTGAAACGCCGCCATCAGCCACCTCCGGGCCGGAGCCCGACGAGACGGCGTCCCACCCGCTCGACCGCGGCGAGGGTCAGGTGCCGGCCTCGCTTGACGTTAGGCTGACGGGCGGAGCCGGGACGATCGCGCCCGTGCCATCGCCGCACGCGGAGGATCCCGTGCTGGCAGCGCAAGAGCGCACCGCCGTGACGGCTGAGAGGAACATCGACGTGCCCGACGACGATCGTCGTGCGGTGCTGGCGGAGGCACTCCCTGAGGCCTCGGACGACACCCCGTTGATGGCGGAGCTGCGGCTGGATGCCCAGCGCAGGATCGAGCTGCGCGGACGGAGGTTTGCCCGACCCCCGCAGACCCGGGTCATCACCGTCGCGAACCAGAAAGGCAGCGTCGGCAAGACGACGACCACCGTCAACCTCGCGGGGGCCCTGGCCCAGGCGGGTCTGAAGGTGCTGGTCATCGACAACGACCCGCAGGGCAACGCGTCCACGGCACTCGGTGTCGACCACCGGGCGGGGACGCCTTCGGTCTACGAGGTCCTCATCGACGGCGATCCGGTCGGACCTGCCGTCCAGGAGTGCCCCGACATCCCGGGCCTCTTCTGCCTGCCGGCGACCATCGATCTGTCCGGCGCCGAGATCGAACTGGTCTCGATGGTGGCGCGTGAGTCCCGGCTCCGGCGTGCGGTGGACGACTACCTCGCACAGCAGGAAGCAGCGGGCTCCCGGTTCGACTACGTCCTGGTCGACTGCCCGCCCAGTCTCGGGCTGCTGACGGTCAACGCGTTCGTGGTGGGGCGCGAGGTCCTCATCCCCATCCAGTGCGAGTACTACGCACTCGAAGGCCTGTCGCAGCTCCTCAAGACGGTGAAGCTGATCCAGGCGCATCTCAACCGTGAGCTGCACGTCTCCACGATCCTGCTCACCATGTACGACTCGCGGACCAACCTCGCCCGCCAGGTCGCGGACGAGGTGCGCGAGCACTTCCCCGACAAGACGCTGCGGACCACGATCCCGCGGTCCGTGCGCATCTCCGAAGCGCCGAGCTACGGGCAGACGGTCCTCACGTACGATGCCGGTTCCTCCGGGGCGTTGGCCTACCTGGAGGCGGCCCGTGAGCTGGCCGACCGCGGCGCGGACGCGACGCCCGCCAACGAGCACATGAACCACGAGGGCGCTGAGCCCTCTCGGCAGGAGGATCAGTGAGCGAGAAGCGACGGGGGCTCGGACGAGGTCTGGGCGCCCTCATCCCGAGCGGACCGGAAGGGGCCAACCCGGGTCGGGACCGGCCGGTCGATGTGTTCTTCCCCGGGGGGCCCGGCTCGGTCGTCGACCACACCGAGGTGGTCGACGCGAACGAGAGTCGCAGCGAGGAGCCGGCGGCCGCGGTGTCGACCGAACCGTCGTCCACCGAGGGCTCGGACTCGGGCGCCGACCTGCTCCCGGTGCCCGGAGCGCGCTTCGCCGAGGTGCCGGTCGCCTCGATCCGACCGAACCCTCGTCAGCCGCGCACGGTCTTCGATGAGGACGATCTGGCCGAGCTGGTCGGATCGATCCGTGAGGTCGGGGTCCTGCAGCCCGTGGTCGTGCGTCCGGCGGGCGATGGCTACGAGCTCATCATGGGGGAGCGTCGTCTGCGGGCCACCAAGGAGGCCGGACTCGCGACGATTCCCGCGATCGTGCGGGACACGCAGGACGGCGACCTGCTGCGCGATGCCCTGCTGGAGAACCTGCACCGGGCGCAGCTCAACCCGCTCGAGGAGGCCGCCGCCTACCAGCAGCTACTCGACGACTTCGGGTGCACCCAGGAGGAGCTCGCGGCGCGGGTCCAGCGTTCGCGCCCGCAGATCTCGAACACGCTGCGACTGCTGCGACTTCCTGCCGGGGTGCAGCGCCGGGTAGCGGCGGGGGTTCTCTCGGCCGGCCACGCGCGCGCCCTGTTGGGACTGGCGGACGGCGCGGCGATCGAGCGGCTCGCGCAGCGGATCGTTGCCGAGGGGCTGAGCGTCCGGGCGGTCGAGGAGATCGTGTCGATCGGGGGAGATGAGCCCGAGGCCACTCCGCGTCGGGTCGCACCCCGCGCCGGTGCGCGCAACGTGGCGGTCGACGACCTGGCCGCGAGGTTGTCGGATCGATTCGACACCCGGGTCAAGGTGGCGCTCGGGAAGTCCCGTGGGCGGCTCACCGTCGACTTCGCCTCGGTCCAGGACCTCAACCGGATCCTCGCGCTGCTCGCACCCGAGGACCCGGGGCTGTTCAGAGGTCAGTGACCTGGACGCCGGCCTCCGGGAAGGCCAGGGAGGCCGGCGGCGCACCAGACCGCGCGAGGAGACCAGCTCAGCCGAGGGCGGCCAGGATCTCAGCCCGCAGGGCCCCCTTCGGCCTGGCTCCGAAGAGCACACCTACGAGCTCGCGGTCGCGCCAGAGCTGGATCGTCGGCAGCGTGAGCACGCCGTACCTCGCGACGATCTCGGGGCTCGTATCGCAGTCGACCTCGACGAAGCGGATGCGCCCGCCGAGCTCGACGGCCAGCTCCTCGAGCACCGGTTCGACCAGCCGGCACGGCAGGCACCACGCGGCCCGGAAGTCGACGACCACCGGGACCTGGCTGCCCAGCACCTCGGCGTCGAACGTCGAGTCGCCGGCCCGGGTGATCACGGTGCTGTGACGAGGGTCTCTGCGGGGGGCTCGGGGTCGGCCACCTCGTCGAGCAGATCGGCAAGGTAGTGCTGAGCGTCGAGAGCGGCGGAACACCCCGAACCCGCAGCAGTGATCGCCTGCCGGTACGTGTGGTCCACGGCGTCGCCGCAGGCGAAGACCCCGGCGAGGTTCGTCGCCGTCGTACGGCCGACGACCTCGATGTACCCGGCCTCGTCCAGGTCTACCTGACCACGGACCAGCTCGGTGCGCGGGACGTGGCCGATCGCGACGAAGACACCGCCCGCCGGCACCTCCCGCGTCTGGCCCGTCAGGGTGTCGCGAAGGATCACCGACGTGACCTTCTCGTCCCCGTTGATCGCTGCGACCTCGCTGTTCCAGGCGAAGGCGATCTTGGGGTCGGCGGCGGCGCGTTCGGCCATGATCTTCGAGGCGCGGAGCTGGTCGCGCCGGTGGACGAGGGTCACCTTCGAGGCGAAGCGCGTGAGGAAGGTGGCCTCCTCCACGGCTGAGTCGCCCCCGCCGATGACGAGCAGCTCCTGCTCGCGGAAGAAGAGGCCGTCGCAGGTGGCGCACCAGGAGACGCCGCGCCCCGAGAGCCGCTTCTCGTCGGCGATGCCCAGCTCGCGATAGGCCGAGCCGGTGGCCAGGATGACGGCGCGGGCGAGGTAGGTCTGTCCGCCACCGGTCACGACGGTCTTCACCGGGCCTTCGAGCTGGACCGAGGTCGCGTCGTCCCAGACCACCTCGGCGCCGAACTTCTCGGCCTGCTCCCGCATGGCCTCCATGAGGTCAGGGCCCTGGATCCCGGCGGGGAAGCCGGGGAAGTTCTCGACCTCGGTCGTGTTCATCAGCGCACCCCCGGCGGTGACCGAACCGGCCACGACGACCGGGGCGAGGCCCGCGCGGGCCGCGTAGATGGCGGCGGTGTAGCCCGCCGGACCGGAGCCGACGATGACGAGGTCTCTGATCGTGCTGCTCTGCTCGCTCACGGAAGTCCTTCTCACAAGAGGGTGACGGCCGGACCAACCGATCCGGCGCGGGGATTGTTCCCCAGCCAGGTGGACGCGGGGGTCGAGTTCAGCTGACGGTGATCCCGGAGAGCTCGAGCCGGAAGCTGCCGTCAGCTGTGGTGGGGAGCTGGGAGATCCAGATGACGAACGACGATGCCTCGAGTGCGGGGTCGAGCGTCAAGGTCGTGGTCCCGGCGAAGGAACCGGAGGCGAGGACGGCGCCGCCCTCCGGGTTGGCGGCGTCGGTCGCCCGGATCTCGACCTGCCCACCGGTGCCGGTGGTGGCCAGCGTCACTGTCTGCACGTCGGCGGTCGCGGCGAGGGTCACCTGGACGGCGACTCCTGCCTTGAGGCCACCGAAGGTCGCGGAGGTGTAGGTGCGGGTGTTCCACGCGGTCGCGGGGTCGCCGTCGATGGCCTTCTGGATCGACTCCTGGTGCTCGCCCTCAGGGTCGACGGGGTCGTAGGTCGTGACGGAGGCGATGGCGATCGGGGTGCCGGCCGGCGTCGAGGCGCTCGGGGTGGCCGAGGCGCTCCGGGACGGGGTCGGTGAGGCGCTCGGGGTGGCCGAGGCGCTGGTGGTGGTGGGGGCGTCGGTGTGGGCCGAGGGTGTCGGTGACGAGAACAGCGAGGTCAGCCCGAGGACGACGGCCACCAGGATGATCACGACCACGACGACCAGAGCGATCCGGGTGGGGTCGAACCGTCGTCCGCGGCCATAGGCGGTGGTGCCGACGACGGGGACCGGATCCGTGCGCGGGCCCCGACCCGACGAGGCGGTGGCCTGCGGGACAGTCGGCGGGAATGCGTCCTCGACGTCGGGGGACGCGAAGGCCGGTGGGGTGGTCCACGTGGGCATCCCTGGGTGGGGGCCGGCGGCTGCCGGAGGCTCCGGGCTGATGGGCGGCGGGGTGCTGCCGGGCTGCTGTGCGCCGAGGTGCTGCGGAGGGGCCGGCGGGGGGGTGCCGGGCACCCCGGAGGGCTGGTCCCGTTCGAATGCCGCGCGCACGGACTCGCGGGGAACCCTGGTCCGGGCCACACCGGCAACCGCTCCGGCTGCCGCGGCACCCTCGGCACTGGGCGGCGCCTGCACCCGGATCTCACCCCAGGGCTCGAGCTCGTGGACGACCTCGCCCGCGGTCCGGGGTCCGTCGTCGGTCGAGACCAGGCCCGCGACGCACAGGGTCGACAGATCGGCCGGCACGTCGGGGTTCGTGCTGCGCGGGGCGACGAGGTTGCCCTGGGCGTCGCGCGGAGCGGCCGGCAGGCCGACGGGTGCCGACGAGCCCTCATCGACCGGCCAGGTCCCGGTGAGCGCCGCGTAGAGGAGTCGGAGCAGGTCGAGCGCATCGGTGCGGCTGGCGGCCTCGTCGTTCTGGGTGCGGCCGAGCAGGTGGGCGTCCAGGGAGAGTCCGGAGATCACGACGCGGCCGTCGCGGGTGATGTGCAGGACTGACGGCCGGAGCGCGAGGTGGTGGACGCCACGACGTCGGGCCACCTCGAGCGCGGCGGCGGCCTCGCCCACGACGGCCCGGGCCTGATCGGCGCTGAGTGGGCCGGAGGCGAGGAGGTCGGCGAGGGAGGGTCCGTCGGCCTCCTGGGTGACGACGTAGCCACGGCCGTCGGGGAGGGTGCCGACGTCGACCACGCGGACCAGCCGCACATCGGTGACGAGGGCCGCACGCCGCGCTGCGTCGAGCGCTCCGGGGGTGGCGGTAGGCAGCAGCCTGACCTGGATCGGCCGTTCGAGGACGGTGTCGACCGCCGCGTAGGTGAGGGCGGACGGGATGTCGTCGACCCTCGTCGCGCCGAGCCGATAACGACTGGCGATCACCGGGCCGTCCGACGTCCGACCGCCCGACGCCTGATCGTTCACCGGTGCCTCCCGCAGGTCGCAGAGCACCGACGGTCGGCGCCCTGCCAGGCCATGCTAGACGGCCGGCCGGTGGGTGAACCGTGCGAGCATCCGCCGAACGGAAGCGATGAGCACGTCCACGTCCCCCACCCCGAGGGCCCGGAGCACCGCGACGTAGAGCGCGGACATCCCGGTTGCCACCAGGCCGAACAGCGCCAGGGCGAGCAGCCAGCCCGCGATCCCGGTTCCTGGGCTCAGCCCGAGGGCACCGAGGCCAGCCAGCACGGCAGCCCCCGCGCCGGCCGCGGCGAGCGCCGCGACCGTGCCACGCACATGGACCCGGAGCACGGCTCGACCACCGATGTGCCCGACCCGCCGAAGCAGCCCGACCACCGCCATCACCGAGGCCAGCACGTAGGACGCGGTCATCGCCAGTGCGGCGCCCACCACCCACAGCTGCGGGGGAAGGAACAGGCGGACCGCGAGCGTGCCGAGCACGACGACCGCAGCCATCCCGATCGCGATCGGGACCAGCGAGCGGGCGTTCTCGTAGGCGTAGTACACCCGCTGGCACACGGACCAGATGCCGAAGACGGGCAGCCCCAGCATCATCGCGACGACGACCTGGCCGATCACCGGGACGGCGTCCAGGTCGACGGTCGGCAGGATCGCTCGTACCAGGATGTTCGCGAGCACGACCCCGATCGCCGCGGCCAGCATCGTGAACAGGCCGACGACCCGGAGGCCGACCGAGACCGTCTCGCCGACGCGGACGTGCGCGCGGTCCGCGGCCTGCGCGGACAGCCGCGGGAACAGTGCGGTGACGAGCGAGACCGTGACCAGGGAGTGCGGCAGCATGAAGATCATGAAGGCGCTGAGGTAGGCCGCGTTTCCCGCGACCACGGCACCGCGCGGCAGCGCATCGGGTGCGGCGGCCGCCGCCTGGGAGACCGCGATGGCACCGGCCTGGCCGATGAGCAGGGCGACGAAGGTCCAGCTCGCGACCTGGCCGGCGGCGCCGAGACCGACGCCCCGGAAGCCCCAGCGTGGCCGCCACCGCACGCCGGCGTGCCGCATCGCGGGCACCAGGACGACGGCCTGGGCGATGATCCCCAGAGTTGCGCCACCACCGAGCACGGCGATCTGCGTCGATGTCCACTGGTCCGCGGGCCAGATGGCGTCGTTGTGGGCCCCGTACATGACCGCGAACAGCCCGAGCGTGACGAGCGCCACGACGTTGTTCGCGGCCGGGGCCCAGGTGAACGGACCGAAGGAGCCGCGGGCGTTGAGCACCTGGCCGAGCAGGGCGTACACGCCGTAGAAGAACACCTGCGGCATGCACCAGTAGCCCAGGGCGATCGCCAGCGCCAGGCGCGCCCCGCCGGTGTCGCCGCCGTGGCCCGAGCCGTAGATCCGGGTGATGAGGGGGACGGCCGCCGTCAGCGCCAGGGTGAGCAGGCCGAGCAGGAGGAATCCGAGCGTGAGCAGCCGATCGACGTAGTCCTGCCCGGAATCGCGCTTGTAGGCGCGCACCACCTGGGGAACCAGGACGGCCGACAGGGCTCCGGACACCAGGAGGTTGTACATGGTGTTCGGCAGCCCGTTGGCCAGGGTGAAGGCGTTCGCGGCCTGGGAGGTCGCACCGATCACACCGACCAGCACGACGTTACGGGCCATGCCGAGCACCCGTGAGACCAGGGTCCCCGCGGCCATCACCGTCGCGCCGCCGCCGATGGAGGACCGGGCCCCCTCATCGGGCTCGACGCTCACCCGCCCGGGTCCTGGTCGCGGGGGGGGTGAGGTGCGGGCCCGACCCTCGCTGTCACCGCCCAGCATGCCGAGGTGCTCGGGGGCGTCGGGCGGGACCTGGCGGGAGCCGCGTCGGGCGCTCTGCCCGCGACGGACCGTGCGGCCGATACCGAGCAGCAGCCCGACGGCGAGCACGGCTCCGACGACCGCGGTCCCCACGTTCTCGATCGTCGGGCTCAGGTTCGCCTCGAAGACCACCGGGGACAGGGAGAGCGACGAGCCGTCCTGCGCCAACAGCTCGGCAGTCACCTTGACCGTGCAGTTGGCGTGCGCCTCGAAGTGGACGGGGATCGAGGTCTCGGTGCCCGCGGCCACGGTGACCGGATCGGAGATCTCCGCGGTCAGGCAGGGCTTCGCGGCCCGGATCTGCACACGGACCGTGGCCGCGGTGGACAGCTCGTTGCGGACGGTGAAGCGGACGTCGCTGGAGGCGCCGATCACGTTGAGGTTCGCCCGGGGCGTGAGCGTGAGCGCACCCAGCCGGGCGTCGACCGCCTGGAGGGTCGCCTCCACCTGCGCCGATCTCGCGGTCGGCTCGGCACGCCAGGCGACGGCGAGCGGTGCGAGCAGCGCGTCGTCGAGTCCGCTGGTCACCATGGTCGGATCAGCGGTCGCCCTGGCCAGGGTCTGCAGCTCGGTGCGGGCCGTGGTGAGAGCGGCCACCTGGGCGGGCGGCAGGACGTCCGAGGTGTCGGCGGTGCCGGTCGCCTCGACCGACACCGGGTTCGCGGCCGTGGCCAGGGCTGCCGTGGTGGTGAGGCGAACCCACGGTGCGCTGCGCAGCGCCGACACGAACTCGGCGAAGGCCGCCGGATCGGCCGACCAGTCGCGGTCGGCCGCGATCACCACGCGGTCGGCCCCGGCGGTGTCCCGTGCGGCGACGGCGAGGATGGCGAGGGCCTGCTGCTGGGTCGCCGCCGAACCGGCGGTGCTGCCGGTCGCCAGGGCGTCGAGCTGGGAGTCCGACCGCAGCAGCGTGAGGTCACCGGCCGAGGTCGAGACGGTTGCGACACCGGAGGTCCCGTTCGCGGCGGCCGGCAGCAGCAGACGGGTGGCGCCGGACTCGCGGACGACGAGCGCCGTCGAGGCGTCGACCTGGGAGTCGGCCGACCACACCAGATCGCCCGACAACGCCGGGTAGGAGCTCGCTGAGGAGTCCCGTGCGGCGGTGAGCAGCTCGGGGGCGTCAGCGCCACCGACGGCCGCCGGATCGGGGTCGGACCACGGCAGGGCGAGCGCCTCGCGCCCGTCCTGGAGCGCTGCGGTCAGCCCGTCCGCCCAGGTCCGGGCGGGGGTGCTGTCGCTCTGCGCCTCGGTGAGGAGAGCCGGGTCGACGGCGAGGCCCAGCTCGGGGACGGTGCGCGCAGCCGCGAGCAACCGGTCCAGTCGTGCCCGAGGGGCGACCAGCGCCCCGAGATCGCTGTCCGAGCTCGTGGTGGCGCTGGACGACGGGCTCGCAGTCGACGTGGTGGTCGAGGTGGGCAGGGTGGGGCTGGTGGCCGGTCCGACGACCGGGGCGACGAGGGCGACCTGCGCCTGCGGGATCTGCTCGGTGGACTCCCAGAGCAGGAAGGTGCGCAGCGAGGTCTGGGCGGAGCCGCTGTCCACCTTGATCTGCAGACCCCGCGGACCCCAGACGTTCGCGAGCCGGAACGCGGACGCGGGGGCGACCAGGGTGACCGTCGCGCTCGCACCCGCCGCGAGCGGTTCGGGCAGGCTCGTCCGGGCGAGCAGGGAGGCGCCGCTCGCCCCGGTGGTGCCGTCTGCCCAGGCGTCCAGCTCGGTGCGGCTGGTGAGCCGGAACCGGCTGAGCTGGAGGCTCACGGTGGCCGTCTGCAGGGCCGCTGTCCCGGAGTTCGTGACCGTGACCTTGACCGTGAGATCGGTGTCGAGGGTCAGGACCTGGGGGGACAGGGAGTCGAGAGCCACCGTCAGGTCACCCGCGGCCGCTGCCGCGGTTGCCGTCGGTGCCGCCAGGACGGAGGACCCCTGGTCGGAGGCTGCCGCCGAGGTCGTGAACGCGGCCGTCGCGAGGAGCAGCGTCAGTGCGGCCAGCACGACGGCACGGGGTCCGCGGGCCGTCATACCTGCTCGGCGAGCGCCTCGAGCGCCGCCTCGGCGAGCCGTCGCTCATTGGGGTAGGACAGTCGCACGGGGAGGTTGGCGAGCGGGATCCAGGCGGCGTCCTCCGCCTCCTGGTCAGGGTCGCGGTCGACGGTGAGCGCACCGCCCAGCGCGCGGAGCAGGAAGTGGTGCACCACCTTGTGCACGCGGCGGTCGTCACCGCTGAACCAGTAGTCGATGACGCCGAGCGGCGCGATGATCGACCCCAGGATGCCGGTCTCCTCGGCGATCTCCCGGACGGCCGCCTCCTCGGGGGTCTCGGTGCCCTCCAGGTGGCCCTTCGGCAGGCACCACTCGAGGCGTCCCGCCCGGTTGCGCCGCGCGATGATCGCGGCCTGCGCGACGCCCTCGACCCGTCGGACCACCAGACCGCCGGCCGAGGTCTCGTCGACCACCGGCAGCGATGGCAGCGCGGCCGAGGTCGCCGAGTGCGGGCGGACCAGGCGCAGCGGATGGCCTCCGGGAGGCGACGGCACGCGACCGGGCTCGGGGGGACCGGCCGCGCTGGACATGCCGACCACTGTAACGACCCGGGACCCACAGGGCGTCGGAGCGTCTGGCAGGCTGTCCCGGTGTCCAGCCCCCGTCCCGACGAGCATCCTGACGCCCGAGCCCTGCAGCTACGCGCCGCGCGCGTGCTGGCGGCGCTCCCACCTGCCGCCCTCGAGCTGGGCCGGGCGTTCGACGCGGCCGGTTTCGAGCTCGCGCTGGTCGGGGGCCCGGTGCGTGATGCCTTCCTCGGGCGGACCAGCGCCGATCTCGACTTCGCGACCTCGGCCTCGCCCGACGAGACGCAGCGGCTGCTCGCGCGGTGGGGCGATGCGCACTGGGACATCGGCCGGGCCTTCGGCACCATCGGCGCCCGCCGGTTCGCTGCGGGCGATGAGCCGGACATCGTCGCGGAGGTCACCACCTACCGTTCGGACGTCTACGACCCGGAGTCCCGTAAACCGGTCGTCGCATTCGGCGACAACCTCCTGGGTGACCTGTCCCGCCGGGACTTCACCGTGAACGCGATGGCGGTGCGGCTGCCCGCGCTGGAGTTCGTCGACCCCTTCGACGGGTTGGCGGACCTGGCATCGGGTGTGCTGCGCACACCGATCGAGCCCGAGCGGTCCTTCGACGACGACCCGCTGCGGATGATGCGCGGTGCGCGGTTCGTCGCGCAGCTCGGTTTCACGCTCGACCCGGCCGCGGCCGCGGCGACCAGGGCGATGGCCGAGCGGGTGACGATCGTGTCGGCCGAGCGGGTGCGGGACGAGCTCGTCAAGCTGATGCTGGCCGCCGACCCGCGGGCCGGTCTGCGGGTCCTGGTGGAGACCGGGCTCGCCGACCACGTGCTGCCCGAGCTGCCGGCGCTGCGCCTGGAGATCGACGAGCACCATCGCCACAAGGACGTCTACGAGCACACGCTGCAGGTGCTCGACCGGGCGATCGCGCTCGAGACCGGGCCGGACGGGCCGGTTCCGGGGCCGGACCTCGTGCTGCGGCTGGCGGCCGTCATGCACGACATCGGCAAGCCGCGCACCCGCCGGTTCGAGGGTGGCGGGGGCGTGAGCTTCCACCACCACGAGGTGGTGGGCGCGAAGATGGCGACCAAACGGCTCACGGCCCTGCACCTGGACCGGCAGACCGTGCAGGACGTGGCCCGCCTCACCGAGCTGCACCTGCGCTTCCACGGGTACGGCGAGGGTGCGTGGACCGATTCGGCCGTGCGTCGCTACGTGGCCGACGCCGGGCCTCTGCTCGAACGGCTGCACCGGTTGACTCGTTCGGACTGCACCACGCGCAACCAGCGCAAGGCCACCCGGCTGTCGGACGCCTACGACGACCTCGAGCAGCGGATCGCCCAGCTGCGCGAGGCCGAGGAGCTCGACTCGATCCGGCCGGACCTGGACGGTACGCAGATCATGGAGATCCTCCAGATCGGCCCCGGTCGGGCGGTCGGCGAGGCATACCGGTACCTGCTGGAGCAGCGGATGGAGCGCGGGCCGCTCGGACCGGACGAGGCGCGTGAGGTGCTGCTCGCCTGGTGGGCCGCGCGCGGCTGAGGCCGGCGCCGGGCCGTGGTCAGGGGCAGTGCACCACGAGCAGGCACACGTCGTCGTCGAGCCGGTCGGCCGCGAGCTCGCGCAGCAGGTGGTCGCGGATCTCCTGGGCGCCGGAGGTGGGTGCCTGGGTGAGCGCCTCGGTGAGCGCGACCAGCCCGTCGCGCAGCGGACGGTGGCGACGTTCGACGAGGCCGTCCGTGTAGAGCACCAGCGCGGAGCCGTGCGGTACGTCGACGTCGCCCTGGGTGGCGGGACGTGTGCCGTCGTCCAGCCCGACGGGCAGGGTCGGCGGGGCGTCGAGCCGCCGCACGGTGCCGTCCGGCAGCCGCAGCAGGGGTGGCGGGTGCCCGGCGTTGGCGTAGCGGAGGTGGGCCCCGCCGGGGGTTGCCTGCCAGCGCAGATAGACGCAGGTCGCGACATCGACCGACCCGATGTGCCGGAGCAGCCCGCCGAGCGCCCGGATCACGTCGACCGGTTCGGCTCCGGTCCAGGCCTGGGCGCGCAGCAGACTGGAGACCTGGCCCATCGAGGCGGCGGCCACCATGTCGTGCCCGACGACGTCGCCGATCATGAGGCCGACGGTGTCATCGGGCAGGGTGAGGATGTCGAACCAGTCCCCGCCGACCTCGGCCTGCCGGTCCGAGGGCAGGTACGAGGCCGACACGTCGAGGCCGGGGACCGGGGTCGGCCTCGGGAGCAGCCGGTTCTGCAGGGCAAGGGCCGCCTGCCGTTCGGCCCGGTACAGCCGCACGTTGTCCAACGCCAGTCCGGCACGGCGTCCCAGGTGGGCCCCGGTGATGACGGCTCGCGCATCGAAGCCGCGAAGCTGGGTGTGCACGAAGCCGAGGACCCCGAGCACGCGGTCACGGGCCCACAGCGGGACCACGAGCACGCTGCCCAGCCCGAGCTGTTCGAGCAGTGCCAGCTGCGCGGGTGTGGCGCCGGCCCGGACGGCGGCCGCATCGACGGCCTCGGGCATGAGGATGTCGTCCCGGTCGTTGGTGAGCGCATGCAGCACCTGGGGTGCGCAGGCGGTGATCCAGGTGTGGTCGAGCTGTTCGAGCGCGCGCGCCTTCGGGCTGTCCTGCGGGTCGGCGACCGCGACGTGGACGCGTCGGACGGTGCCGCGCTCGTCGACGAGGGCGACGAAACCCCAGGTCCCGAGCGCGGGTGTGGCGATGTCGACCACGGCGTCCGCCGCATCGGCCAGCTCCAGGCGCTCGGCGAGCGCATCACCGACCCGGGCCAACAGGTCGAGGCGTTCGGAGGTCTGCTGGAGGAGCTCGAGCTCGGCGGCGCGTGCGCGTTCGTGCAGCACCTGGTCGGTCGCATCGGTCTGGATGCCGAGGTGGTGGGTGATGGTGCCGGTCTCGTCCCGGACCGGGCTGATCACCATGTGGTTCCAGAACGGGGTGCCGTCGCGCCGGTAGTTGAGCGCCGTCACCGAGACGGTGCGCCCGGCGTGCAGGTCCTCGGAGATCTGCGTCACCACCGCGCGGTCGGTGCCGACGCCCTGCAGGAACCGGCAGTTGCGGCCGATCACCTCGGCCGGTGAGTAGCCGGTGAGGCGGCAGAACTCGTCGTTCACCCATACCAGCGGCTGGTCCTCGGCCCGGGCGTCGCTGAGCACGAAGGACAGCTGGGCCGCGATGGCGGTCCGGGCCGCGATCTCGGCCAGCGTGGCGCCGACTGCGGGGGTGCTCATACCGGGTCGGGGAGCGGTGCGCCGGGTCGGGCCGCGCGGACGTCGACGGCGACTGCGGGGGTGCGGCTGTAGGCCCAGGCCATGAGCAGGCAGATGACGGCGAGTGCGACGAACGTGGCTCGGGACCAGCCCGTATCGGGCAGCAGTGCCGCGGCCAGGGCGGCGGCCCCGACGAAGGCGGCGTTGTAGAGCATGTCGTAGAGCGCGAACGCGCGACCGCGGTAGGCGTCGGCGGTGTCGCGCTGGACGATGGTGTCGACCGCGATCTTGGCGCTCTGGACCGACAGGCCGAGCAGCACGGCGCCGACCATGATGACGGACGCGGACGCGGACGCGCTCAGCACCACCTGGCTGACGGCGCCGAGACCGAGGGCCGCGACCACCCAGTGCTGGGGTGTCACCCACTGGTGAGCGATCGGCGTCACGACGACGGCGAGCCCGTTCCCGACGAAGGACAGCCCCGCGAGCAGGCTGAACGTGCGCAGCCCCGCACCGGAGTCGCTCGGGTCGGTGAGCAGGTTGCGGGAGATGAGGATGAGCGCGAGGAAGTTGATGCCGTACACGAACCGCTGCCCGGCCATCACGGCGAGGCTTGCCCCGGGGGTGCGGCGGGCGATGAGGTACCGCGCACCGTCGACGAGGTCCGTCGCGACGTTCCGCAGGTCGTCGGCGAGCGCCTGGGCGGGGCGCTCGTCACGGGACGGTCCGAGCTGGTCCGGACGGAGTCGGAGCGCCAGGGCGCTCGCGACGCCGAAGGTCACGGCGGCCACGGTGAGCACGACACCGTCGTGCACCCCACCCGTGGGCACCAGCCAGCCGACCGCGAGCCCGACCCCGGCTCCCGCAGCGGCAGAGACAGCGCCGAGCGTCGGGGTGAGCGAGTTCGCGACGACGAGCCTGTCGGCCGGTACCACCTGCGGCTGCCCGGCGGACAGGGCGGACAGCAGGAACCGGTTGACCCCGAGCGTGACGAGCGCCAGGACGTAGACGGCCACCGAGACCCCGGTCGTGACGATGACGACGGCGAGCGTGAGGGTGAGCACCACCCGCAGGGCGTTGCCCAGTACGAGGACCTGGCGCCGCCGCCACCGGTCGAGCAGCGGCCCGGCGAAGGGACCGACCACGGTGAACGGGAGCAGGAGCACGGCGAACGCGGCGGCCACCCCGGAGGCCGTCGCCATCCGCTCCGGGGAGAAGAAGAAGAGCGTCGCGAGACCGATCTGGAACATCCCGTCGCCGCCCTGCGACACGATGCGCACGGTGAACAGGCGACGGAACCCGGGCAGCGCCAGGAGACGTCCGAGATCGTCGAAGGCCTGCATCGCCTCAGGCTAGCCGTAGTCACCGACACGCCCGGGTCGGCCCGGCTGGGCCCCAACCTGGAGGGGCTCTGCGGCGTTGTTGGGGTGTTCGGGATCGGAACGGTGCGGGTGAGGGGGGTCGATGTCTGGTCGGTGGGAGCCGTTGCTGGAGCAGGTGGTGCGTGAGCGCTACCCCGCGTTGGTGGCGACGGCGGGACTGCTGGTGGGGGGCAGGTCGGCGGCGGAGGACCTGGTGCAGGACGCTCTGGTCTCGACGTTCGTGGCTCGTGCCCGGTTCGACTCGGCGGCGCAGGCCGAGGCGTACGTGCGGCGGGCGATCGTGTCGCGGTCGCTGGACGCGGGGCGACGGTCGGTGCGCGAGCGCACGGCGTTGGCGCGGGTGGCTGGTGAACGCGAGCGGGTGGCCGAGCCGGCCGATGTGGGGTTCGACCCGGCCCTGGTGGACGGCCTGGCCAGGTTGAGCGCGCGGCAGCGGGCGTGCGTGGTGCTGCGGTTCGTGGAGGACCAGTCGATCGCCGAGACGGCCCGGGTGCTGGGGCTGTCGGAGGGTGCGGTCAAGCGGTACGTGCATGACGCGGTGCAGGTGCTGGACGCGCTGCTGGGCACGAGCACACCGGTGGATGCGGAGTTCGCGACGGTTCAGGTGAAGGAGGCGAGCAAGGATGCGTGATCTGCACGAGGTGCTGGCCGGCTCGCTCTCGGCGCGGGAGCGGGCGGTCGCGGGGCGGGTGTCGACCGAGGACGTGCTTGCCGGGACGGTGTCGCGGGTGCGGCGTCGTCGTCGGGTGCGGGCGGCGGCCCGCGGCGGTGCGGTGCTGGGTGTGGGTGCGCTGGTCGTGGGTGCGAGCTGGGGGGTGTGGGGCCGTCAGGTCCCGGTGCCTGCGGTCAGCCCGACGGTGTCGGCCAGCCCGACGCCGACGCCGACGCCGACCGTGACTCCGACACCCACGCCGACTCCCACTGCGACCGAGACGGTCCCGGCGGCCCCGACTACGGTCTCGGTGCTAGGTCTGGGCGACCTGCCGCAGGCCACCGAGGCCACGTTGGCCCAGGCCACCACCGGCTGGGCACTCATCGCCTACAGCCAGCAGGAGGCGGGTGACGGCACCCAACGGCAAGGGCCGGACCTGGTCAATGCCCTCCTGCTGGCCGACCCGGACGGCACGCTCTACCACCTGACCGACCTGCCCTCGGCCAACGACGTCCCGGTCCAGCTCATCGGACGCTGGGTCGCCGGTCAGCGCACCGCTACCGTCGCCATCGGTGACCTGGTGGGGGACACCGGCCTCACGTTTGCCCCGGCGACGCTGGACCTGCTCACCGGGGTCGTGACGCAGAGCGCTGTGGTGGACGGGTACCCGCTCACGCTGCTGGCCGACGGCAGCTGGCTCACCATGACCTCGAACGACGGTGTCGGGATCTCGTACGCCCGGGTGAGCTCGGACGGTGTCAGCGCGCCGCTGGCGGAGGTGAGTGACATCCTCGGTGAGTCGATGCTCAGCCCGGACGGTGCGCACGTGGTGGTGAGCGACTCGACCCGGTACGCGGTCGTGGACACGGTGACGGGGGACGTCGTCGAGCGGAGCTGGAACCCCACGAGCGGCACCTGCACCCTCATCAACTGGGTGGACGACGACACCGTCGCGGCCAGCTGCGCGATCTCGAACGGCGGGCCCGACACCACACGCACGGTCGTCACCAACCCGACTCGGATCGCAGTCCGGGTCGGTGACGGGGTCGTGACATCGAGTGTCGACCTGCAGGCCGGCGACTTCTGGGCCAGCTCGGGGGTGCCGACAACGGCTGGACTGGTGATGTCCGGTGGAGCGCTGGAGACGACGGCGGAGATGGGAGGAATGGTGCTGATGCCCGAGAACGGCAACTCGGTGGTCCTCATGTCGGCTGACGGCTCGACCGAGGCTCTCGACCTGTCGCTTCCGGGCGGTGTGGGCATCTCCGCTCGGTGGTCCGTGGGCGGGTACGCCTACCTCGGGGGTAGGACCGGCGGGCTCAGCAGTCCCAAGCGCGAGGTCGTCGTCGTGGTCGACGGGTCGACCCGTGCGGTCACGACCCCGTTCGACGTCCAGATCTCCGGCGCGACGGACTCGTTGGCGGTCCTGGTCGGGCAGTGATCGCTGTTCCCCGGCGACCGGGGTGTTGAGACGGCGAAGGGCCGCCCCGTCTGGGGCGGCCCTTCGCCGTCTGCGGTGCGAGCTCAGCGCTCGTTCTCGCCGGCGATGAAGGCCTCGAGAGCCGCGCGGCCCTTCGTGTCCTCCATCTGGACCGGCGGGGACTTCATGAGGTAGGTCGCGGCCGACAGGATCGGGCCGCCGATGCCACGGTCCTTGGCGATCTTCGCGGCACGCACGGCGTCGATGATGATGCCCGCGGAGTTCGGGGAGTCCCAGACCTCGAGCTTGTACTCGAGGTTCAGCGGCACC
>JAKLPK010000061.1 GCA_022013895.1 Cellulomonas sp. | reverse complement strand
TCCCCGGCGGTCGAGCAGCCCATGACGACCGCTTCGGGGAAGGCGGATGCGAGCGGTCCGGCGAGGTCGTCCGGGTCGTACGACGACGAGGCGAAGAAGAGCACGACGGCCGCCGGGCCTCCTGCGAGACCGGCGCGCAGCGTCGCTCCGAGGGTGGCCACGACGTCGTTGGCCTGCCCGGACGCCTGGGCGCGGGCGGCCGTCCTGAGCGATCGGGTGGTGGTGGACATCGGTGCTCCCGGTGGAACGAGTCGTCTGGTGGTCTGGCTGGTCATATCCGGTACCCCATGTCGGCAAGGGCGGCGATCACCTTGGCCACGGCGACCGGGTCGGCGACCTGGTCGGGTCGTGGTTTGCGCAGGCTCACACCGGTGCGCAGCAGCACCCGGGAGGCCAGCGGGCCGAAGACTGCCGGGCCGACGGACGTCTGCAGGTTGGTGGCTACCTCGTCGAGGTCCTGGAGCGAGTGCATCGCTTCCTCCGGGATAGACGCCGGCCTGGACGGTGCGGCGAGCTGGCGGGTGTATCGGCAGGTCGTCGCCGGCAGTTGAGGGCCGTCACCCAGCCGACCCCGATTGCGACGAGCCGGTCGCGACCGTGTCCCTTCAGACTGCCGCGCGGGGAACCGATAGATGGACGAGGCTTGGCGGGTGCACGGAGGTGCACGCCGCCGTCCAGCGACGAGGAGCCGATGGTCAACGCGAGCGACTGGACGCGGGTGCGCGCCGCCTCCAGCAAGGAGTTCGCCGCGGCGCGCAGCGAGGTCGACCGCCAGTTCGCCGACCTGCTCGACCGGCGCGAGATCCGGACGCTCTTCGAGCCCCTGGTGGACCTCATGTCGGGTCAGGTCGTCGCCCTGGAGGCCCGGCCGTGCGGACCGGAGCACGGGCCGCTCGCCTCGGCGCGTTCGCTGTTCGCGGCGGCGCGTCGGGCAGGTCGCGTGGCCGAGCTCGACTGGACGTGCCGCGCGGTCGCCTTCGAGACCTTCCTAGAGGCCGGCGTCCCGCCGTCGGTGTCGTTGCTCGTCGACATGACACCCGAGTCCATCGGGCAGGACTGCCCGGCCGATCTGGTGCGCACCATCGCCCGGGCCGAGTCCCGGCTGCGGGTGTTCGTCGAGCTCACCGGCCGCGCGCTGTCCGCCGACCCGGCCGGCGCCCTGGCCGCGGCCGACCACGCCCGGGAGATGGGCTGGGGGATCGTGGTCGGCGGCGTCGGCGCCAGCCCGTCGCCGATCGCGATGCTGCCGATCGTCGCGCCGGACGCCGTGCAGATCGACCTGCGCAGGCTCGGCGAGACGGAGCGGGGTGCGGCTGCCGCGATCGTCTCGGGGGTGCTCCGGCACACCGCGCGGACGGGGGCGGCCCTGCTCGTCAAGGGCGTCCAGACCAGGAACGACGCCGCGTGGGCCCGCGCCCTGGGCGCCTCCTGCGGCCTGGGCCGGTACCTGGGGGCGCCCGGCCCGCTGCAGGAGACCTACCCCCTCCCGCGTACCCCGATCCCGCTCATCAAGGTCGCCCCGACCGATCTGCACGTCGCCTCGCCGTTCGAGCTGTTCGAGGGCGCGCCGATGGTGAAGGTCGACCGGACCCATCTGGACGATCTCGCCGGGATGCTGGCGAGCGTCCCGCGCACGAGCGGGTGCCCCTCGGTGTTCCTCGTCTGCCTGGGCGCCAGCGACCAGCTGCCGCCGGCCGTGGTCGAGACCGGGATCCCGGAGGGCGCGATGGTCTTCGTCGCGTTCGGCACCGATATGCCGCCCGAGCCGGCCCGGGGTGTGCGCGGTGTCCGGCTGCCGCCCGGCGACGCGTTCGCCGGGGAGCTGTTCCTCATCGTCCTGAGTGACCAGGCGCCAGCTGCTGCCTTCGCGCGGGCCGCGTCGCCGGACTTCTACGACGCCGTCGTCACCCACGACTTCGAGCTCGTGCACGAGATCGCCCGGCACATCATCCGCCGAGTCCCCGTGCTCGGTCAGGACAACACGGCGCTGGGTGGCACGGCCGACGAGGAGGTGCCGCCGGCGCAGCAGGAGGAGGAGGTCGCGCCGGAGCTGCCCCATCGCCGCGGCTGGCGCGGGTGGCGCAGCACCTAGCCCTCCACGAGACGTGTGATCTGTGCGCCGAGGCCCACCATCTCCTCGTAGAAGCGCGGGAATGAGACACCCACGGTCTGCGCACCGTCGATCAGCGTGGGACCGGCAGCGCCCAGTGCGGCGCAGGCTGTCGCCATCACGATGCGGTGGTCGTGGTGACCGCTCAGCGACGCGCCGTGCAGCGTGGCGTGGTGAATCACGAGCCTGCTCTCGGACTCTTCGAAGCTGCCGCCCATCTTCGTGAGCTCCTCGACGATCGATGTGCAGCGGTCGGTCTCCTTGAGCCGGCAGGCCTCGATGTTGTTGAGCACCGTCGTGCCCTGCGCATAGGTCCCGAGGACCGCCAGCGCCGGAATCGCATCAGGCATGTCCCGACAGTCGATCTCGATCCCGGAGAGGGTCTTGCCCCCCTCGATGATGACGCCGTCCCGGCCGCCGTCGAGCACCTCCACCGAGCCGCCCATCTGGCGGATGATGTCGACGAACGCTCGCTCGCCCTGAAAGTCCTCGACGTCCATGTCGAGCAGCTTCACGCGGGAGCCCGCCGTGATGGCAGCCGCAACCATCGGGTACGTCGCACCGCACCAGTCCGAGGGGGCCTGCTTGGTGAACGGCTGGTACGTCTGGCCACCGGGGATCCTGAAGTACTCGAAGTCAGTCGTGGTGACCGACACCCCGGCTGCCTTCAGCCAGTCCAGGGTGAGCTCGGCGTAGGGACGCTCGCCGAGCTCGGCCACATGGATCGCCGTGTCGTCGTCCAGGCTGGGGCAGCACAGCAGCAGGCCGATCAGCCACTGGACGTTGACGCCCGGGAACTCCACGCTGTGGCCGCCGCGGATCTTTCCCCCGATGACGACGGGCGCCAGCTCGTTCTGCCGGGTGGAGATCGCCTCGCCGCCCATCTCGCGGATGGCAGCGAGCAACGGGGCGATGGGCCGGTAACAGATCTGGTAGTCACCGGTGATCACGGTCCTGCCCTCGATCAAGGAGGCCAGCGTGGTCATCAGGTAGTACCCCGTGCCGGAGTTCCCGACGTCAAGAACTGCGGCAGGAGCCGTGAGGTTCTTGACTCCGACGCCCCTGATGATCCACTCCGCCTCAGAACTGCAGTCGATCTCCGCTCCGAGCGCCCTGCAACAATCGATGATCGAGTAGCTATCAATTCCGGGCATCGGGTTCAGGATGCTGGTGACGCCCTCGGCCAGCGTCCCGAGAACGAGCCCTCTCGCTGTCCCCGACTTCGATCCCGGAACCCGCACGTCGCCTCGCAGGTCCCGAGATGGCTTGATGCTGTAGTACATGCGTGAGTTCTCCTTGTCCCGTATTCCTCGAATCGGATGCTACGTTCTGTGCCGTCGGCCCGTAAAATAGCGGTTGGTGATACGCTTCATAGCGTCCGCCTATAGCCGGGAGTGGGTTTCGACGAGGAGGTCGGCGGTGGAGTACAGCCAGGTGAAGTACGTGGTATCGGTGGCGGAGACGCTCAGTTTCTCCCGCTCGGCGGAACTCCTGTACGTCACGCAACCCACGCTGTCGCAGCAGATCGGCAGGCTCGAGCGCGAACTCGGCGTCCGGCTGTTCGACCGGACGACGCGTGCGGTTTCACTCACCGCAGCAGGCGTAGCTTTCATGCGGGAGGCCCGGACGCTCATCGATGCATGGGACAGAACGCTGGATGCGGCGCGCCGCCCCTTCGGCGACACGGTCCGGGTGACTGTCGGGCTTCTCCCGATCCTCGGGCGTACGAGCCTCGTCGAGGGAATCCGTGACTTCAGCGAGAAGCACCAGGGCGTGCAGTTCGAGTTTGTCGTTGCGTACAGCCACGAACTCGTTCAGATGGTCGAGGAGGGCAGCGTCGACATCGCGATCGCCAACACTCAGCCAGCCGACGCCCGCAGGCATGGCCATTGCGAGGTCACTCCGCTGGAGGCGAGCCCGGTCGTGGTGATACTGAACGCGCGCCATCGGCTGAGCCGGCTGGAACACGTATCTCTCGATGACCTTCGCGACGAGGCAATTGTCGCGCTTCCGGCCGGGGCGAGCGTGCGTTCCGTCATGGATCAGCTCTTTCGTCGAAGCCGCATTGAGCCGCGCATCGTGTGCGAATGTGACATGGACAGCGTCGGGGACCTCGTCGCCGCTGACGTCGGGATATCGTTCCTGACCGCCCGGGTGGCAGAGGTCCAACGCGATGTGGTCGTACTGCCCCTCCAGCCGTCCGTCACCATGGAGACGTCGATCGTCGTCCGCGGCGACCGAGTCCTCGAGCCGTCGATCTCCGAGCTGAGGCGTCACATGATCGCCTCCTTCGAGAGCCACGCGCGGCTGGTGGACCCCAACGGTTAGCGGTCGGGCCTCGCTTGCCGGGCCGGGTGCAGCCAGGCGCAAGGACACCCCCGGTGGGGCCGGTACCGAGCCGCTCGGGCCGATCCGGAGGCGGTTCGCTCGAGGCAACCGCCGCCTGATCGGCCCGGGTTGGGCCCGCTCTTGCGGTCAAGCTCTGTTCAGCTAGCCCTCACTTCCAGATCACGGAGCCGGCTTCGTCGACGCCCGCCTCATGCAGTCCGCCAGCCTGGTCCTGGTCGACTCCAGCGATCGCGATGGCCCGCGACGGCTTGCCACCGGTACCGCTCATGCGTGTGCGCTTCGACTGCTGGTTGAACTCGGAGTTGTAGTAGTTCTGGACGGCCTCGATGCTCGGGAACTCAATGATGATGAGCCGTTTCGGAGCCCAGTCACCTTCGATCTGGACGTAGTCGTTGCCCCGCACGAGGAAACGACCTCCCGCGGCGACGATGTGGTCAGTGACCTGACGCTCGTAGTCGGAGATCACCGGACCGTCCTCGACGTCGAGGTCGATCACGAAATATGCGGACATTCGGGTTGCCCTTCTCTCGAATCTGATTTTCTGACGTTTGCGCTGCGTGACGTGATGCTCATCTGTCGCACCATTGACGAACGAAGTGACGTGTGTCCGCCGGTCGACCGGGGGTTCTGCCTCTACCCGGTCGCGCACCACCTGACAGGGTAACGGACGACTATGCCTCCAGTGAGGTATCGGAAGGTCGGGCGTCCGCCAGGCCGCCGACCTCGAGAGCGGGCTTTTGAGCTGGGGCTGGGGTGGCAGCCACGCTCGCCGTGCGATTGGCGAGAACAAGGAGCCCGACAGTCGCGATCGCCGAGAATATCCCGCAGATGACGAAGGCAGCAAATACGCCGAGCGGACCTGCGCCGAACTGCAATACCCAACCTCCGAGCGTGGGTGCGGCAATCGCGCCGACGCGGCCGATTCCGCTCATCCAGCCGAGTGCTGTTGCCCGTAGCTCGGTCGGATACTTGTCCGCGACAGCGGCGTTGAGGAGGTTGAGCGCGGCACCCGAGCCTGCCCCGGCAAGTGCGATCACCGCGAGGAGCACCAGCTGCTGCTGTGGGCCGAGCATGAGCACGACGAGCGCGATCACGACCATCACGATGGATGCCAGAGCGACGCGGATGTAGCCGAGTCGCTCAGCGACCGCTGCCAACAGCGGGGCCCCGATCACCGCACCCGCACTCAGGGTGAGGCCGAACTGCAGCGCGGAGGCCAGCGGGTAGTGGAGCTGAGCCATCACGGTCGTGAGCCAGGTCGTCAGCCCGTAGTAGGTCAGCAGGTTCGAGAACGCAGCAGCAGCGAAGAGCACCGTGACAGCGGTCAGCCCAGGACCGAACAACCCGGCGTACGAGGCAAACATCCGACGACGCCCGGCAGGTGCCCTGCCGACATCTGACCGACCGGAGTCCGGCAAGGTGAAGACGGCGACCACAGTCATCGTGGCGGAGAGACCGGCGCCGACCCAGAAGAGCGTTCGCCAACCGTGCCCCTCGAGCAGGAAGAGCGCGGCGATCGATCCGATCACGCCGCCGATCGGGATGGCCACACCGATCATCGTGATTGCGATGCTGGTCAGTCCGCGTGGAGCACGTTCTTTTGCGAACGCCATGGCCGCCGGCATCGCGCCGCCCATGCCGAGGCCGGCCAGGAGCCGGGCGGTCCCGAGTTGTGCGGGCGTGGTCGCCAGCGCGCACGCCGCGGTGAACACCGTGAAGACGATGGCGGATCCGATGATCACCCGACGGCGACCGAATCGGTCCGCCAGGGCGCTGATGCCGAGCGCGCCGATCATCATGCCGACGTAGACAAGGCTCCCGATGTATCCCGCGCCGCTCTTGTCGAGAGCCCAACCAGGCTCCACGAGCAACTTGGGGATCAGATTCCCGTAGATGATCAGGTCGTAGCCTTCGACCACGACTACTGCCGATGCGAGAGCGACTGCGAGCCAGGATGGTCCGCGCTGGTCCAATCGCTCGATGAACGATGACATTGTTGAATTTCCTCTCGCCTCATTGCGGATTTCGCGATCCTAACCGAGGCAATTTAGGCGAGGGAAATAGCCATTCCAGATGAGACATATAGCGGGGCCTTATGGACGGCCGGCGCCAGCTCCTCGACAGTCGGTCTTCGGGCCTGTGATGGGGTGATGGTCACCCCGGTGAGCTGGGGCGCACGAGGGTCGAGGTCCGGGGGTCGATCCTGGCGCAGACGCGCTGAGCTCGTGGTTGCGGGGCTGGGACCTCTCGTTGACTGGCGGTTGGCGTGGGCGACCGTCGTCGACACTGAGAACCGCGACGGGAGCCGGTGCGCAGCGGAACCGCGGCCAGCGCTCGTCCAGTCGGCGCTCCTCGTCAACCCACCCGCCGACCGTCAGCCGCGACCCGCCTCCCGCGGCGGCCTGGCGGGACGCCTCGAACGGAGGCGAGCGCCTGGGCGGGACGGCCCGGGTCGAGGGGTCCTGCCGCGCGCGAGGCGGCCCGCAAGCGCGCCTCCGAGGCCGCTGCGTCGGAGACGTCCCACAGGACGTCCAAGGTGGCCTTGTCGAGCGCCATGGCGGGGCCCCGCGCACCCGTCGGTCCTCGCGCGTCGGCAGCGCGTCCGTCAGGTGGTGATGGTGAGGGAGTCGATGAGACCGTCCGGGTCGTGGTCGAACGTGTAGCTCAGGTCGACTCGGCCGCCGGGGAAGTCGCCCTCGAGACGGACGACGACGAGCGCCCTGGTGCCGGTCTGCTCCGCGGACAGCCGGGTGGAGGTGGTGGTGAACTCGCTGGCGGGGCCGGACAGCCAGCCCAGGATCGCGTCGTGCCCGCGGTAGGTGTGGCCGTCGTCGATGACCGTTGCGTCGGTGCTGAACACCTCGACGGTGCGGGTCTTGTCGGGGCTGGCCATCAGCTCGAAGTAGCGGGTGACCATGGGGGAGAGGTTCGAGTTGTTCATCGCTCCACCGTCAGGCTTCCCGTGGGGGGAAGGTCAAGCGGCCGGAGCGGGACGGGTGTCGCTCAGCGTGGGTGGGGAGTCAGCGTGCTGTACGGAAGATCGGCCAGCCGATCTCCGTCACGCCCTGCGGGGAGTCGCTGCCGGGGTGGGTGAGGTAGGTCTCGCGGATCGGCCCGTCGATTCCGAGCTCGTGCTCGGTGACGTAGGCGCAGAGCGCACCGTAGCTCTGCGCGATCGTCGCATCGGGACCCCGGTGGACCGTGACCGCCAGCTCGACGGCAGGCAGCAGCGTGGCCCGGACGCGACCCGACAGCTGGCCGACGTCGTCGAGCGAGGCCACCGGGGAGAACACCGTCGCCTCGCCGCGCTCGGAGAGGAACAACTCCGTGTCCCACACACCCCCGTACGGCCCGACCGCCAGCCGACCCGGGGCGTCGGCGCAGGTCACCAGCTCGCTGAGCGCGCTGGTGTACCACTCGCCGAGGTCCGGCAGGTCGATGGTCTGCCGGATCGCCAGCACCGGCATGGCGGGAACGCTCCGGTGCTCGACCAGGAGCTGCGCCGGCGGCTCGGCGAGCAGACCCCGGAGCGAGGTGACCGCCGCCCGGGTGGCGTCGAGCTGGGCCTCCAGTCGCTCCAGGTGTGCCGCGATCAGGCCGTTGCGGGCCGAGATGTCAGGGGCGGCCAGGATGTCGCGGATCGTGTCGACGGGAACCGCCAGGGAACGCAGCTGACGCACGACCTGGGCGTCGGCGATCTGGTCGATGTCGTAGAGCCGGTACCCGTTGGACGGGTCGACCGACGCCGGCTCCAGGAGCCCGGCCTGATGGTAGAAGCGCAGGGCCTTGGCGCTCAGCCGGGTAGCCCGGGAAAAGTCGCCGATCGTCATCCGGGAAGCCACGGCACCATCTTCACCTCTCCCGCAGTCCGTCGACGCCCGGCCCCGACCTGGCATCGCACCGGCCCACGGCGGTGGACCGGTCCGGGCTGGGCCACCATGAGCCGCGACCTGCCCGAAGGCATGCCCGCACCGCGCTCACGGTAGGCTCGCGGCGTCCGCCGGGCCCTCCTGCAAGGGTTCGACGGTCGCAACGGCACTGGCACGGACAACGACAGAACCCGCGCGACGCGCTCGCCGGATCACTGCCCACGTTCCAGCCCAGCGCTACGCGCCTGTAGCTCAGGGGATAGAGCACCGCTCTCCTAAAGCGGGTGTCGGCAGTTCGAATCTGCCCAGGCGCACAAAGTGTTTGTGCAGTTCAGGCACGCCTTCTGGTGGTGAGCGATGTCACGCCGAAGGTCTCAGGCCCGCCGCCAGTGAGCACGTAGTGAGCGGCGCTCGCCTCGTACCCGTCCGAGAGGCTCTGCCCGAGGGTGTCGAGATCGGTGTCGAACAGCCCCGCGTACGTGTCGAGCGTCAGCTTTGCCGACTCGTGTCCGAGCATCCGCTGGACGGCCTTCACCGTGGCCCCAGCTGCCACGGCAAGGGACGCCGCCGTGTGTCGAAGGTCGTGCAGCGTGAGGCGGGGGAAGTCCTCGGCGCCAGGCGCGAGCGTCATTCGGCTGAGCGTCGTCAGCTGGTGGGCGCGACTGATCGCAGCGGCCCGCGTGGAGCCGTCACCCCTGCGCTCACGGCGCTGGTGCTCGCGGTCTTCGTGTGCCAGCGCCGCCCACGTCGCCGGGTCGCACACTCCGGTTGCGGCGAGGGCGTTGCGGCTCTGTGCCTCGCGCACCGCACTCGTCGTCGCGGCGTCGTAGAAGCCACTGACGAGCTCGGGAGAGAACCCGAGCAGGCGTTGGAGAGCTGACACGGCGCTGCCCGCCGCCGTCACTGCGGGGCCGAAGCTGGACCGGCTGAACGACTCGCGCCGCAGCGGCTTGCCGTCAGCGGTGGCGAACAGGAGCGAGCTCTTGGCCTTGCCGCCGAGCAGCGGCGTCAGCACGTCGCGCAGCGCTGCCCCGATGGCCACTTCTCGACGAGCGTGCGTCTTGGTCTCACCGAGCAAGAGCGTGCCGTTGTCCAGGCGGGTGTAGGCCCGACCGACCTTCACCCGGCCACGCATGAGGTCGATGTCGGCCACGGTGAGCGCGGACAGCTCGCCCCAGCGCAGTCCGGTCAGCCCGGCCAGCAGGATGACCGCGCGCGCCTGGTCGCTATTCGCGGCCTCGACCGTGCGCCGTAGCTGCTCGTGGGAGATGTAGCGGTGTGCCTTCGTGCGCGAGGCACGCGGCAAGTACGGCACCTTGCCGGCCTTCGTGCGGGCGGGGTTGCGGGCGATCCGGCCCGCCTCGACTGCGCCGTCGAGAACAGCGACGAGAAGCCGCGCGGCATCACGACGACGGGCCTGCGACGCCACCCGTCCGGACCGCTTGCTCTGCATCGTCGCCGCCCACTGCGCGATCCCGTCGTAGTCGAGTCGGCGCAGCGGGGTGCTCCCGAAGGCGGGGGAGATCAGCGACGCGAAGCGCTCGGCCTCGGCCTCCAGGGTGCGAGGGGCTCGGTCGGCTCGTCGCGCCTGCCAGGACGCGAAGTAGTCGGCGAGCGTCACGGCGCCCGCCTTGGGGTCGATCCACTCGGATGCCTTGCCCGCCGTCTCCTGCGCCTCGGCCTCGGCAAGCGCGTCGCGCTTCGTGCGGAACAGCCGGGTGCACTTGAGCTTCCCGTCGATGCGGAAGCGACCCACGTAGCCGGTGGTCTTGCCGTCGCGGTCGCGTCGAATCTCTGTGTAGGCCACGGCTACTCCAAGCCTGAGTTGAGGATCGAGCCGAACAGGCCAACCGTGTCGGCGACTCGATCGCCAGCGAGGAGTTTGCCCTTCGCCGTCAGCTCGCCGCCCGGTCGGCCCTGCGTCGCATCGTTCGTCAAGAGACCACGTGAGCGCGCCTTGGTGATTCGATCGGTGATCACCTGGGCAGATGTCCCGAGTTCAGCGGCGATCGCCTTGGACGGCGTCGTGACGCCTCGTGCGAGGAGTGCCAGATACACCATCGCTAGGACCGCGTACTCGTCGTCCGGGCGCGTGCCTTGGCCTCGCGCGTCGCGCCGCCAGGGCGCTAGCAACTCAGACTCGTCGGCGGTGAGGGCCGCTGCGGCACCGTGCCGCTGGGCCGCAATGCTGACGCGGTCGGCGCCCTGGTCTCTTGCTCGGGACAGGGCTAGGCGAGCCTTGCTGAACAGGTCGCCGAGTGGAAGCGCGCGCACATCGGCCGCCGCGAGATCGCGCGAGGTCGTCAGCGCTGGAGCCAGATGGAGGCCGACCACGCGGGGGGCATGGCCCGTGAAGTCGAGGAACACCACCACAGTCGTTCGGTCCTCATCGGTCCCGTGGTCGAGCAACACGCCGGTCAGCTGAGCTGGGTCGCCGAGCACCAGAGCCTCGTTGGCTGGGATGCGTGAACCTGCGTCTAGATGGGCGCGGAGCAGTCGCGCCAGGAGCTCCGGTTGGGTGTCTGCCATGCGTTAACTATAGCAGCGCACCGCTCACGTACGTGAGCACGTTGACACATACGTGTCCAGAGTGACAGGATGCGTGGGTCGCAACACACTCACGTCAGGAGGCCCACTCACATGTCTGACCTGCTCTACCCACGTGCCGCTCGGACCACAGCGCGGCCACTAGCCAATCCCGAGCGTTGGGTCGACATCCACCGAGCCGCCGAGCACCTTGGCGTGACAGTTCGGTGGCTCTACGGCGACGCTGACCGCAACGGGGTGCCCTGCTCGCGCATCGGGCGTCAGCGCCGCTACCTGCTGTCGCGTCTCACCGCGTGGGCTGTCGCGCGTGAGGGCGTGGCCGCGTGAGTCTGGCCGACTGGCGGGGCTCCGTGAAGGACAAGCCGGAGACGCTGAGCCAGGCTCAGACCTTCGACACGGTCAAGGGCTACGGGCTGGCCTATGGCCTGTGCCATCGCTGCGCCGCTCAAGTGGCCTGGGCTGCCCAGCTCGGCTACGAGAGGGTTACGCGGCAGCCCTGCCCGTCCTGTGCACCGCTGATCGACGCCCTCCCCGTTGCGAAGCTGAACGGCTGGCGCTCCGTCAAGGGGCGGGCATCGGCGCCGCATCCCTGGGGCGAAGCCGCCACGCTGGCCCGCAATGCTCGTTTGGCACCGACCGGGGGTCGGAGGCTGCCTGAAGCTCTCGGCGAACCGCTGGTTGGCGGGTGCCGCGCGATGAATGGGCTTCCCGAGGTCGGAGCGTGAGCCCGCGTCGCAGGGGGCCCGGCATCTCAATACGAGGCGAATGGGTAGCCATTTCCCGGGCCTACGACGACATGGCTGCACGAAACCCGGTGCTGAGCACGGACCTTCGTATCCTGGCGGCCGGGCGCTCGCGCCTGGAGCTGAGCGGTCATTCCCATTGGAGACGCGGGGAGTTGCGCAACGTGCTCGCCACCGTGAACAGGCAGACGGGCGAGGCTAGTCCGTTGTCCAAGTCTGCGCTTACGCGGCGCATCGGTGCCCTAGCAGACGCTGGCCTGCTCGAACCCGGCTCGTGGTCTGAATGCCTGAGGGTGCCTCTGTTCAGCGTTCAAGTCGGGGTGAAGGGTGTCCCATCGAACTGCCCAGCGAAGCCCCAGGGGCGGCCGATGCTGGCACGGGCAGCGTGAAGCGTGAGCGTGGGGCGCTCACGATACGGTCGAAATATGGGCCTCCCACGCTCACGATACGGTCGAAACGTGAGCGTCCTACGCCTACGTCAGATCTCCTGACCTGCGGAAACGGGACGTGCTCTCTCCTCTCTCTCCTAGATGATGTGCGGCACGCGCAGCTGCAAGGCCTTGGGCAGCGGCGTGAGAGTGGGCCCCTTCGGGGTCTTCAGGTGCAGCGGCAGGGGTCTAGACGTTGCGGGCTGGTTGGCCCCGGAGGGGCCGCGTACGCGGCGGCAGGAATCTAGGTAACGCCTGGAGTGGGGCCCCTTCGGGGCCCTCGGGTGCAGCGGCAGGGGCCTAGATAGCGCTTGAAGATGGGGCCCAAAGGGCCCCCAACTCGCAACTCCTAGTGAACTAGCTCTAGCGGCCGTTCGCCCGGGCTCCACGTCGACCGCCGACGCCACAGAACGTGAGGGGTGAGCTGCAGTGGAGCAATGGGAGCTACCGGGCTCACCACTGCAACAGTCCATGTCCTGAACGTGGCACGAATCTAGCTGCTAAGACGTGGCGGTACGGGAGTTGAGCGGCTGGGGGTCATACCCCCAGGTATCCGCCGACGCATTGCAGTTCAAGAAGGGCCAAGCTTTCGGCTCGACCGAAACGGCAGGACGATGGGTCTGCCGACGATGAAAGGAAACGCAACGCTAGTGGCAACTACCAAGAGCAGGACGATGGTGGAAGAGGTCGACCAGGCAACGGCGAGCCGAGAGGCGTGGCAGCTCGCTCAGATCGCGCGTCAGCACGCCGAAGCTGCACACGTCGAAGCTAAGGCGGCCGAGCGGGTGGCGGTGGAGCACTACGCCAGCGTCAAGCGCCGGAACGATGAGGGAGACGAGACTGTGAGCAGCCTCGACCTGCTCACCGCCCAAGCCGACCTACCACGCACGCGCGCGCTGGCAGAGGCGCGCTGGAGGGCCGTTGACGAGGCGCAGCGCGTTGAGGCTCCATTGCTCGCCCGCTGCGTCGCCGACCAGGTCGAGGCCAACGCGGATGCGCTCTCGCTGTGCGACGTCCGGAAGGCTCAGGTCTCGGCGGCCAATCAGATCAGCGCAGCGCTCGCGCCGCTCGTCCGTGAGGTGAACAGGCACGCCGCGTTGTACGCGGAGGCCGCCCAGATGTTCGAAGACGCAGGCGTTGACCGATACAACGACTACCGGAGGACGCCGGGCGGTCTGACGCCGATCGAGGCGGACGCGTGGCAGCCCGAGCCGGAGTACGCCCAGCCGCTGGCGATCAGCTTCGGGGACATCCCCACGACGACGATCGGCGAAGCCGTGAAGACGACGCTCGCCGAGGCGCTCGCCGTGTTGGGCTACCAGTTGGCGATCGCGAGCTCGTATCCACCCGGCATCCGAGTCGAGGTGACGGAGCTGCCCTAGTCAAGGACCGTGGCAGTGCCGAGTACCGAGCGCTCGAAGACCCGCGTAGCCCGCTCGACTACCAATCGCAGTTGCGGCTGAATCCTCAGCGCTGAAGAACAGCAAAGCCCCGGCTCAGGTAACTTCACCTGGGCCGGGGCTTTGGGTCGTCGGAGCGTTGGTCGGAGGCTCCACGAATGTCGACCAGGAATCTCGGCCGCCACCCCTGAAGCCGTGAGATGTAGCGACCGGCTGCCGGGCGTTTCAGCGCGTCGAGCGCCTCGACTCGGCCCCCGGGAAGGAACGCCACATCCTGTCGGCGAGGGCCGGGCGCCAACCCTTGAGATTGGGTCACCCGGCCGATTGCTGCTCGGACCTTAGGACTCCTCCACGACGCCAACACGCCGAAGGAGCTCCTCAGCGACGGACTTCCGAGTCTGGAAGCTCATGCGGAGGGTCAGCCGCTGGCTTCCATCGCTGTCGGTTGCCGGGACCAGCGCGCCGATCTTCGTCCAGATCGGATTCTCATATGAGAAGTAGTCCAGTGCTTCGCCTCCGATGTACACAGGTTCGGCCAGAGCGGGGAGCACCTGGCTTGGATCGAGCCGCTGCCGGTAGACAGCGTCTGCTACGGCGATCACGCCGTGCACTGACAGCGCAGTCCCGGCCATGGAGCTTCCGCGAAGCGCCTGGCGTTCGGTCTTTCCGAGCCTTCCGAACTCGCGTCGGACCGTGACGAGCGCATCCCAGAAGTCAACCAGGAACTTCGCCTGGAGAGCCTCCTCTGATGCGTTGACGGGGTCGCCGTGCCAGTTGTTCTCCATGGCCTGGGTAAGCGTGTTGAAGGCGACGAGCTTCGAACTCGATGCAGAGACGGTGTTCTTGAGGACTTCGATGTTGTCGATGCCCAGGTGCGGGCTGTCGCCAAGAAGAGCGCGCGCGATCCGCTTCTCCGGACCGTCCTGATAGGCGAACTTGGCGGCAGTGTCGTTCACCTTGTCTCCTCGCGTGTTGTAATCCGATCCGACGCGAGCCGCTAGGTCTTTGTCCGCGATCCAGATTCGTGTTGCGAACTTCGTATCGCGTCGGAATGACCCGAGATCGTTTCGGGCCGCACGGAGGATCGCCGTGATGCGCGACTGCGAGTCGACCGCGGTGTCGAAGTGGCCTGCCCAGATGGTGAGCGAGTAGTCCCCTTCCTCGTCGCGCTCGACCTCGTACTCGGTCGTGCTCGGGTCGAGCCTGATGCTGAGGTTCCCCATGACTGCGTTGTTGTTCAGGAGCTCCTCGACCCAGCGTTCGACCTTCCGCTTGGTCTTCGCCCCAACCTGCCCGGTCTGCCAGTCCGGTCGGATGTTGCCGTCGAGCTTGAGCACCTCCTTGGCCTCGCTGTCCTCAAACCAGCCGCCCGTGAAGATGCCCTCGAAGTGCTTCGTTCCAGCGTCGTCCACCTCCCGCAAGTGGTGGATCGTGATGACCGGTTCGCCGCTGTAGTTGCCCATGGTGCCGTCTCCCTTCAGTTGGCCCCTCCGTTCGTCGGGGCTCATACGTGCCAACCTAGAGGGGTACGTGGCACATGTCAACAGTACGTGTGCGAGAGGAGGGGTCCGTGTGATCCGCGGGTGGTCGTCCCGTCGTCCCGAGCGGGGGTGCCTAGATTGCTCCGGTCCGATAGGCCTTGGGCTGCCGCCGGAGCTGACCGGCGAGGAGCCCGCCGCTCGGATCTGCGGCCGGGCGAGGTGCGGCACCCCCCGTGGGGCGGTCGAGCAGGTGGCCCGTAGGTCGGTGCGAGTGCGCTGGTCTCATTCGACGTCGATCGAGTGAGCGCGTAGTGAGCACGAGGACCCGCAACGGCGGTCAGTAGGGGTAATGCCCCGCAAGCATTGGTGCAGGTGGCGGCCCGGGGGCACGGTGCGACGCAGGTTGCAGGCAGGTGGGAGTCGAACTCCCAAAGCGGGTGTCGCCACTTCGCATCTGCCCACGCGCACAGGGCATTGGTACAGGTCAGAGTCCAGGTCAACGCCTTGCCCGCTGCGGTCGCCGGGTTCGATGAGCAGCCTCGTGGTCGGCAGCTCCGCTCACGACGTGGGCGGTACGTCAAGAGCCTGGACAGACGTCAGCGCACGTCCCGTCGCGGCGTTCCGACATGCAGCCTGGCCCGCCTCCGGTCGGGGAGGCCGTGCCGCGCGTGTCGGGGCGAGGCCAGGTCATCGGTTCGATCACCTCGACGTCGGCCGCGTACCACGAGGGCCCGTCCCGGGTGGTTGTGGCCGCCGGGGCGACCACAACCACCGTGGGCGTGTCAGCAGATGACCTGAGACGTCGTGCTGAAGCAGGTCGTCTGGCTGTACGAGCTCGCCGACGCTGCGTGCTGGATGCTGTTGATGTCCTCTTCCAGGGTCTGGAGCCTAAGGAGGAACCCCATGTGATGTCACCTCCCTTCGACGGCGTGGAGTCGTGGTCGTTCCGCCACGGACGTGGGCGCACCGGGGAGCAGGAGTGGCAGGAGGTGGTCCCAGCCGGGGCGCTGCTCGTCCCAGATCAGCCATGAGTAGGCCTTGAGTGCGGTGAGGATCCCCGCCGAACCGGTGGCCAGGTCGCAGGACATGCGCAGGAGCCCGCGGCCGGGGAACCCGATGCCGGTGCGGTGCCGCAAGGCGTGGAGCTTGAGGGCGTTGACGTGGCCGGCGAGCGCGATGTCGGTGGCCGGCGTCGACATCCCCAGCCGCGCGAGCGCCGTCAGGTAGTGGATCAGTCCGGCGCGGCCGTAGAACACGCCGGGCTCGATGGTGAACGGGACGCAGGCGGCCGCCGTGATGCCGTCCAGCGCGCGCAGGTACCGCTCGGGCTCGGGCACGTGGGGGATGAGCTGTGCGGCGACGAGCCCGATGCCGACCGACCCGGTCGCCAGGTAGGGCATGAGCCGCCATCCTTCGTTGACCTGGAGGGAGCCGTCGTCGGCGCGGGTGCAGTGGGCGAGGTCGTGGTCGAGGGCGTCGGTGGCGAGTGCCAGGTGGTCCGGGTCGCCGGTCCACTCGTACAGGCGCAGGGCGAACAGGGCCGTGCCGGTCGCTCCCCACATCAGCCCGGCGTGGTCGGTGCGTGCGACCGGTGCTGGGTCGTTCGGGTCGAGCAGGTCCCGTTCGGTGTGCTGGCGGCGCAGGCGCGAGGCGATGTCCTGGGCCTGCCCGAGCAGTCCGGGGTCGCCGTCGGACTCCGACAGCAGGTACAGCCCGACGCCGGCGAGCCCGCCGTAGAGGTCGGGCCCCAGCGCGCTCAGGTCGGCGTCGAGGACCCGGGCGAGGAGCGCGTCGGCGGCGTGGTGGCGGCCGTGGAGGCGGTGCAGCCAACCGGCGCCGGCCAGCCCGTCGAACAGACCGACGCTGATCGGGGCGGCGTGGCTCGCGAGGTCGGTCGCCGGGCGATCGGCGGAGGTGGCGTCGTCGAGCCAGTCGAGCGCCTGGGCGTCGAGGTCGAGGCCTGCGGCGTCCAAGGCGTGGATCACCCCGGCCGCACCGTAGGCCAGCCCGAACCCGGCCTCGGTGAACTGGCGCGGGTCGCCCGGCCAGAGGCGATCGGCGCGGGAGTAGTCGGCGGCGACGTCGAGGGATCGGCCGATCATCACCTGGGCGGTGAGCATCATCTCGGGGTCGTGCACGTCCCAGGCGCGCACCGTCTCGTCGACCCGTTGTGCCAGCCGCGATCCGTCCCGGGCGTTGCGCCGTGTCGGCAGGTTGAGGTCCGCACTGATCGCATCGGCCCAGGCCTTGTCGAGGGCGTAGGTCCGGCGGGCGTGCTCGAGGAGGTCGCCGACCTTGCGGGAGTCCAGCGTCAGGAGGGATGTCAGGGGGCAGAAGAGCGCGAGCTTGAGACAAGCCAGGGCGTAGCGGTCGGCGGCGAACCCGCCACGGTGGTCGGGTGCGACATACCCGGGGACTCCCATGAGCACCGACTCGTGCTCGTCGACGCGGCGGGAGGCCTCGAAGTCGAGCAGCACGACGGTGTCGTCGGGCGTGACGATGACGTTCCCGGGGTGCAGGTCGCCATGGACGTACCCGGTCGCGTGGATGCGGGCGATCACGCGTTCGACCTGCTCGGCGATGCCCAGCGCCCACTGGCGATACTCCAGGCGGCTCGCCGGTGTCGCGTCGGCGCGCACGGCCGGGCTGCGATGGGCCATCTGCGCGTTCAGGGTTGTGCCCTCGACGTGCCTCAGCACCAGAAACCTGTGCTCGTGCAGCGTGAACGCGTCGTGGACGCCGACCACGTCAGGGCCTGCCAGGAGGCGCAGCCGGGCCTCCTCGTCGGTCAGCCGGGTGGCGGCATCGCGCCCGTCGGGGGTCAGTCCCGCGTAGGGACGTCCTTCTTTGAGGACGACGCGGGCCCCGTCGCGGTCGGTCGCCTCGTACACGCCGCCGGCGTTGGAGTAGTGCAACACCTGGGTGATCGTGTGCCCGAAGTCGTTCGGCGGAGCGTCGTCGGTCAGGGCGTCGATCTGGGCGCGGAGGAAGGCTGGTGTGGGCGCCCAGTCGGGAGGGGTGAACCCGGCAGTGCGCCGGTCCTCGACCAGAGCGCCGGAGGGGTCGCGCAGGGCAGCGACCCGTTGCCCTCGTCGGTCCCGGGTCCAGGCGCGGGCGAACGCCCCGTAGCGGACGAACAGCGGGCCGTCGTTCCAGCGCAGGTCCGAGAGGATGTACGGCCCGGGGAGCCCGCCGACGAGATCGTCGAGCCCGGTCAGCACGAGATGCAGCCGGTCGTCGTTCTCGGGGTAGATCGTGACGAACTTGCCGGCGCCGGCCCGGTCGGCGTCCTTGCTGTTGGCCGCGGCGATCTCGGCCGGGCCGGTCAGGTGCTTGAAGCTGAGCCGGTGGGTGTGGCAGAAGCCCGAGGCCACGTGGAGGATCTCCTGAGCGTTGTCCGGGGTTGCGCTGAGGTGGACCTTCCAGCCCTGGTCAGGGAGCTGGAGCCCGCGGGGATGCCAGTACGTCCAGGGGGTGTCGCGCCCGTGGGCCCATCCGTCCCAGGCGCGGTCGTCGGCGACGGTGAAGCTCAAGGCTCGTGCGCCTCGACCGTGTCCGGGCTCGTCGTAGAAGTCGAGATCAGCAACGGCGTAGCGGAGAAGTCCTTGGTCCACGGGGCGTGCCTCTTCGATGGTCATCGGCGCTGGTGGGCGCGGCGCCGGGCGGCACGGATGCGTGGCGTGGGTTCCGCGCTCCATAGTCTGCGGATCGGCGAGAGGGCCGCGGAGGGCGATGCAGAATTCGTCCCTGGATTTCGTCTGAATGGACTACTGCTGCGACGGCTCGGCCGGCCGTTGCTGGTCGAGGCCGCGACGCACCGCCCACAGGGCGAGCTGGGTGCGGTCGGAGAAGCCGGTCTTGCGCAGCGCGGACGAGAGCTGCGAGCGCACGGTGTTGACCGAGACGAACAGTGTTGAGGCGATGTCCTCGTTGGTCGTCCGTCCCAGGCTGAGCTGGGTCACGACGTCGATCTCGGCGGGGGACAGGACACCGGGCGAGGGATCGTTCTCGGGCCGCGCGGTGTTCCGTCGCCGGGTGAGCTCCCGGATGAGAGGGATGGTGACGCGGCTGGAGACCAGGGCGTCGCCGCGCGCGGCGGCCCGGATGGCGGTCAGCAGGTCACTCGTGTCGTGGGTCTTGATCAGGTAGCCGACCGCGCCTGACTCCAGGGCGTCGATCACATAGGCGTGCGCGGTGTGGTTGGTCAGGACGATGACCCTCACGGGGGTCTCCACCTCGGGCCCGGCGAGGGCGCGGGTTGCGGCCAGTCCGCTGCCGCCCGGCATCTGGAGGTCCATGAGGACCACGTCGGCTCGTTCGGTGCGGGCGACCACGACCGCGTCGGTGCCGCTGGAGACCTCGCCGACGACGGTGATGTCGTCCGCATGGTTGAGCTGGAGCCGCAGTCCGCGGCGCACGGTGGGGTTGTCGTCGGCGATCAGGACGCGGATCGTCGGCCTGGTTCTCATGGTGCCCACTGTGCGGGACGGGTGGTGGTGGTGGACGGGTTCAGGGGCAGCTCGGCCGACACCCGCCATCCGCCGTCAGGTGTCGGGCCGGTCAGCAGGGCCCCGCCCAGGAGCGTGAGCCGCTGGCGCAGGCCGGACAGCCCCCAGCCGAGCCCGATCCCGTCGCTCGCCGCTGTTCCCGACCGGCTCGGCTCGCCGTTCTCCACGGTGATGCTCAGGCGCCCGACGTCGACCAGGACGCGGACGCGCACAGGCGCGCCGGGTGCGTGCTTGGCGGCGTTCGCGAGGGCCTCCTGCACGGTGCGGTAGGCGGTGACCGACACCACGGCGGGCAAGGCAGCGAGGTCGCCCAGGGCGAGCAGCT
Source organism: Cellulomonas sp. (assembly GCA_022013895.1). Lineage (GTDB taxonomy): Bacteria > Actinomycetota > Actinomycetes > Actinomycetales > Cellulomonadaceae > Cellulomonas. Next base: position 11,452 of record JAKLPK010000061.1, on the reverse strand, counting down.
CGACACTCATCCCGCGCGCGCGCCACTGCGTGGCGAGTGCATCGAGCTGGTGGGCATCGGGGGTCGACTCGGGTGGATCGACACCACGGGTGCGCAGCTCACCCAGTGCCCCGTAGATGCTGGCCACGGCGAAGCGACCCTCGTTGCGGACGTCCGCGATCAGGCTCACCGCGGTGCGGGGGTCGTCGTCGGCCAGATCGACCGCGGCGTTCGCGAGCGACAGCAGTCCCGACAGGTGCTGGGCCGCCACGTCGTGCAGCTCCTGGGCGATCCGCTCCCGCTCGGCCTGCTCGGCCCGGGAGACGCGCTCCTGGTGCTCACGTCGGGCCGCCTCGGCCTCGCCGCGCTCGGCGGCAAGCTTGCGTGACCGGTTGCCCCAGAGCCCACCGAGCAGAGCCGCGGCGATGACGAGCGGCATGAACTTCAGCGTGGAGTGCATGAGGTAGGGGCCCCACTGCGAGGCCGGTGCCCCCGACGAGTGCGTGACCCAGCGCCACTGGAGCGCGCACGAGGCGGCGACCATCGCGGCGAGCACGACGGTGGTGCGGAGGCGGGGTCCTCGCTGGGCCATGAAGAACACCGCGACCGCGACCGCGAGGTTGGCCGGCTCGAGCCACCGCGGGCTGTCGAGCCCCATCGCCACCATGACCTGGACCCCGAAGGTCAGGACGACAGCCACCGCCGGTGCGCGGCGGGTCAGGGTGAGGGCAAGCGCCTGCGCGGCGAGCCCGGCGGCGAGGATCGTCATGAAGGCCGGCCGGGACAGCACGTCGGCCCGGGGCCAGCCCGCGGGGTCGCTCCAGGCCGCCAGCGGCTCGCTGAGCACCTGGACCAGGGTCGCGCCGAAGACGACCGCCGCGAGGACGCGGATGGCCGCGGGCGTGGCCAACGGGGACTCCACCGGTCCCGCGTCCGTGCGTGCGTCCACCGCCGCCCCTCCCGACGTCGCCCCCTGGCCTCAGCATGGCACCCCGGGCCCGGCACCAAACCTCGCCTCCTCATCCGATCGGACGAAATGCGCGTCCTTGTTGAACTCCTTGGCGCGGTCCGGCGCAGCACGGAGCCGGAAGGCAAATGTCCAGGTCAGCGCGCTCTAGCCCGCGCGGCGCGGACATTAGCCAGCGCCGCGGCAGCCACGCAAGTCCTTGCGGACCCGGTTCATCGAGCGTTCACCTGTGACGTCTGGCCCGTTCACTGTGCCGTCGTGGTCGAGGGCTCCCGCGACCACCGGCCGGCGGCCTCACGTCGGCCCCGATCCGGCCATGCTTCCGACGAGCGCGGACGACGTGACGTCCTCATCGGGCTGCGTGATGTGCCCGCTTCGGCGCGACGTTCCGCAACTGCGAGCAGACAGGAACGAGGCTCAGCGAGAGTGATGGTGTTCCAGGGGTCCCCCGCCACGGAGGTCGGCTTGCCCGACGCACAGGCGCCGCGGAAGCTGACCACGGTGCGCGGGCTGGGCGACAACGTGTTCCGGGTCGGCGCGCACGGCGGCGGGGTGCTGGTGCTCGCGATCATGACGCTGGTCGGGCTCTTCCTGGCGATCCGCGGCGCGGAGGCCATCGGGTCTGCAGGCACGTCGTTCCTGACCGAGCAGGCGTGGGAGCCCAACAGCGGGCGGTTCGGCATCGCGGCCGTCCTGTTCGGCACGGTGAGCATCGCCCTGGTCGCGATCGTGGTGGCGCTGCCGCTGGCGGTCGGGACGGCGACCTACATCTCCGAGTACGCCCCCGAGGCTCTGCGGCCGCTCCTGGTCGGGGTCGTCGACCTGATGGCCGCGATCCCGTCGGTGGTCTACGGGCTGTGGGGGATGTTCTGGCTCGAGGGTCAGCTCCTGCCGGTCGCGAAGTGGATCAGCACCTACCTGGGCTGGATCCCGATCTTCGCTGTGCCGGCCTTCGACCGGGGCAACCCGCTGGCGACCCCTACGGTGTTCACGGCCTCCGCGGTACTGGCCGGCCTGGTGGTGTCCATGATGGTCGCCCCGATCGCCGCGTCGATCATGCGCGAGGTGTTCGCCCAGGCCCCGGTGGGGGAGCGGGAGGGCGCGCTCGCGCTGGGGTCGAGCAAGTGGGGGATGATCCGCTCGGTAGTCTACCCGTTCGGCCGCGGGGGCATGATCGGCGGGACGATGCTCGGCCTGGGTCGGGCCCTCGGCGAGACGATCGCCGTCTACCTGGTGATCTCGCCGATCTTCGTCATCAACTGGCACCTGCTGGGCACCGGGACGAACTCGATCAGCTCGCTGATCGCCCTGCGCTACGGCGAGGCGAGCCAGTTCGAGCTCTCGGGGCTGATGGCCGCCGGGCTCGTGCTGTTCGCCATCACGATGGTCGTCAACTTCGGCGCCGGCATCGTCATCCAGCGCTCGCGCTCCGGTGCGGCGAGCTGAGGCGGCGACGATGAGCACCGTTGAGACGCCGCGTCAGCACCGCCGGGTGGACGTGCCCGGCCGCTTCACGCGCACCCACGTGCCGGGCCACGACGGACGGATCGTCGCCGACCGGCCCGAGGTGCAGCGCAACCTGTCGACCCTGCGCCGCGAGGACGTGCTGCGCCTGGTGGGCGCCGCCGTCGCGGCGCTCGCCGCCACCGTGTGGTTGTTCACCCAGGTGCTCGCGGTGCGCGGAGCGCTGCCGTTCGTCCTGATCTCCTACGCGCTGTTCGTCGGCTTCTACGTGGTGCTGATCAGCTTCGACGACAACGCCGTGACGATCCTCGACCGGGTGGCCGGGGTGGTGATCCACTCGGCAGCCGTCGTGCTGCTGCTCGCCCTGGCGGTCGTGGTCGTGTTCACCTTGGCGCGCGGGTCCGAGGCCTTCCGGCACTCGAACTTCTGGGTGCAGGACATGTCGCTGGCCGGACCGCTCCAGGCGCTGGACGTGGGCGGCATGGCGCACGCCGCGCTCGGCACGCTGATCATGATCGGGTTTGCCCTGGCGATCTCGATTCCCCTCGGACTGCTGACGGCGGTGTGCCTGGCCGAGTTCCCCAGCCCGTTCACCCGGGTCGTACGCACCGTGGTCGAGGCGATGACCGCGTTGCCGTCGATCGTGTGCGGTCTGTTCATCTACGCCACCTACGTGCTGATGTTCGGCCTGGACAAGTCCGGGTTCGCCGCGTCCCTCGCGATCACGATCATGATCTTGCCGATCATCATCCGGTCGGCCGACGTGGTGCTGCGACTGGTCCCGGCGACGCTCAAGGAGGCTTCCCTGGCCACGGGGGCGTCGCACTGGCGCACGATCTGGCACGTCGTGCTGCCGACGAGCAAGTCGGGACTGATGACAGCGATCATCCTGGGCACCGCGCGCGGCATCGGCGAGACCAGCCCCGTGCTGCTGACCGCCGGATACACGACGTACTTCAACCTCAACCCGTTCTCCGGGCCGATGGTCTCTCTGCCGTTCGCGACGTTCACCCTGGTCAAGTCCCCCGAGCACACACAGATCGCGCGCGGGTTCGGCGCGGCTGCCGTGCTCATGGCGCTGGTCTTTGTGCTCTTCCTGCTCGCCCGGCTGCTCGGGGGCAAGGGCGCCGGTGTGCTGTCGCCGCGCGGGCAGGCTCGCGTCCGGGCCGCCTCGGCGCGCGACGCGACCCGGTTCGAGCGTCGCGAGCTCGCGGCCGCCCCGACGTGGGTGCCCGGCGTCGGCCCGGTACCAGGGCCGGGCGGCGCCACCGACGGCACGACGACGCAGAACGGCACGACGACGCAGGAGGACGAGCGATGAACGCAGGCGACCGGACGGCTTCGCCGTGGGGACCGGACCGGGTCGTCCTCGCCCTACTCGGGGTGGTCCTGATGACCGGCGGCCTCGTCCTGCCCGGCGCCGGGTCCGCCGCCGCCGCGGACCGGGTCCACGCACCGATCGTCGGGTCGGGCTCGACGTGGTCCGCCAACGCGTTGCAGGCGTGGATCAGGAACGTGTGGAACAACTACCAGTGGAAGATCACCTACTCCGAGTCCGGGTCGACCCAGGGGCGTAACGACTTCGCGAACGGCACTGCGGACTTCGGCGTCAGCGAGATCCCGTACGCGATCGCCAACAGCAACGAGGCCGATGTGCGCCCGGCCCGGCAGTTCGCCTACATGCCGATCGTCGCCGGCGGCACCGCCTTCATGTACAACCTCCAGATCGCCGGCAAGCGGGTGACGAACCTGCGCCTGTCGGGGGAGACCGTCGGCAAGATCTTCACCGGCGTGATCACGACCTGGGACGACCCGGCGATCAAGGCCGACAACCCTGCGCTGGCCCTGCCCGCGATCCCCATCGTGCCGGTGGTCCGCTCGGACGGGTCGGGCGCCACGGCGCAGTTCTCCATCTGGATGCGCGAGCAGCACCCGGCTCTCTGGGACGCCTACTGCCCCAAGGTCAGCCGGCCCATGGTCAACGGCCACTGCGGGGTCACCAGCAACTACCCGGTGGTGCCGGGCAGCGGGATGGTGTCCCGCTCGGGCTCCAACGGCGTCGCGGGGTACGTCGCACAGTCGCACGCGGTCGGCGCGATCACGTTCGTCGAGTACTCCTACGCGCTGAACGCCGGGTTCCCGGTCGCCAAGCTGCTCAACGCGGCCGGCTACTACACCGAGCCGACGGCCCAGAACGTCGCGGTGGCGCTGCTGTCCGCGCACATCAACGAGGACCAGTCGTCCCCGGACTACCTCACCCAGGATCTGCGGGACGTCTACACCTCGACGGACCCGCGCGTGTACGCGCTGTCCAGCTACTCCTACATCATCCTGCCGACGGCCGTCGAGTCGGGGCTCACCGAGGACAAGGGGTACACGCTGGCCGATTTCGGGGCGTACTTCCTGTGCGAGGGCCAACAGTCGGCCGACGTGCTGGGGTACTCGCCGCTGCCGATCAACCTGGTGCAGGCCGGGCAGGCGCAGATCCAGAAGATCCCCGGGGGCGATCCCACCATCAAGGGCATCACCGACTGCAACAACCCGACGTTCAGCCCGGACGGCAGCAATCGCCTCGCCAACGAGGCCCCGTTGCCCTCGGACTGCGACCGCCAGGGCGCGACCCAATGCGCCACGGGCACCGGCGGGGCCAAGGACACCCCGACCGACACGACCAAGTCTCTTGAGACCGGCACGACCGGCGGCACGACCGGCACCACCTCGGGCACCAACGCGGTCGGGTCGGGCTCGTCCGGCGGCGGGACGGACGGCAGCGCGAGCGGCGACAGCTCAGGCGGCGGCACGTCCGACGCGCTCGGCGGCGGCGACAGCGCCGTGGTCGACACCGACGCCGCGCCGATGATCGCGGCCGCCACGCCACAGTCGATCCCCGAGGCCGCGATCGGCCCGGTGTCCCGGGTGGCGATGCTCGGCGCCGGCGTCGGGATGCTCTCCCTCGCGGTGCTCCCGCCCTTCCTGGGCAAGCGCACCCGCACGCGACGCCTGCCGAATCCCACCCGCGGCTCTCCGCGCCGCCCGAAAGAAGGCTCCCGGTGACCACCTTCACGGCCCCCCACGGGCAGCCCCGCGCACAGACCCGCGCCGCACGCCTGGTGCGATGGGTGGGCCTGGCCGTGGCCGCTTCCTCCGCGGCCGGTCTGATCGCGCTGTCCGCGCCGACGGAGGCGCGTGCCGCCGCCGATGATGCTGCCGTGACGGTGGCGTGGGCCGGTCAGACCGGGGACCTCGCGCAGTACCAGCCGGACCGCGATCCCGCGAGCACCCACTACGGCGACTTCGACGATGTCGAGGTGACCGTCTCGCGCACGGAGGACCTGGTCGACGAGGCGGTCAGCGTCACCGTCACGGGGATGCCCGGCGCCACCCGGCAACTCGCTGACTTCTCTTCAGGTAAAGCGATCTTCGGGGCCAGCTTCGTGCAGGCGATGCAGTGCTGGGGGGACCCGGCCGACCCGGAGTTCTACCAGAACTGCCAGTGGGGTGCGATGGAGTTCGCGGGCGCGACGGCGGCCCCTGACTTGCCTAACACGTCGGGCACGTTGGGCGCGGGACGCAGCGGCGTCCTCTCCTACGATGTGCCGTTCCGCGCGGTCACCGGCGCGACGTACTCCTCGCTCTACGCGGGCTCCAGCGGCGCGGACACCGAGCTGTTGCAGGTGATGAGTCCGCAGAGCACCAATGAGCGCACCGCCCTGGTGGACGCGACGGGTACGTCCAGGTTCGAGTTCGAGGTGCAGTCCGCCGCGAGCCAGCCGTACCTGGGCTGCGGTGACGAGAGCTCGGCGACGGGCACCCGGTGCTGGCTGGTGGTGGTCCCGCGCGGTGTGCACACCTCGGCGGCCGCGCCGAACTGTTTCGTCGGCAGTCCCTGGAATTCGGAGTCGGCCGGTGTGATCCAGGAGGACTCGCCGATCAACCCGAACTGCGAGTACTGGGCCAACCGTGTCGTGGTGCCGTTGGACTTCCGTCCCACCGGTTCGGTGTGTCCTGCGGGCAGCGTGGAGCAGCGTGTGGTGGGTACGGACAGCATCGTGGCTGCGTTCTCCTCCTGGCAGACGGCGCTGTGCCGGCAGGCCGGCACCGCCTACTCCCTGACGACGTCGGCCGACCAGCTCGCCCGTGAGCAGCTGCTCAACGGGCAGGCCCAGATGGCGATCACCCCTCGGCCGTTGACCGCGCAGAGCCTGCCCGACACCGTCGACCCCGACCAGCTCGCCGAGACCGACCTCGTGTACGCACCCGTGGCAGTGTCCGGGGTGGCGATCGCGTTCCTGCAGGTCACGAACGGGCAGGTCCAGACGGACATGAACCTGAGCCCGCGGCTGATCGCGAAGCTGTTGACCCAGTCCTACGCCCTGGAGAGCGGCCTGTACCACTACACCGTCGACATGGTGTCGGGTCCGTGGCGCACGAACCCGTGGCGGCTCAGCCAGGACCCGGAGTTCAAGGCGCTCAACCCGGGCGCCATCGGCTGGAAGGGGGAGACCATCATCCTGACCGGCCCGAACGCGTCGGACGCGATCGCCCAGCTCTGGGCCTACGTCCAGGCCGACGACAAGGCCCGCGCCTTCCTCGCGGGCGACCCGGACAACGTCCTGCCGGGTGACGAGGGCAACAGCGGCATGACCCTGAACCCCTACTACCTGCCCAAGGGGCACCCGGACGCCAGGGTCCCGGCGATCTACGAGGGGGTGGCCAGATCGTCGCTCGGCGGGCAAGACGTGCCGACCTTGCTGCCCACGCGTGTCGGCGGGGTCGTGCAGTGGCGCGAGGTCGGCCTGACCTACGACGACGGCACGCCGAAGTGCCTGTGCGACGCCGAGGTGAGCACGTTCCCCAAGGCGGAGGAGACCCTGCTGCCCCAGCAGCTGGTCTACGGCGTCGAGCAGCCGCGCTACGACATCCTGCAGGCGCGCCCGTACGCGGCGAACGTGGAGGCCGCGGCCAGGATGCTGTTCCGGGCGGACAGCGGCTCGAAGGCCACTTGGGACCAGAGCAAGGCCAACGGCCCTGGGCTACCCACCGGCGGGTACATCTCCGACGGGCTCGCCCCCCAAACGGACGTGTTCCTGAACGGGTACACCGACCTGGCCAGTGCGGCGCGTTACCGCCTGTCGACGGCCTCGCTCCAGGTCCCCAACACGCCCGGGGTGTACGTCGATGGGAACGAGGCCGGAATGAGCGCCGCACTGGCCGCGCAGACCTCGACGACTGTGGCGGGGGTGACCGTGACCGACCCGGCGACCCTTCCAGCGACGGCGTACCCGTTGACCTCGGTCCTGTACGCCGCAGTCAACCTCAGCACCACCGACGAGGCCGCGCGCGAGCGGTACGCCGACCTGATCGAGTACGCAGTCACCGACGGGCAGGTGCCTGGGCACTCCATCGGTGAGCTGCCCGAGGGGTACTTGCCGCTGACCGATGACCTGCGGGAACAGGCGCTGGCCGCGGTCGAGGAGATCCGCGCCTACGTCCCCGATGACGAGCCCACCCCGACTTCCACACAGAAGGCGTCCTCCCCGGCGCCGGTTGCGGCCGCCGGCGCGGCTGCGACGGCGGCCGACGGCGGCACCGTCGTGCCCGCGACGGGGACGGGCGGGGTGTCAGGCGGTGTGGATGTGGAGTCGGACAAGGCGCCGCAGACCGGGTACGTGCAGGACGCCGTGACGTCTGGCACGACCACACCGGGCACCGCGCCGGCCGCGGCGGGGGTGCTCGGCGGGACCTTGCTCACCGGACTCGCGGGCGCCGTTGCCGGCCCGTTCCTGCTGCGGCGACGGGGGGCCCTGCGATGACCACGCGCCCTGCGGCGACCAGGCCGCGGCCCGCACAGATCTTCCCGGAAGCCGGCCACCGGTCGGTGAAAAGGGAGGCCCCCCTACCTCGCGTGTCCTGGACAGACACCAGCGCGAGGAGGGGGGCGAGGGCGGATGCCCATCCGGGCGCCCGCACGAACGTTCAACCTACAGGAGTTGCGATGAGAACGACAAGCAAGCTCACGATGACCGGCCTGGTCGGCGCGCTCGCCGCCGCGCTGGTCCTGTCCGCCGGGCCGGCCTCGGCCGACCCGCCGGCGACCACCTACCCGACGCTGGCGGGCACCGGCTCCGACACCACCCAGTTCGTGCTCGACGGGCTGTCGGCCGCGATCCTCGTCAACGGCAACCGGGTCATCGGCTCGTACGACGCGCTCGACCCGGCCACCAGCCAGCCCGGCGGCCTGATCCAGACCACGGCGGGCGGCGTGCAGTTCAACCGGCCCAACGGGTCCGGCGCGGGCGCGAAGGCCCTGACCGCCTCGATCAACCCGACCGGCACCTACACCCAGGGGCAGACCGTCAACGGTGTCACCACCCAGGTGAGCATCGACGACCAGCTCGACTTCGCCCGGTCCTCGAGCGGCCCCTCGGTCGCCGGCAGCGACCTGACCTTCATCCCGTTCGCCCGGGACGCGGTCGGTTACGCCTACGCCAACGTCGGCACGGCGTCGGTCCCGTCGAACCTGACCACCGCCGACCTGCAGAACATCTACAAGGGGATCCTCACCTCCTACACGGGGGCTGACAACCTCACCCACAGCTACGTCCCGCGGCTGCCGCAGGCGAACTCGGGCACGCGTGCGTTCTTCCTGAAGGCGCTGGGGCTGACGGAGTCCCAGGTCTCCTGGATCTCGAACCTCGTCCAGGAGAACGACGGCTCCGAGATCGACGCCGTGGGCGAGATCGTCCCGTTCTCGGTGGCGTCCTGGATCGCCCAGGACAACCTGGTCGTGGCAAACACGATCCGCACCACCCCGGGCGGCTCGAACCCCGTCGCGCTCGGTTCGATCGGTGGCGTGGCGCCGATCGTGAATGACGTGCTGAACACCAGCTTCCCGTACACCCGGCTGGTCTACAACGTCGTCGAGACGTCCCGCCTCAGCGCGACCGACGACGAGTCGGTCCTGCTGCAGGACGTGTTCGCCGGGCCGACGTCCGCCGTGTGCGACCAGGCCGGCGTCATCACGACGTACGGCTTCGGCACGCTCGGTGCGCTGTGCGGTAACACCACCGACTACCTGAGCGGGTACGTGACGCCGTAGCGGTAGTGCCGAGAGCGCGCGGTGCCTGGGCCGTCCACGCGGCGGCCCAGGCACCGCGTGCCGGTCTCGCGTTCCCCCCCCCCCGACGAACTACGCACAGAAAGTTGACTGACTCGTGTCCCTCAAGCGCGCGCTCGCCGGGTTGATGCTCGGCACACTCACCGCTGCGGTGGTCCTGGCCCCGGCCCTGCCCGCCTCCGCGTCCGACGACGACCCGAACCGGATCGGCTCGCTGATCGTCGCTCCGACGTCGGGCACCCTGACCGACGGCGGCAAGTGGACCTCGGTGTCCACCGCCGCCGGGCAGATCTGCCCCGCGGGCTTCCAGTCGCGGTCATTCCTCTATGCCTTCAAGGACGGGCTCTCCGATTTCGGCGGCTACCAGTCCATCGGCGCGGGAGCGCGCCCGTCGAACTATCCGCTCAGCAACGGAACCACTCTCGGGATCGTCGCCACCGACACCACCATCTCCCGCAACGGCGACTACGCCTGGTCGTCGACGTGGACGCAAAATTCGTCGAGTGTCCTTGTGGTGACGCCGGGCTTGTACGAGCTTCGTCACACCTGCCAGGCGGCGAGCAGCTACGCGTTCACTGACAAGTACTACGCGGCGTGGTTCCAGGTGAACGAGGACCGTACGTGGCAGATCGTCGACGGTCCGGTTCAGAAGACCGCGACGACCACGTCGGTCGTCGCGTCGGGCACCACATCGACCGCTGTGACCCTGACAGCGACAGTCTCGCCGGCCGAGGCGGCCGGCACAGTGACGTTCAAGAACGGCGGCACCGCGATCGGCGACCCGGTCGCGGTCACCGGCGGCGCGGCGTCGGTCCAGGTCTCCAGTCTGTCGCCGCAGACCGCGTACGAGTTCACGGCCGACTACTCCGGTGACAGCAGCTACCAGCCGTCGTCCGGCTCGGCGTCGGTGACCACTCCTGCGGTCGTGGTCGCGGACACCGCGACGGCGACGGCGACGGTCACCGTGCCGGTCGCCACGTCGGAGCCGCAGGCGCCGACGGGTCTGAAGATCTCGGTCGAGCCGGGGGCGGTCACGCTGACCGGTCCCGCGGAGCGCGCCGAGGGCGAAGCGTGGACCGCGACCGGTCAGCTCGGCAACGTGACGGTGAACGACGACCGGCAGGACGCCACCAGCGGGGCATGGACGCTCAACGGCAAGTCGTCGGCGTTCACCAGTGGGACGAACACGATCGCGGCCTCGAACCTGGGCTGGACGCCGGCGAAGGTCTCCGGGCCGGGCTCGGCGGGTACTGGGGCCACCGACCTGTCCTCGGACAAGCCGCTTGCCACGGGGACAGCTTCAGCCGACCAGAACGTCGCCACGACCGTGGGTGCGGGCCTGACGCTCGTCGTGCCCGCCACCGCGGCCAACGGCAACTATTCCGCGACGCTGACCTTGACCCTCATCTGACACCTGACATCGATATCTGACGTCCACGAGGAGGTGGCGTCCCGGCCCGACGGCCGGGGCGCCACCCGTCGTGCAGCAACACCCGACACCTGACCGGAAAGCCCACCATGACTGTTGTCTCCTTGACCGCGAGGGCGACGCTCGTCGTCCTCGCGGGCGCGTTGTTCGGCCCGCTGGTCGTCCCCGTCACCGCGATGGCGGCCGACCTGATCCTGCCGACGGCCATGTGGGTGGAGAAGGAGGGCGCCTACGGCAATGCCGAGCGGCGCACGCATTTCTGGCACCAGCTGGTGTCGGCGCCGGGCGAGTCGAAATCGGATCTGTGGCAGCTGATGGAGTTCTCCAAGCGCTTCAAGATCGAGGAAGTCTGGCCAGAGGAACTGATCGCCAAGAAGCCGGAGGTTCGCGGCAAGACCCTGTTCGACGTGCTGTACAAGAACGGCCAGGTCGATGCGTTCCCCGTCACCGACATCGAGGCCGGCTACCTCAACGATGAATCCAAGGCATTCGGCTT
>JAKLPK010000060.1 GCA_022013895.1 Cellulomonas sp. | reverse complement strand
GTCGGTGTGGACCGTCGAGGACCTGGCGCTCGTCATCGAACGGCACGCGGCCGATCTGGTGAACGTCAAGCTGGCGAAGACCGCCGGACCGCTCGGCGCGCTCGCCGTGACCGCGGCCGCGCAGGCAGCTGGGCTCGACGTGCTCATCGGCTGCATGCTCGAAGGGACCGTCGGAGTGACGGCCGCCGCAGCGCTGGCCGCCGTCACCGGGCGACCGGGAGCCACCCACGACCTGGACGCCGGGCTGTGGCTCGACGGACCGTCGGCGACCGGTGGGGCCTGGTACGAGGGCGACCTGGTGCACCTGCCTGCGGGCCCGGGCCTCGGTGCGTCAGGCCCTGGACCCCGTGCGACGGTGGGGCCGACCCGATGATCCCGATGCCCACGGGTGCGACGCCGACCGGGGTCGACGATGTCGCACGCGCCCTCGTGGCCGGGCCACCACCGGGGTCCGAGGGCCACCCGCCGCCCGGAGCCGTCGTCGGACTGCAGCTCGACGGGGTACGGACCGTCGGCGTGGCCGGGCGGGTCGACGGGTCGGCCGCCGCCGCACCCATGACCCGGGCCACCCGGCACGACCTGGCCTCGGTCACCAAGGTGGTCGCCACCACATCGGCCGTGCTGCGTCTGGTCGACGACGGGGCCCTCACGCTGCACACCCCGGTGCACCGCGTGCTGCCGTCCTACCCCGGCGAGGCCGCGACCACCGTCGAGGACCTGCTGCGGCACCGCGCCGGGCTGTGGGAGTGGCAACCCCTGTACCTGGCGCCCGGTGCGGAGCAGGGCCCCGCCGTCGTGCTCGACTCGCTGCCCCTGCGCTACCGGCCCGGGACCGAACGGCACTACTCCGACCTGGGGTTCATGCACCTGGGACGCCTCGTCGCGGCCGTGTTCGGCGGCACCCTGGCCGACGCGGTCCGCACCCTGGCCCTGGACCCCGCGGGCCTGCGCAGCACCGGGTTCGGCCCGGTGGACCCTGCCGCAGCACCCGTCGCCTCCTCCGCCTGGGGCGACCGCACCGAACAACGCATGGTCGCGACCGGCGACCCGTACCCCGTGCTGTGGACCGCACGCACGTTCCGCTGGCGCGAGCACCTCCTGACCGGCGAGGTCGGCGACGGCAACTGCGCGCACGCCTGGGGTGGGACCGCCGGCCACGCCGGGCTGTTCGGCACGGTGGACGATCTGCTCGACGCCGCCCTCGCCCTCGGGCGCCGGCTGCACGACGGCGACCCGCACGGCCTGGGCGCACCCGGCCCCGACCCCGGGCAGACCCTCGGCTGGCGGGTCCGCGAGGTCGCCACCACGAACGGCCCCGGCACCGTGCTGTGGCACCCAGGCTTCACCGGCTGCGCCGTGGGTCTGCTGCCGCACGGCCGCGGCGCCGTCGCCCTGGCCACCAACCGCCTGCTGGCCGACGGGGCACCGATCACCACCGAACGACTGTGGTGGCACACCGTCCGGCTGCTGTGCCCCGACCTGGACCTCGACCCGGGGTCGGCCTCCACGCCCCCGCTGCCCGCCCGACACCAGGATGTGACGCCATGACCCCGACCACCCCCGTGCTGAGCATCCGCGACCTGTCGGTGAGCTTCCGGACCGGGGGCGCCCTGGTCCCCGCGGTCACCGGCGTGAGCCTCGACGTCGCGGCCGGTCAGACCGTGTCCGTCGTCGGGGAGTCGGGTTCGGGCAAGTCGACCACCGCGGCCGCGGTCAACCGGCTGCTGCCGGCCAACGGCCGCGTCGTCGGCGGCCAGATCCTGCTCGACGGCCGCAACCTGCTCGACCTGCCCGAGAACGCGATGGTCCCGCTGCGCGGCGCCGAGATCGGGCTCGTCCCGCAGGACCCGATGTCGAACCTCAACCCCCTCATGCGGGTCGGCAACCAGATCGCCGAGGCGCTCGAGGTGCACGGACGGGCCCAGGGCAAGGCCGCCTGGGCGCAGACCGTCGAGCTGCTCGACATGGTCGGCATCCCCGACCCCGCCGCACGCGCCCGGCAGTACCCCCACGAGTTCTCCGGCGGGATGCGCCAACGCGTGCTCATCGCCATGGGCCTGGCCTGCCGCCCACACCTGCTCATCGCCGACGAACCGACCTCGGCGCTCGACGTCACCGTGCAACGCCGCATCCTCGACGAGCTCGACCGGCTCACCGACGAGCTGGGCACCGCCGTGCTGCTCATCACCCACGACCTCGGCCTGGCGGCCGAACGCGCCGACCGGGTCGCCGTCATGCACCGGGGGCAGATCGTCGAGCAGGGTGAGGCGAACGCGATCCTCACCGACCCGCAGCACGAGTACACCCGCCGGCTGCTCGCCGCGGCACCCAGCCTGTCCACCGAACGGCGCCGACCGGTGCGCGTGGCCGACACCCGCCCGGCCACCGGGGCCGCCGAGGAGCGCCCGCTCGTCGAGGTCCGCGGGCTGCGCCGCGAGTTCGAGCTGCGGTCCGGCGGCGAACGGACCGTCTTCGCCGCTGTCGACGGCGTCGATCTGGACATCGGCCGGGGGCAGACCGTCTCGATCGTCGGCGAGTCCGGATCGGGCAAGTCCACGACCGCCAACCTCGTGCTCGGCCTGGACACCCCGACGGCCGGTTCGATCGTCTTCGACGGGCTGGACCTGGCGGGCGCCGGACGACGGGAGATGTTCGAGTTCCGCCGCCGGGTCCAGCCCGTGTTCCAGAACCCCTACGCCTCCCTCGACCCGAGGTACACCGTCTCAGCCTCCATCGTCGAACCGCTGCGGGTGCACCGCGTCGGCACCGCCGCGCAACGCCAGGCCCGCGTGCGCGAGCTGCTCGACCAGGTGGCCCTGCCCTCGACCATGGCGCAGCGCCTGCCGCACGAGCTGTCCGGCGGTCAGCGGCAGCGGGTGGCCATCGCCCGCGCCCTGGCGCTGTCCCCCGAGCTCATCGTGCTCGACGAGGCCGTCTCGGCCCTCGACGTGCTGGTCCAGGCCCAGATCCTCGAGCTGATCGCCGAGCTGCAGACCCGGCTCGGGCTCAGCTACCTGTTCATCAGCCACGACCTGGCCGTGGTGCGGATGATCTCCGACCAGGTGCACGTCATGCAGCGTGGCCGCGTGGTCGAGAGCGGGACCCCGGACGCCATCTTCGACCACCCGCAGGACCCGTACACCTGCGAGCTGCTGGCCGCGATCCCGGGGCACAGCCTGGCGCGGTGAACCGGCCCCCTCAGGCCACCCGCAGGTCCGGGGACAGCACCGGCGGCTCGGCGGGCTCACGTGCGGCGACGGCCCGCTCCAGCACCTCCGTGATCTCGTCGCCGATGAGCTCGTGGCGCTCCAGCAGGGCATCACGCAGGGCCTCGACCAGGTCCCGGTTCGAGGCCAGCAGCCGGCGCGCGTTCGCCCGCGCCGAGTCGAGGACCTCCTCGAGCTGGACCCGGGCCCGGCTGTCGGCGATCACCGCGTCGACCACGTCACGGCCGGTGGCGGCGAACGACACCAGCGACCCGGTCATCCCCGCGGCGCCCACCATCTGGGCGGCGGTCCGGGTCGCAGCCGCCAGATCGGAGGCCGGGCCGGTGGACGTCTGGCCGAAGAACAGCTCCTCGGCCACCCAGCCGCCCATCGCGATCTGCACCAGCGCCCGCAGGTCCGCATCGGACCGGGTGTACACGTCCTCGCAGTCGTCGTGCGCGAGCAGCCCCAGGGCGCTGCCCCGCTTGACGATGGTGAGCACCTCGAGCACCCGGCGCGGGGCCACCAGGTGCGCGACCACGGCGTGCCCGGCCTCATGCGTCGCGATGAGCTCCTGCTCGGCTCGGCTGTAGGTGACGGGGTGGCCGATGCCGACCATCTGCGTGATCCGCGCCCGCTCGACGTCCTCGAAGCTCATCGTCCGCGCACCGCGGCGCAACGCGTTGACCAGGGCCTCGTCCAGCAGGTGCTCGATCATCACCGGGGTCCAGCCGGTGGTCGCTGCCGCCACCCGGTCGCGCATGGCCGGGGCGTCCAGGGCGGCCTCGTGCGCACGCCGGGCCAGGAAGTGGTCCACGAGGGCCCGGCGGCCGAGCGCATCGGGTTCGGGGAAGGTGAGCCGCCGGTCGAACCGGCCGGGCCTCAGCAGCGCCGGGTCCAGGGAGTCCGCCCGGTTGGTGGCGGCGATGAGCAGGATCGGGGCGCGCACCGGTTTGCGCAGCTTGAGCTGACGGTGGGCCGGCAGGAACAGGTTGACGGCCGACCGTGCCCGGTTGACCAGCCTGTCGGCGCCCATCGGCTCATCGAAGGACTGCATCTGCACGAGCAGCTCGTTGACCACACCGCCGGTGCCCTCACTGATCGCCGCCTCGCGGACCAGACCGCCGAGCCTGCCGTCGGCGCGCAGCGTGCCGGACGCCCCCAGCAGACCCCCACGGCGCATCGCGATGGCGTCGATCTCCTCGATGAAGCCGATCGCGCCGCCCTCCTTGCGGGCCATGACCCGCAGCGCCTTGAAGTACTGGCGGATCTTGCGGGCCGTCGCGCCGTAGTACATCGACTGGAAGCTGGTGGCCGAGACGAACAGGAACGGCACCCCCGCCTCGGCGGCCATGGCCTTGGCGGTGAGGGTCTTGCCGGTGCCCGGCGCCCCCTCGAACAGCAGACCGCGCCGGGCGGTGCCGCCCATCTGGTCGGCGAACTGCCGGTGGGTGCGGAACAGGTCGATCGAGCGGCGCACATCCTCCACGATCGGGTCGATACCGACCACATCGGCCAGCGCGACGTCCATCTGCTCCGGCCGGAACGTCACGTGCGGCGAGCGCGAACCGCCGAACTGCATGACGACCATGAGCACCAGCAGCGCGACGAAGAACAGCGAGGGCACGACCACCAGCGGGTCGAGCGCCGGCAGCGCCGGGACGACGGGCAGCCCGGCCAGCTCGCGACCGATCACCCACACCTCGACGGCGAGCAGGACGGACGCCAGCCGCAGCACACGCCGGCGGCGGGCGCGCTCACGGTCGGTGGCGACATCGTGCTCGGGGAGCACGGACACCAGCGGGTTCACGGCGTGGGCAGTCGCAGCGGTCTTGGTCACGGGGGCACCTTCCGCGGGGCCGCACCGGCGTGCGCGGCAGTGGCATCGTCGCCGCCCGCGCCGAAACGGACAAGTAGGACGAATCCGACTCACCCGATCGGACGCCTCGGCGGGGCGGTCAGGTGCTGCGGCGGTGGGTGAGCTGCCGGGGCATCCACGGGACCAGCGTCGTGGCCGGCGGCATCCCGCTGCGGGTGCGGGCGCCGGGGCGGACGGCCTCGACGTCACCGGTGGCCGAGGCCGCGAACACCCGCCGGCCCGGCTCCATCAGGGTGCGCAGGAAGTCCACCTGACGTTGCAGCGTGCGCACCTCCGACTCCAGCTCGAGGATGCGTTTGATCCCGGCCAGGTTGACGCCCTCGTCGTGCGAGAGGCGTTGCACCTCACGCAGGGTGGCCACCTCACGCACCGAGTAGCGGCGTCCACGACCGCGGGCCCGGCCTGGTGACACCAGGCCGAGCCGGTCGTACTGGCGGAGCGTCTGCGGGTGCATCCCGGCCATCTGCGCGGCGACCGAGATGACGAACAGCGGGGCGTCCTCGTCCATCGCGGGACCGCCTACTGCCGGGCCGCGGCGAGCAGACCGGCGCGCACGTCCTCGCCCGAGGTCGCGATGCCGAACGCCTGGACGGCTTCACGGGCCGCGGGCGTGAGCTTCTGCGGCACGACCACCTGGACCGTGACCAGCAGATCGCCGGTCTCCTTCGGGGTCGTGATGCCCTTGCCCTTGACCCGCAACGTGCGACCCGACGGGGTGCCCGCCGGGATCTTGACCCGGACCGTCCCGCCGTCGAGGGTCGGCACATCGACCTGGGCGCCGAGCGCCGCCTCGTCGAACGCCACCGGGACGGTGACCCGCAGGTTCGTGCCGTCGGCCGAGAACACCGGGTGCTCCATCACGTGCACCTCGATGACCAGGTCACCCGCAGGTGCACCGGCCTCGCCGGGCCGGCCCTTGCCGCGCAACCGGATCTTCTGCCCGTCGCGCACCCCGGCCGGGATGCGGACGTTCACGGTCCGGTTCTCGACCTGGAGGGTCACCGTGGAGCCCTCCGCCGCGGTGCGGAACGGCAACGTGGTGTTCGCGGTGAGGTCGACGCCCCGCTGCGGTGCCCGCTGGCCGCCGAAACCGCCGGCCCCGCCGCCGCCGAACAGACCCCCGAGGATGTCCTCGAAACCGCCCGCTCCGCCACCCCCCGTGGAGTACCGGACGCGTCCGCCGCCCTGGCCGAACATGCCGCCCAGGACGTCCTCGAAACCACCGCCCGCGTTGCCCCGGCCACCCGCGGTGAACCGGGGACCGCCGCTGGCCATCGTGCGCAGCTGGTCGTACTGCTGGCGCTGCTCGGGGTCGGAGAGCACGGCGTACGCCTCGCCGACGTCCTTGAACCGCTCCTCGGCCTTGGGGTCGCCGGGGTTGTGGTCCGGGTGCAGCTGACGCGCGAGCTTGCGGTACGCCTTCTTGACGGTCGCCGCATCGGCGTCCTTGGAGACGCCGAGCAGTGCGTAGAAGTCCTTCTCCAACCAGTCCTGGCCGGTCACAGCGCCTCCTTCCTCAGTCCTGTCGCTGGTCTGCTCGCCGGGCCACCGTAGCGGTGGCCCGGCGGGCACCTACGAGGCGTTCTCGTCCGGTTCGACGACGGCGACCCGCGCGGCCCGCAGCACCCGGCCCGGGACGCGGTACCCGGGCTGCAGCACCTCCTGGACCGTCGGCGCGCTCACGTCAGCCGAGTGCCCGTGCATGAGCGCCTCGTGCACCATCGGGTCGAACGGTTCACCGGCCTGGCCGTACCGCTCCAGCCCGTGGTGGGTGAGGATCTGCTCGAGCTTCTCGGCGATCGACGCGAACGGGCCGGTGAGGTCGCCGTGGCGACGGGCCAGCTCGATGTCGTCGAGCACCGGGATGAGACCCTCGGCGAGCGAGGCCAGGCCGCGCTCGTACGAGGCGGTCGCCTCGACCTTGGACCGCTTCACGTAGGCCGAGTACTGGTTCTGCAGGTTGACGTAGTCGGCACTGACGCGCTGGAGCTGGTCGAGGCGTTCGGCGGCGAGCTTCTGGGTCTCGACGAGCCCCTCGAGCACGACCTCCTCCTCGGCGCTCTCCAGCGCCTCGGACGCCTGCTCCAGCGGATCGCGCACCTCGAACGTGTCGGGGTCGATCCGACGTTTGTCGGTGACCCGGGGCTGGTCCTCGGGCCCCTCGGGCCCGTCGCCGGGGCCCTGAGCGGGCCCCGGCCGGTCCTGGCTGGTCACTTCTTCTCGTCCTCCTCGTCGACGATCTCGGCGTCGACGACGTCCTCGTCGGAGCTGCCCGACGAGGCCGGCTGCGCGGCGCCGTCACCCGCGGGCTGCTCGGCCTGGGAGGCCGCGTAGACCGCCTCGCCGATCTTCTGGCTCGTGGTCACCAGCGCGGTGTGCCTGGACTTGACGGCCTCGACATCGGTGCCCTCGAGAGCCTTCTTGAGCTCGTCGATCGCGGTCTGGACCTCGGTCTTGACGTCGTCGGGGACCTTCTCGCCGTTGTCGGCCAGGGCCTTCTCGGCGCCGTAGAGCGCCTGCTCGGCGACGTTGCGGGCGTCGGCCTCCTCGCGGCGCTTCTTGTCCTCGGCGGCGTGCTCCTCGGCCTCCTTCACCATGCGGTCGATGTCCTCCTTGGGGAGGGCCGAACCGCCGGTGATCGTCATCGACTGCTCCTTGCCCGTGCCGCGGTCCTTGGCGGACACGTGCACGATGCCGTTCGCGTCGATGTCGAAGGTCACCTCGACCTGCGGGATGCCGCGCGGGGCCGGTGCGATGCCGGTGAGCTCGAAGGTGCCCAGCGGCTTGTTGTCGCGGGCGAACTCGCGCTCGCCCTGGAACACCTGGATGAGCACCGACGGCTGGTTGTCCTCGGCGGTCGAGAAGATCTCCGAGCGCTTGGTCGGGATGGCCGTGTTGCGCTCGATGAGCTTGGTCATCACCCCGCCCTTGGTCTCGATGCCCAGGGACAGCGGCGTCACGTCGATGAGCAGGACGTCCTTGCGGTCGCCCTTCATGACACCGGCCTGCAGCGCGGCGCCGACGGCCACGACCTCGTCCGGGTTGACGCCCTTGTTGGGCTCCTTGCCACCGGTGAGCCGGGTGACCAGCTCGGTGACCGCGGGCATCCGGGTGGAACCGCCGACGAGCACGACGTGGTCGATC
>JAKLPK010000059.1 GCA_022013895.1 Cellulomonas sp. | reverse complement strand
CGAGCTTCGCGCTCGCCCACACGGCCCGCGCGATCCACGAGGCCGAGGGCGCGAGGTTCGCCGCCCTGGCCACGTCGTCGGCGGCCAAGGCGGAACCGTTCAGGGCCTTCGCCCCCGACCTCGTCGTGCACACCGGCTACGAGGATCTGCTGGCCGACCCCGCGATCGAGGCCGTCTACATCCCGCTGCCGAATCACCTGCACGTCGAGTGGACGCTCAAGGCACTCGAGGCCGGTAAGCACGTGCTCACCGAGAAGCCGATCGCGATGACGGCGCCGGAGATCGACGCCCTGATCGCCGCGCGTGACCGGACCGGGCGGTTCGCGTCCGAGGCGTACATGATCGTCCACCACCCGCAGTGGCAGCGGGTTCGCACCCTCATCGACGAGGGCGAGATCGGCCGGCTCCGGCACGTCGACGCGGTGTTCACCTTCGACCTGCCGGACGGCGACAACATCCGCAACCGCCCGGAGACCGGGGGCGGCTCCATCCCGGACATCGGCGTCTACACCTACGGTTCGGCGCGGTTCGCCGCACGGGCCGAACCGGTGGCGCTCACCTCGCGGATCCGGCGGGAGAACGACGTCGACGTCTGGGCCCAGGTCACCGGCGTGATGACCGGGCCGACGGGCGAGTTCACCTACTGCGCGCTCACGTCGACCCGGCTGTACGGGCGCCAGGAGGTCACCTTCCAGGGCGAGGAGGGTCTCCTCCGGCTGACGGCGCCGTTCAACCCGGGGTCGTTCGGCGAGGCGCAGGTACACGTGGTGCACGGCGACACCACCCGCGTCGAGCGCTTCCCGGCGGTGCGCCAGTACGTGCTCGAGTTCGAGAACCTCGTCGGGGCGCTGCGAGGTGGGCCGGCATTCCCGTGGACGCTCGAGGACGCGCGCGGGACGCAGACGATGATCGACCTGGTGCGCGCCGGCGAGGTGTGAGCGGGTGCCTCGGCCGCCGTCACCCGTCATCCGGCCGCTCTGCGCAGATGACGAGCGCGAGGCGTTGACGGCGCACGACGAGCTCGTCGGCATGCTCGTGGTGCGTCATCGGCTCATCCCGCGGCTGGAGGGGATGGGCGGGCATCTCGGATACGCGGTGGTGCGCCCGCGTGGCATGGTCCGTTCGCTACCGCCAGGCGCTCAGCAGGTCATCGGCATCCCACACCTGCGCGAGCCGCTTGTCCTTGCCACCAGCGGGGCACACTCCGACGAGGGGTGTGCCTGCGCCCACGCCGTGGACTCCGACCGCGTCAGTGGCGAGCTTGTCGACGTCGTGACGGTCAAGCGGTGACCGCTCGCGCCACTTGATCGTGCCGACGAAGCTGATGCTGGTCGCTGGTCGCCGGTCCGCGCCCACCAGGTCGATCTCGGGGGTGTTCGTGCGGGGCCACCACCCGCCGACCTCGTGAACCTGGGTCCACTGGTCGTCAGGCAGGAGGCGCTGAAGGGCGTCCCGGACGATCGGCTCGATGGCACGGCCGCGCCAGGTCGTGAAGTTGGTGTCGATGCGCTGCACCGCCAGGTCGGGCCGACCACGGTCGACGTCAGCGAGGCTCGGTTCCACGGCGGCGAGCCAGAACCGCAGCGCGGGGTCCGACACGCGCCATCGCCGGTCCTTTGGCGCTGGCCTCGTGCTGAGCGGTTCATCTGCCGTGATGACCCGCTTCTCGGCCAGGAGGTGCAGGGCGCGGTCGAGGGTTGCGGCGGAGATCTGCCCGTTCAGGCTCTGGAGGATGCCGGTGTACGCGCGCTCGCCCCGGCCGCCGATGGCCGTGAGCACCGCCCTCGGGTGCGTCTGCGGAGGGAACTCCGAGTCGAGGATGCGAGCGCCCTGCACGATCAGCGCCGACGTCGAACGCGCCATCGAGCGCTCAAGGAAGCTGTGCGGGGCCTCGCCGTGTTCCCAGTCCGTCGCGATGAGCGGCTGGCCCCCGGTGATCAGGAACGCATCGAACGCGGCCACCCCGGTGAGGCCGGTCATGGTCGCGACGTCACGAGGGCTGAGCTCCTGCAGGATCATCGGGGTCGCACGTCCGTGGAACGGCTCCCCGTAGTGGTCGAGACGCTCCATCATCGACAGGTCGCTGCCGAGCAGGATCAGGAGAACGGGGCGTTTGCTGAGGGCTGTGTCCCACACGCCCTGGAGCTCGCCTGCGCCACTTGCGATCGCCTCCAGCAACCACGGGACCTCGTCGAGGACCACGATGGCCGGCCCGTCCGTGGGGAGCGCGGCGTCGAGGATGCGGAGCGCGGCGGTCAGGGTGCCCGGTACGACCCCGTCCGCGACGGCGGCGTTCGGGAGGTTGCTGGTCGCTACCGCCTCCATGAGCGCGGCGAGCTGCGCTGCCTCGGTGGCACCTCGCGCGGCCTGGAAGTGGACATGAGGGACGCTCGCGCGCCGGACGAACTCCGTGACGAGTGACGACTTGCCGACGCGCCGGCGGCCGCGCACAGCGACGGCCAGACCGCGAGCGCCGGCGCGACGGCCCTTCCGGACGGCGTCGAAGAACTCCTCAAGCTCGTCGAGCTCTCGCTGACGACCAACGAAGCTAGAAGTCATCGTTGCCTGCCCTCCGTCACCGAACCCTCACGGGGAATACTATTGCCTACGAGGGTGAGGGTACCGAGGGTCTGAGCTTCCCCTCGCCCATGTCAGGCCGCATCGGGAGCCGGCACGAGGGACATCGACCCGACGACCGCCCGCCCGTCGCGGCGGATCTCGCTGAGGATGCGCTCCCCGGCCGCCGCCATGGCTCGCAGCTCGTCGCTCGAGCGGTCCAGGATCTCGCAGGGGTTGCCGGTCCAGCGCCGGATCGCGAACCCGAGGGCGGTCACGTTGCGCTGCCAGTCTGGATCGTCCTCATCCACGGACGCGGGGCGCACGACGAGCAGGTCGACGTCGCTGGTGCTGTCGCCGTCTCCGCGAGCGGTCGAGCCGTAGACGACGATCGCCTCGGGCGGGTGGCTCCATTCCGCCGCGTGTTCGGCGATCCGTTCCCACAGCCGGGTGCGGAGGGAGGCGAGGTCCTCCACCGCTCTCGCGGCGAGGTGGTCGCGGTTCAGGGTGAACAGCGACGCGGATCCCGCCTGGACGCGATCGACCAGACCTGCCTCGGTGAGGTCGGTGAGGATCCGCGCGACGCGGGGCTGCGAGACTCGCGGCCGAGTGAGTTCGGCGATCGCGCGGCCGGTGAGCGGCGTTGACGTGGATGCCAGGACGGCGAGCACAGGACCGTGGGCGGACGGCACCACGTCGGCGATCGGGTTGGAAACGTCCATCATCCACTCCGGGTGACTCGTGGAGTACTCGCGTGAAAACTATAGTACTCACGCACCTTGGCTCGGCACCGTCCCTGGATCCGGTCCGGCCGTGGAGGCGTGCTGTGTCCGGTCGAGGCTCAGCGCCCGGCGCCGCGGCGCCTCGGGCGTGCGGGTCCTCGGATCGGTGCCGCGATTCGACACCGGGCGGGCCTCGGAGTCGACAACTTGCAGCCCGGTGGGT
>JAKLPK010000058.1 GCA_022013895.1 Cellulomonas sp. | reverse complement strand
TGGGTGATGCCGAACCGGTCCCGCAGGACATCGCGCGCGATGTCCAGGACCTTGTGGTGGTCCGCCTGCGGCGCGGCCACCAGATGAGCAGTGGCCACGTTCATCCCTGAGGTCAGTGCCCACATGTGCAGGTCGTGCACCTGGTCGACGCCGTCGATGCTGTCGAGTGAAGCCGAGACCGCCTCGGGGTCGACGCCCTCCGGTGCATGTTGGCCCAGGACAGCCAGCACCTGTCGTCCGAGAGTGACGGCCCGCACGATGACGAAGACCGCAATCGCCACGGCGACCACGACGTCCCACACCGGCTCTCCTGTCGTGATGATCAGGACGCCGGCGACCATGACGCCCACCGAGCCTGCGGCGTCAGCGATCACCTCGAAGTACGCGCCGCGCACGTTCAGGCTCTCCTTCGATCCGCCGCGGAGCAGCAGCAGGGAGGCGACGTTGATCACAAGGCCGAGGAAGCCGATCACGAGCATCGCCCCCGAGGTCACCTCTGGTGCCTCACCGATCCGGCTGATGCCCTCGAGGAGCACGTAGATGCCCACGCCGAGCATGATCAGCACCGTCAGCCCAGAGGCGAAGACCTCGGCGCGGTACGACCCGTAGGTGCGCCGCCCGGACCGGTCCGGACGGGTGGCGATGCGCGTGGCGACCAAGCTCGCACCCAAGGCGACCACGTCGGCGGCCATGTGCCCGGCGTCGGAGATCAGCGCGAGGGAGCCGGAGAGCAGCCCCACAGTGAGCTCCACGGCGAAGAACGCCGCGGTGAGGCCGAAAGCTGCGGCCAAGCGCGCGCGGAACCTGCCGCCAGCGTGCTCTGGCGCCGGACCGTGGCTGTGCCCCGTGCCCATCAGCGCACCACGTCGTGGCGCGTGTGCTCGCGGGACAGATCGAGCAGCATTCGCACGTGCGCGTCAGCAAGCCGGTAGAAGACCATCCGACCCGACCTGCGACTGTCGACCACACGGGCCGTCCTCAACAACCGCAGCGCTTGGGAGGCCGTCGACTCGGGGACCTCAACAACAGCGGCCAGGTCGCACACGCATAGCTCGCCCGCCTCGAGCAGGGCGTACAGGATTCGGGTCCGGTTGGGATCGCCGAGGAGCCTGAACAGCTGCGCAAGCGTCCCGGCCTCATCCAAACCGGGGATGCCGTCGCGCGCGAGCGCGACCTTGTCGGGATCCACCGCGACAACCTCGCACGAGTCCAATGACAGGACCTGAACCATGACACCTCCACGTCTGTGTATCTGTGCAGATGTTAGCAGGCGTGTCTGTCACGGGAAGGTCCGCCGCCAGGAGGTCCGTAGGTGGCTCCAGGTTGCGCTATGCCCGTCCAGCGCTGGTATGCCGTCGCGTCAAGACGCCCTACTTCCGAGCCACTCGGTTCGGCGTTTCAGGACCGCCTCGGTCCGGCTGACGAGTTCGGGCGGCGCACCCTCGTCGTCGGTGCGGTTCGCGATCTCGTCGTGGACGATCCGGCGCGCCTCGGCGTGGCGTCCTTCGGCGGAGGCCACCGCCGCCAGGTCGAGCCGCGGGATCTCCTCGAATGGCCCGGCCATAGCCGCTGTCTCTGCGGCCATGCGACCGACGGCCAAATCGCCCGTGGCGAGGGCGTCTGTGACAACGAGGTGGGCAACGTCGACGACGGCGACCACTGCGTGCTCGTCGAGCCGGTCGCCGTCAACGAGCCACGTCCACCCGCCGCCGGCTCGTCGCTGAACCGGGGCGTCGAAGGGGCGGCCCTCGACGAGTCGAAGGGCGGTGCGCAGGTCCTCGATGCCGTCGGCGCCGCGCGCCTGCCCCCGGGCGCCGAGGCGACGGAACAGGTCGAGGTCGACGAGCAGGTCGACCACTTCGTACACCGCGGTTCCGCGATGCAGCGCCCCGTGCGCGAGGCGGGCGTCCGGGAGGTGCGGCTCGCCAGTGCGGGGGTTGGTGCCAAGCCATTCGCGCACGAGCCGGACGTACTCGCGAACCTTGGCCGGAGTGATCCCGAACGCGTCGGAAACCTCGCCCGGGGTGGCACCGTGCGGGTGCAGCGCGATGAAGGTCAGCAGCTCGGTCATGTAGGGCTTGCGCTTGAGCAGGGGCTTGCCGCGGGTGGTAGCGCGCACGGGACCGAGGAGGCGCAGCTTGGGCAGGCGGCTGGACTCGGCGAACCAGGCGGCGATGTCCTGATCGAGATGAGGGTCGGCGTCTTCGACGTCTCGGCGCACCGTCGCCGCGACCCGGGGCGCGAGGGCTTGCAGGTCCTCGGGCGTCGTAGCGGCCTTGTCCAGGTAGAGGTCGTCAGGTTCGCTCAGGACGCTGCTCGCCGCCGGCACACCCGGTCCGGCGTCGCCCCAGTTCTGCTCCTGGGGCGGTTCTCGCGGCAGGGTGTGCTCGTCCCGAAGTGCGCCGGATTGGTCGACGAAGGCCCGCCAGCCCTCGGTGGCGTGGTCATCGACAGGTACGGCGACGACGTCATCCTGATCGCTCTGGGCAAGCAGGGCTGCGCACCCCTGCGCCTCGTCACTGGTCAGTCCGACGGCGACGAGGTCGAGGCCCGCACCTGCGAGGGTGAGCCGCCCGTCGGCGGTGACGTCCAGCACGATGCCCGGAGCGTCCGGTCGTGTGCCGTTGAGGACGACGCAGGTGCCCGTCCGTCCGGGGTGGTCGTGGACGAGGCCGAGCAGCTCGTCGAGGGCGGGGTGCGCAGTCGAAGCGTCGAGCAGGACCACTTGGGCGGTCCAGGCGTCGGCCCCGGCCTGGGTGGCCCGCGCGGTGACGACATCGAGGCCGACAGCGGCCGCGCTATCGAGGGTCCGCACTGCCTCGGCCAGAGCGTCATCGATCGGGTCGTCGCCACCGTCCGCATGCCCTTCGTGCACCCGGACCCGGTCGGGGTTGAGCGCCGCGAGCTCGTAGCCGACGCCGATGCACTCGACCTTGGCTCCCGTCGACCATGGGTTGCACGCGACCTCGGCTGCGAGGTAGCGCGCGAGGTCCAGTCCGTAGATTGGGTCGCCCGTGATGGACACGTCGAGGTCTTCGACGTTGAGCAGCCACACCGCCTCGTCGTCCCCGACCCCGACGGTGGCCAGCAGCGGGTAGGGCGCCGGATGGTCGGTCACGACTGGTCCGACCTCGTCCAGCGGCACGGTGGCCGGGATGCGCCAGTGGTACCCGTCGGGGCCGCCGAGCCACGGCGCGCCCAGCGTGGTCGGCGTCCCCAGGTGCAGGACGACGTGGGTCGCCGTCAGCTCGACGGCCGCCAGGTCCGGCATGGTCGCGCCGTCCCGGGCGACCGATGCCGCCAACCGGCGCAGGACCGCGTCCATGTGCTCGACCGTCGGTGCCGTGACCGCCCCGACGGCGCTGATCGTCTTCTCGACCGGCGCGAGGATGACGTTGGGAGCGGGAAGGGTGCGTCCCGGGCGTCGGGCACGGGACCGGGCGTGGCGGCGGCGAGCGCGCAGCAGGAACAGCGACCCCGCGAGGA
>JAKLPK010000057.1 GCA_022013895.1 Cellulomonas sp. | reverse complement strand
CACGACACGCCGGGCCGGGCCCGCCCAACTGCCCACTTGCGTGGGGTGTGCCCCTGCGGCCGGCCTCGGCCGGGGCGGCCCGGGGCGGCCGGCCTCGGCCCGGAGCCAGCCGTCGAGGCTGGCGATGGCGGGAACTGGTCACCTCGGCGCACGACACGCCGGGCCGGGCCCGCCCAACTGCCCACTTGCCGGGGCCGGGGGACGGCGGGCGGCCCCCGGGCTCAGCCGCCGAGGAGGTCGGAGAAGGACGGGACGTCGTCGAACAGGCCTGCGGTGTCCACGTGGCCGCGCTCGGCGACCGCGGCGGCCAGCTCGGTCCCGGCCCGGTCGATGCGGTCGGGCAGCGGGCGCAGGTCGTCCGACCCGGCCTCGGCCCAGTCGTCGGTCGCGGCGAACACGGCGGTGGGCACGACGGCGGCCCGCAGGTAGGCCAACGTCGGGCGCAGTGCGTACTCCAGGGCCAGGGAGTGCCGGGCGGTGCCGCCGGTCGCGCCGAGCAGCACGGGCACACCGTCCAGCGTCCCGGGCTCCAGCACGTCGAGGAACGACTTGACCAGCCCGGCGACGGAGGCCCCGAAGACCGGGCTGACCAGCACCACGCCGTCGGCCGAGGCCAGCGCGTCGAGCACCTCGCGCAGCGGCCCGGAGGCGAAGCCGGTGAGGGTCGCGTCGACGGTGGCGTGGGCGAGGTCGCGCAGGTCCACCGTGCGCACCTCGGTGTTCAGACCGCGTGCGGCCAGCGCCGAGACGGTGGCCGACGTGAGCCGGTCGGCGAGCAGCCGGGAGCTGGACGGCTGCGAGACGCCGCCGGACAGGACGACGAGCGAGCGGGTGGTCATGAGGTTCCTCTCGAACCGGTGGAGCGGGTGTCAGTGGGTGCGGGGCTCGACGGCCAGGGCCGCGGCCTCGTCGTCCTCGGCGGTCCGGCCCGTCCAGTGGTCGGCCTCGGCCGAGACCTGGGTGGCCCCGGCGGTCCCGGCGGCGCGGGCCGCGGCCACCAGATCGGCGTGCGACGGCGGGTTCGACGGGGCGTCGGCGGGCCGGCGGGCCTCGGCCTCGGCGCGCAGCACCGGGACCACCTGCTCGGCGAGGAGGTCGATCTGCTCCAGCACGGTCTTGAGCGGCAGTCCGGCGTGGTCCATGAGGAACATCTGCCGCTGGTAGTGCCCGACCTGCTCCCAGAACGCCCCGTACCGGTCGATCACCTGCTGCGGCGAGCCGACGGTGAGCGGGGTCTCGTGCGCGAACTCCTCGAGCGTCGGCCCGTGCCCGTAGACGGGGGCGACGTCGAAGTACGGCCGGAACTCGTTGACGGCGTCCTGCGAGCGGGGTCGCATGAACACCTGCCCGCCGAGCCCGACGAACGCCTGGTCGGCGCGGCCGTGCCCGTAGTGCTCGAACCGCTGCCGGTAGTAGTTGACCATCTGGGCGGTGTGCTCCATCGGCCAGAAGATCGCGTTGTGCAGGAACCCGTCGCCGTAGTAGGCGGCCTGCTCGGCGATCTCGGGGGACCGGATGGAGGCGTGCCACACGTACGGCGGGACACCGTCCAGCGGCCTCGGGGTCGAGGTGAAGCCCTGCAGCGGGGTGCGGAACGTGCCGGTCCAGTCGACGATGTCCTCGCGCCACAGCCGGCGCAGCAGCGCGTAGTTCTCGACCGCGAGCGGGATGCCCTGGCGGATGTCCTTGCCGAACCACGGGTAGACCGGGCCGGTGTTGCCACGCCCGAGCATGAGGTCCATCCGCCCGTCCGAGATGACCTGGAGCATCGCGTACTCCTCGGCCAGCCGCACCGGGTCGTTCGTGGTGATGAGCGTGGTCGCGGTGGACAGCGTGATCTGCTTCGTCACCCCGGCCAGGTAGCCGAGCATCGTGGTGGGCGACGACGGCACGAACGGCGGGTTGTGGTGCTCACCCGTGGCGAACACGTCGAGCCCGGTCTCGTCGGCGTGCCGGGCGATGGTGAGCATGGAGCGCACCCGCTCGGTGTCGTCGGGGGTCCGGCCGGTGTGCGGGTCCGGCGTGACGTCGCCGACGGAGAAGATTCCGAACTGCATGATGCGCCTCACGATCTATGCGTCTGCATGAACTTTCGCCTCAACCGGGGGCTCCGGTCGGGTATTCCCGCCCGCGTATCTGCGCGACGCGGCGCACCTCCTCCTTCCTCGAACGCCTTGCGCTCAGCCCCGGAGGACCGCCATGACCGTGACGACCGACGTCGACCCGCTCACCCGTGCCATGAGCGCAGCCGTGGCGCGGGTCCACCTGCCCGGATCGGTCGGCTACCAGGCGCTCGCGGCCACCCACGACACCCGGCACCGACCCGGCCCCGCGCTCGTCGTCGAGGCGCTCACGGCGCACGATGTGGCCGCAGCGGTCCGGACCGCCGGGGCGCTCGGCGTCCCCGTCGCGGTGCGGGGGACGGGCCGCGACGCCGTGCAGCCCGGATGCGTGCTGATCACGACCCGGTCCCTCGATGCGCTCGTGGTGCGCCCGCAGCACGGCACCGCCCAGCTCGGCGCGGGTGTGCGCTGGTCGGCCGTGCTCCAGACCGCCGCCCGGCACGGTCTGGCCCCGGTCTGCGGTTCCGATGCGGCCGGCGGGGCCGTCGCCCACCTGGTCAGCGGCGGGCTCGGACCGGTCGCCCGGACGTTCGGGGTCTCCAGCGACCGCATCCTCGAGCTCGAGGTCGTCACCGGGGACGGTGTGCTGCGGCGGGTCTCGCCCACGGTCCACCCGGAGCTGTTCTGGGGGCTGCGCGGGGGGCAGGGGGCGCTCGGCATCGTGACCTCCGTCCAGATCGAGCTCGTCGAGCAGCCCGAGCTCTACGCCGGGACCCTCTGGTACGACGAGGTCGACGTCGCCCGGGTCCTGCGTGCCTGGGCGCGATGGGCGACCCGGTTGCCGGTCGAGGGCACGACGTCGGTCGCGGTCGCCCGGATGGCGAGCGTCCCGCACGTCCCGGCCGCCCTGTCCGGCTTCACCACGCTCGCGCTGCGCTTCGCCTGGATCGGCAGCCCAGCCGAGGGTGAACGGCAGATCGAGCCGCTGCGTGAGGTGGCCGAGCCGCTGATCGACACCCTCGGCGTGCTGCCCTACGCGGCGATCGGTGCCGTGCACGCCGACCACGGTGCACCCGGTCCGCGCCAGCGGCACGACGTGCTGCTCGACGGCCTGGGCCCCGCGGCCGCGGACCGTCTCATCGAGCTGGTCGGTCCCGGCAGCGGTTGCCGCCAGCAGTCGGTCGAGGTCCGCCGTCTCGGCGGGGCGGTCCGGGAGCCGTTGCGCGGACCATCGGCCGTCGCGCACCGGGACGCGCCCTGGTCGGTCACGACGGTTGGCAGCGCATCGGCCGGTACCCCCGATCCGGTGGCCGACGATGCGCGCCGGATCGCCCAGGGCATGGCCGGATGGGTCCGCCCCGGTGCCCTTGCCGGTCACGACGACGGGTCCGGGCGGGTCTGGGCCGACCGTGTCTTCGGCGCCGGTGCCGCATCCCGGCTGCGTGACCTGTCTGGGAGCTACGACCCCGCCGGCACGCTGCTCGCCGGCCGGGCCCTGGGTCGCTGAGCAGCGGTCGCTCCGCACCCAGGTCTGGGTCGGTTACGACCGGAACGGTCCGGTGAGCCCGGCGGGACGCGCGGACCCGGCGGCGTGCGGCGGCTCCAGCCGATCGGCCGGCAGCGGCCGGGCGTAGAAGTACCCCTGGGCCTGGTCGGCCCCGAGCTGGGCGAGCAGGACGGCGGTCCGCTCGTCCTCGACGCCCTCGGCCACCACGGTGAGGCCGAAGCTGTGCGCCAGCTCGACCATGGCCTGCACGATCACCTCGGGTGCCTCACGGCCCGGTTCGGTGAGGTCACGGACGAACAGCCGGTCGATCTTGAGGATGTCCACCGGGAGGTTCCGGAGCTGGGAGATCGAGGTGGAGCCGATGCCGAAGTCGTCGATCGCGACCTGCACGCCGAGCCGTCCGAGCCGGGTCAGCACCGGGACGATCCGCGCCGGTTCGAACACCAGGGCGGTCTCGGTGATCTCGACCTCCAGCAGCCGGGCGGGGACGTCGAACCTGCTCAGCAGGGCGGCGATCTCATCGACGATCGTCTCGCTCGTGACGTCGTGCGCCGACAGGTTCACCGCGATCGGCACGTACCAGCCCACGTCCCGCCAGGCCGCGAGCTGGGCGACACAGCTCGCCAGCGCGTGCCGGGTCAGCTCACGGATCACCCCGGACTGCTCGGCGAGCGGGACGAACTGGTCGGGCGTGAGGATGCCGCGTTCGGGGTGGTGCCAGCGCATGAGCGACTCGAAGCCGACGGTCCGCCCGGTCGAGAGGTCGACCTTCGGCTGGTAGTACATCTGCAGCTCGTCCTGGCGTGATTCGCGGAGCGCCTGGTGCAGCTCGCCGAGCAGCTGCAGCCGCACCGCCGAGGACTCGTCGGTCTGGGTCGAGTAGACCGCGACACCGGTACGGGAGTGCTTCGCCCGGTACATCGCGACATCGGCCGTCCGCATGAGGGCCGAGGCGTCGTCCGCGTGGTCCGGCAGGCAGGCGACCCCGATCGACGGTTCGACGTGCAGCACCAGCTCGCCCAGCTCGAACGGCGGTGCGAACAGGGTCCGCACCTGCTCGGCGCGTCGTTGTGCACTGTCGACGGAGGCGACGGCCGGCAGCAGGATGGCGAACTCGTCGCCACCGAGCCGGGCCACGAGGTCGTCGTCGCGCAGTGCGGCCCGCAGCCGTTCGGCCACCTGCTCGAGCAGCTGATCGCCCCGGTCGTGGCCCAGCGTGTCGTTGATGTCCTTGAACCGGTCGATGTCCAGCAGCACGAGTCCCACCCGGGTGCCGTCCCGGCGCGCGCGTTCGATCGCATGCCGGGTGCGGTCGGCGAGCATCCGACGGTTGGGCAGCCCGGTGAGCGAGTCGAGGTGTGCGAGCCGCGCATTCTCCCGCGCGACCGCCCGCAGCCGACGCGACGTCGCGTGGACGGTGCGCAGCAGCACGACCCACAGGGTGAGCAGACCGAGCACGACGGCGGCGGTGACCTTGCGGACCGCACCGGCCACCCCGGCGTCCGTGGCGGTGTCGTCGAGCCGGATCTGGGCGACGGCCACGACCGGGTCGGTGCCGCTGCGGGCCGAGCTCTCGATGTCCCGGGCGTGCACGGGGACGTAGACGTCGAGCGCGGGTCGATCGGTGGTGGAACCGTCCGGTTCGGTGTGCTCGTCCGTCGTCGCACGGGTGCGTGAGCGACCGTCGGCCACCGCCTGGTCGAACAGGGCCCGATCGGGGACCGTCGGCTCGGGTGAGTCCGCCGTCGAGTACGCGAGCGAGCCCGAGGTGGTCCACAGCCGGACCTCGACCGTCCGGTCGGCGAACCGCTCGACGGCGGCGTCGACGTTCGCCCGGTCCGTGGCGTCCAGGGTGCCCGCGCGAAGGTCGCGGACCTCGAGCGGACGGACGACCTCGACCATCATGTCCCGGGCGGCAGCAGCAGCGGTCCGGGTGCTCTGCTCACGCAGCGCGTCCGAGGTCACCGCGATGAGGACGAACCCGAGCGTGGCCATCGAGACCGCGCTGACCAGCACGAAGTACCTGGTCAACCCGAGCCGGCGACGACCGGAGGAGCGCACGACCAACTCCCTCGCTCCATGGATCGACGCGCCGACCGGCGCCTCAGGGCACACGCTAGACGGCCGACCACGGTCCGCGGCAGACCCCGTGGGAACGTGGCGGCACGCCGCGCTGTTTCACCCGTGCGAGGGACGACCAGGAGGAACCCATGGGATACCAGATCGACAAGACGGACGAGCAGTGGCGGCTCGAGCTCGAGCCGCAGGAGTACGCCGTGCTGCGCCGCGCGGGCACCGAACGCGCGTGGACGGGGGAGCTGCTCGACGAGCACCGGGCGGGTGTGTACCGCTGTCGCGCGTGCTCGGCCGAGCTGTTCCGTTCGGACGCCAAGTTCGACTCGCACTGCGGCTGGCCGAGCTTCTTCACCCCGCTCGCCGGTGACGCAGTGGTCGAGCGGACCGACACGAGCCTCGGCATGACCCGCACCGAGGTCGTGTGCGCCCGCTGCGGCTCGCACCTCGGGCACGTGTTCGACGATGCCCCGTCCACCCCGACGGGCCAGCGGTACTGCATGAACTCGGTGAGCCTGACGTTCGAGCCCATCGAGGCCTGACCGCGGCGCCGTGGTCGGCTCTACGGCGCAGGT
Source organism: Cellulomonas sp. (assembly GCA_022013895.1). Taxonomy (GTDB): domain Bacteria; phylum Actinomycetota; class Actinomycetes; order Actinomycetales; family Cellulomonadaceae; genus Cellulomonas. The sequence goes on along the minus strand of JAKLPK010000057.1, from coordinate 51,215 downwards.
GGCGCCAGGACCCCGAGCTCGACGAACGCCGCGAGGGATGCGGCGGCGGCCTCGGGGTCCAGGAGCTGCACGGCGAACCCGTTCTGCACGAGCACGTGGTCGCCGACCCCCGCCTCGGGAAGGTAGGCCAGGCAGCACTCCTCGTGGCGGCCGGCCAGGTCGATCGAGGCCATCGGCAGCACGTCGCCGCTGATCGACGTGATGAGCGCCGGGACTCCTACACACATGTCACGCGCTCCCGTTCGTCGGTGGTGCCACGGTCTCGACCTGCAGTCCCATCCCGCCGGCCGGGGCCGAGGAGCAGGGCAGGCACGGATCGGCCTCGCGGATCGCGTCCTCCATGCCCGAGGTCGATGATGCCTCGCCGTCGGAGCCGACCGCGGCCGCCGCGGCGAGCAGCTCGGCCAACCAGGGCTCGTTCTGGGCCGTCGGGGTGAGGATCGTGGCCGATGTGACCGTTCCGTCGCCATCGGCCGCGTAGCGGTGGACGAGCAGTCCGCGCGGACCGTCCACCCAACCGACGCCGACCGGGTTCCGGGCGAAACCTGCGACCGGTCGGGCCACCGGCCCGCGCACCAGAGCGCCCTGGCCGAGCAGCACGCCGATCGCCTCGACGCTGTGCACGGTCATCACCGCGCGCGCGGCATGCGCGCCGCCACCGGTGGCCAGCCACTGCTCCTGCAACCCGGCGGCGACCGGGGTGGTGAGCGGGCCGATCCGGAGCTGGGCCACGGGCCCGACCCGGTACCGACCGCGCTGCGGGCCGAGGGCCACCAGGTAGGGGCGCGGCGCCGGGTCACCGGGCACCGCCTCGGCCACGAGCCCGTCCCAGCGGGTTGCCGGTGCACCGGCCTCGATCACCGTGCCGTCGGCACCGACCACCCGCAGCAGCTCACCGAGCAGGTCGGGGCGTCCTGCGGCGTCGACGAGCGCGGCGTCCGCGCCGTCGAAGGGGTCCACTGTCCCGTCGACGGCGAGCGCCCGTCGGGCGATCCGCCCGGCAGCCGCGAGCGCGTCATCGAGCTGATCGGCCAGCGCGTCCCGAGCCGGCCGGGTGACGGCGGTCGTGACCCCGCCGGGGACCGCGGTCACCGGGAAGTGGCCGGGGGACCCGGCCGCCGCCAGCGCCGCCCGCCCGAAGACGCGCAGCAGTGCGGCGTCGTCGCGGTCGGTGGTGAGCATCCGCACGGCGTGGGTGTCGACGGCCGATCCGTGGTGCAGCAGCCGACGGACCGCCGTGGCCGTGGCGGGCAGCGGTGCGAGACCGGCCAGCCCTTCGAGGGCCCGCACCCCCGCCAGGTGGTGCGCGGCGGGGCAGATGCCGCACAGCCGCTCGACCAGCGACGGGACCCCGTCCACCGGTCGCCCGACGAGCAGCGGGTCCACCCGCGGCAGCCCCGCGAGATCGAACCGTGCGGACCGGGCCCGGCCGGCATCGTCCCGTTCGACGATCACCCGCGCGCCGGCCGCGTCGACGATCTCGTCGAGCATGAGGCGGCGGGTCATACCGGCACCCGGCTCGTCGCAGGGCGTGCCACGATGACGGGATGCACGAGCTCGGTCTCCTGCGCTCGGTCGTCACGGCCGTCGAGCGCGCTGCAGCCACCGCTGGCGCCACGGGTGTCGAGGCGGTCGGTCTGCGGGTCGGCACCCTCAGCGGGGCGGAGCCGCTCGCGCTGGAGGGTGCCTGGCCGATGGCCACGGCCGAGACCGTGGTGGCCGGTGCGCGGTTGGAGATCGAGACCGTGCAGGCCGCGATCTGGTGCCCCGGTTGTGCATGCGACCAGCCGGTCGACGAGTTCTACGCCCTGCTGTGCCCGGTGTGCGGCACCCCGTCGGGGAACCTGGTGCGTGGCCGGGAGTTCGCCGTGGCGTTCGCCGATCTGGGGGTGCCTGGTCACGACTGAGGCACCGGTCCGGCGCCGGTCACGGCCGCACCGAGCTCGGCGAACCAGCGGTCGAGCACCTCGACGGCGGTCTCGACCGCGGCGGGGAGCGCCGCAGTCACCGGGTCGCTGAGACCGAGCCGCAGGTCCACCACCTCGGGGACGATCCCCACCACCTCGATCTGCTCGGGTTCCCGGCCCAGCATCCGGGCGGCGGTCAGCACGTCGAGCAGACCGACCTGGTGCGGCGAGAGCTTGGCCTGCAGCATCCGCGGGATCTGGTCACCCGTCAGGTGCACCACGGTCCCCGGGACGCGGCCGGCGACGGCGTCCAGGATGAGCAGTCGTCCGGCCTCCTGGACGACGGGCACCAGCTCCATCCCGCCGGTCCAGCCGTCGACGTACTCGACCCGGGCGTCGGGCCGGGCCTGGCCGATGAGCGTGAGCAGCTCCAGACCGGCACCGTCGTCGGCCATGATCGTGTTGCCGACCCCGAGCACCGTGATCTGGGGGTGGACCTGCTCGGGGCTCGTGCCGCTCATCCGACCTTCGGGCTGTCGACGGGCTTGGAGCCCCGGCGCAGCCACACGCCGCCGTTGATCATCGAGGACACGCCGCCGTGGCGGTCCAGCGAGTCGGCGCGCACCGCAAGGTAGATGTGCCCGATCGCGAAGGCCCAGAGCGCGAACATCAGCATGGTGTGCACCAGTCGCACCGGGCCGATCCCGATCCAGTGCGTCGGGGTGGCCACGACCTGCCAGAACGGGCTGGTCTGCTTGTAGAGCGCGTACAGCGAGAAGCCGACCAGCATCTGCAGACCACCGGCCAGGTACAGGCCGGTGTAGGCGAGCTGCTGGAGCGGGTTGTGCGCGAGGTACAGCGGCCCCTCGTCGCGCAGGAACGCGTAGTGCTTGACCACGCGCCCGAGGTTGCGCACATCCTTCTTCGACTTCAGCGGCCACAACGTGGGCCACCGCAGGTAGCGGTCGCGGGAGGTGAACGCCGACACGACACGGGTGGCGCCGACGAGCAGCCAGGCGAACGCTGCGCTGAAGTGGATGAGCCGGACGTACCCCATGAGGTAGCCGGTGCGGCCCGAGGCCGCCGGGGTCGGCCCGAAGAACGGGTCCATGATGTAGTAGCCGGACAGGCTCAGCACCACGATGAGGAAGACGTTGAGCCAGTGCTGCAGGCGCAACGAGATCGACCAGACGTCGACGCGCGTGTAGCTCTCCTCGCTCGTCACCTCGTCCTCGCCGCCGCCGATCGGGCGCAGGTTCACGAAGCCCTGCAGCACGAACCCACCGACGCTGCCGTCGGCGGCCACGGGCGCCGCGGCGATGACCAGCGGGCGCCAGCCGTGCTCGACGCCGTGCAGCGCGTTCTTGCGCAGCAGGCTGCGGTTCTCCCGGTTCGCGCTCGAGGCGCCCATCACGGCGCGCAGGTCACCGCGCATGATCACGACGTCGCGCGTCGAGCCGTCGGTGACCTGCAGCGCACGCACCCGGGTGAGGCTGTACCTGCGGTCCTCGCGGGGCGGGTCGACATCGGCCGGGTCCACCGTCGGCACCGGGATCGCGGGGTGGTCCTCGCGCAGCGCCGCGATCATCAGCTGGTCCACCGGGTCGTCGCTGCCCGGGGCCGCGGCTGCGGCCAGTGCGAGGACCCGCCGGTGGCTCAGACCGCCGACGCTGACCACGTCACCCGCCTCGAGCCTCGGGGTGGGTTGTTCCTCGGCGTCCGGTGAGGTCGGCGTCCGCTCGGAGGTGGTCACGACGTCGCGATCCCGAGCTCGGTGCCGTCGACGTCGAGCACGTGGACGGCGCAGGACATGCACGGGTCGAACGAGTGGATGGTGCGCAGCGGCTCGAGCGGCTGGCTCGGATCGACCAGCGGGTGCTTGCCGTTGCCGGCCAACGACTCCTCGTACGGTCCCTGCGCCCCGTCGTCGTCGCGACCGCCGGCGAGCCAGGTGGTGGGGACGACGGCCTGGTACCGGTCGACCTTGCCGTCCTTGATGGTCACCCAGTGGCTGAGGTTGCCTCGGGCGACCTCGACGAACGAGTAGCCGGAGGCCTCCGCGGGCCAGGTCGACGGCTCCCAGCGGGAGGCGTCGAAGACGTCGATGTCGCCCTTCTTCAGGTTGGCCACGAAGGTCGGGAACGTCGTGTCGGCCAGCATCTCCGCCGAGGTGACGCATTCCACCGCACGGGCCAGGGTGCGGCCCGCGGTGGAGTTGAGCTTGTCCAGCGTGATGCCGTACCTCGTCGCGGCACCGTCGACCAGCTCCTTGGTCCGGGCGTGGCCCTGGGCGTAGGCCAGCAGCACCCGCGCGATCGGCCCGACCTGCATGGCCCGTCCGTCGTAGCGCGGCGCCTTGCACCAGGTGTACTTGCCGTCCGCGCTGTCGGCCACCCACTCGAAGGGCGGCGTCGGGCCGGTGTAGACGGGGGTCGTCTCACCCGCGTCCGGGGGTAGGGCCGTCGCACCGTCGGCGTACGTGTACCAGGCCGAGCTCACGTACTCCGCGATCTTCGACGGGTCGAAGTCGTGCACGGTACCCAGATCGCCGTCCAGGATGACGCCCGGCTTGACCTCGGTGAACGGTGAGCTCAGCCGCGAGGTGGTCGGGTCCCCGGCGAAGGTTGCACCGGACATGCCCACGGCCAGGTAGTTCGGCTGGGCCGCGCCGATGTCGAAGTAGTCGGGGTACACCCCGAGGATGGCCAGCGCGTCCGGCAGGTAGCAGCTGTGGACGAACTCGGAGGTCTCGGCGATCCAGTCGGCGATCTGGTCGACCTGGACCTGGTTGATCGACTCGGACTTGTCCGGGTCGATGGTGCAGGCCATCCCGCCCACCAGGAAGTTCGGGTGCGGGTTCTTGCCGCCGAACACGGTGCCGATACGGATCATCGAGCGCTGGAACTCCAGCGCGTCCAGGTAGTGCGCCACAGCCATGAGGTTGGCCTCGGGGGGCAGCCGGTAGTCGGGGTGGTCCCAGTAGCCGCCGGTGAAGATGGTGAGCTGACCGGAGTCCAGGATGCCCTGGACGGTGTCGCGCACCGCCGTCATCCGCTCCAGGGTGTTGCCCTTCCAGGTGGAGCCGATCGCCTTCGCGAAGTCGACCGCGGCCTGCGGGTCCGCCGTGGCGGCCGAGGGGACGTTCACCCAGTCCAGCGCGTGCAGGTGGTAGAAGTGGATGACGTGGTCCTGGACCGCTTGCGAGGCCAGCACCATGTCGCGGATCAGCCGGGCCTGCTCCGGCGGGTTCGACCCGATCGCGTTCTCGACGGCGTTGATCGAGGCGATGGCGTGCACCGAGGTGCACACCCCGCAGATGCGCTGCACGAAGGCCCACACGTCACGGGGGTCGCGGCCGGCGACGATGGTCTCGATGCCGCGGAACTGGGTGGTCTCGCTCCACGCCGTGCTGATGGCCGACCCGTCGGTCTCCAGCTCGATGCGCAGGTGGCCCTCGATGCGGGTGAGGGGGTCGATGACGACGCGCTCGGACATGAGCTACTCCGCCTTTCCGGGCTCGTCGGTGGTCTGCGGTGCGGCGGCCGGTGGTGTGGCCGGTGGTTCTGGACGACGGCTGGACGGTGTCGGCAGCCACACGGTCGAGTCGCCGAACGCGCGGAGCGGGGTGTCGACCTGCGTCCGGGTCGCGGAGGCGCGGCGGGCGGCGGTGACACCGGCATGCAGGCCGACCCCGGCGACGGTCGCACCGACCAGTCCCCAGCCCACCTGCTGGGCCGTGGCCTCGACACCCAGCCCGGTGACATCGGGCAGCGTCTGGTAGAAGGGTGTGAACCGGTCGAAGAAGTCCTTCTCGGTGCAGCCGATGCACGGGTGCCCGGCACCGATCGGCCAGCTGGTGTGCAGGTTCCACTGGATGACCGGGCAGGCGCTGAAGGTGCTCGGACCCTTGCAGCCCACCTCGTACAGGCACCAGCCGTTGCGGGCTCCCGCGTCGTCGAAGGTGCGCACGAACTCACCGGCGTCGAAGTGGGCCCGACGCGGGCACGAGTCGTGGATCCGCTGGTCGTAGGCGAACAGCGGGCGGCCCTCGGAGTCGGTCTTCGGCAGGTCGTCGTGGGTGAGGATGTAGGCGACGGTGGCCGTGATGACCTCGCCGATCGGCGGGCAGCCGGAGACGTTGATGACGGGTTTGTCGGTGATGATCGCGTCGACACCGACGGCACCGGTCGGGTTCGGCTTGGACGCCTGGACCGAACCCCAGACCGCGCAGGCGCCGACCGCCAGGATCGCGGTGGCGTTCTCGGCCGACTCGCGCAGCACCTGCTCGGCGGACTTGCCGCCGATGGTGCAGTAGGCGCCGTTCGCCCCGAGCGGGATCGACCCGTTGACGACCAGGATGTGCGGTTCGGCGTTGGTGTCGTCGAGGGCCTTGTTGGCTGCGGCGCCGGAGGCGGCCATCACGAGCTCGTTGTAGTTGACCGAGAGCAGGTTGAGGATCACCTCCTCGACCGTGGTGCCGCCCGAGCGCAACGTGCTCTCCATGCAGCCGGTGCACTCCTGGAGCTGGAGCCACACGACATTGGGCTTGGTGAGCGCGCTGAGCTGGTCGGCGATCTGCTCGGCGGTCACGGGGGCGGCGTGGGCGGTGTCGGTGGCGTGGTTGCCCAGTGCGAACACCGCGGCCAGCCCGCCGCAGAACTTCAGGAAGTCCCGTCTCTTGACCCCCGCCCGTGCGAGGTTCTCCCCGAGAGTTGACTCCTGCCACCCGTTCGGCTCGTAGGACATCAGTAGAGACCCTCCTTTGGCTCTCCGGCGCCGCCGGGCCCCGTACCGCGTCGCTGCGTCACGGGTATTGAGGCCCACATCGGTGCGCAGCCTAGCGACGACGTGGGACTTTCGGGCCAAGTCTGGGCCGTGATATCGGCGGACTGACCAGGACTTTCGTCCCGGTCGGACCGCGTTCGGCGCAGGACCCTGCGTACCGGTCCGCAGCCGCGGGCCGGGGTGGGGCCTGTGGAACACTGGCAGACCTTCGGGGTCCGTCGGACGACGGCCCACGCAACGGCGCATCTGAGGGAAGGGCCGGTTCTGGTGCACGAGGTGTCGCTGTGCCGCCAGCTGGCTGCCGCGGTCACACGTGCGACCGGCGGCCGGCCGGTCGAGACCGTCTACCTGCGGGTGGGTGAGCTGCGGCAGGTGGTCCCGGAGGCGCTGGAGTACGCCTGGACGTTCGTCGTGCGCGGCACCCCGCTGTCCGGGTCGGCGCTGGCACTCGACCACGTCCCCGCCGTCCTGCGGTGCGACGACTGCGCGGTGCGCACCCGGCTCGGGCCCGGCCTGGGGTTCAGCTGCCCGGCGTGCGGGTCCGCCCGTACGCACCTGATGAGCGGCGAGGAGTTCGTCCTCACCGCGGTCGATGTCCACGACGAGATGCCGCCCGCCCCTGCCGGGCCGGTCGGCGACGATGCACAGAGAGGACTTCCCGATGGGGCGCTTTCACCGTCATGACGACGGCACCGTCCACTCCCACGAGCACGACGGGAGCGAGCACGAGCACGACCACGACGAGCACGTGCACCCGCACGACGGTGCACCGGACCGCGACCCGGTCGAGCTCGCCGAGCTGATCGGTGACCACTCCGGTTACGTCACCGGCCGCGAACGCATCGAGATCCTCGAGGACATCTACGCCGAGAACGACCGGCTGGCGGCCGCGAACCGTGCCGCGCTCGACGCCGCCGGGGTGCACGCGATCAACCTCATGAGCTCACCCGGCTCCGGCAAGACCACGCTGCTGGCGCGCACCCTGGCCGCTCTGCAGGGCACGGTGCGGGTCGGCGTCGTCGAAGGCGATATCGAGACCCCGCTGGACGCCGAGCGGCTGGGCGGGCTCGGTGCCCAGATCTCGCTGCTCAACACCGGGAACGGGTTCGGCGGCGAGTGCCACCTGGACGCCCCGATGGTCGCCCGTGCCCTGCGCGGCCTCGACCTGGACGCCCTCGACCTGGTGCTCATCGAGAACGTCGGCAACCTGGTGTGCCCGGCGGAGTTCGAGGTCGGGGAGCACCGCAAGGCGATGGTGTACTCGATCACCGAGGGCGAGGACAAACCGCTCAAGTACCCGGTGATGTTCCGCTCGGTCGGCGCCGTCGTGGTCAACAAGATGGACCTGGCGCCCTACCTTGACTTCGACATGGACCTGTTCCGCGCGAACCTGACGGCCGTGAACCCGCAGGCCACGGTCATCGAGATGTCGGCCCGCACCGGTGACGGCGTGCAGGCGTGGCTGGACTGGGTCGGACGGCCCGGGCAGGGCTGACCGTCTGCCGCCGTCCGGGTGGCCGCTACGGTGCGGTGCGTGACCCGGACGGATGTGCACTACCTGATCACGCCGCCCAGCCCCGCCGAGTTCGAGGCGCTGTACGCCACGACCGGCTGGGGTTCGCCGAGCCGTGCGGACGTGGTCCGCGCTCTCGCCGGGTCGTGGCTGGCGGCGGTCGCGCGGGACGACGACGGCAGGGCGGTCGCCATGGCGCGGGTGATCTCCGACGGGGCGCTGCACGCCTTCGTCACCGAGGTCGTCGTGCAGCCGGACCGACGGGGCGAGGGCATCGGCGCGGCGCTGGTCCGCGCCCTGGTCCAGGAGTGCGCTCAACGTGGGGTGCGTGACGTCCAGCTGTTCGCGGCGGCCGGGCGGCGTGCCTTCTACGAACGTCTGGGCTTCGAGGTGCGCCCCGACGACGCACCGGGGATGGGCCTGGTCCGCAAGTCGTGACGCAGGACGCTCCAGCCAGGCACCCGGTCGACCGATAACCAAGGTGTGCAGGCAGTGCTCACCGTCCGACGATGGCGGCGCTACGGCGCCGACCGGTTGTACGTCGTCGCGCCCACGGGCGAGCCGATGGGCTCGGTCGACCTGACCAGTGGTCAGGTCGACGTGCTCGACGTGGAGGACGAGGACACCGTGCGCCGCGCCGCCCAGGAGTACCTGCGGGCCGACGTCCCCGAGCTCGCGGTACCGCGCCAGCGCAGCTCGTCCGACGGGCTGAGCCCGGCCGACGAGGACCTGCTGGCCGCGTGGCTGGGCGAGGTGGGCAGCACCAGCGCACCGCGCACCCGGCGCGAGTGGACCACCCGGGCCCGGTTGGAGCGGCTGGGGGACACCGGGTGGACGGTGCTGCACGATGTGCTCATCGGGCTGCAGGGCTCCACCTGCGAGCACGTGGCGATCGGCCCGCCCGGTGCGTTCACCATCGTCGAACGCGGCCGTTCGGAACAGGTCGTGCGCCAGGACGGTGGCACGTTGTTGATCGACGGTGAGCCGACCAGCGTGCTGCGTGACGTCGACCTGCAGGCCCGACGGGTGCAGCGGCTGCTGCGCGACGCCGGGAGCATCCAGGTGGACGTCCGGGCGGTGGTCGGCGTCGGACGCCTCGACCCGCAGTCCCGGACGCGGCCGGGCGGGGCGCTCGTCGTGCCTCGCGGTGAGCTGCCCGGCATGCTCCACGCTCTCCCGGCGGTGCTCTCGTCGGCCGAGGTGGCGGCCGTGGCGCGGGCGGCGCAGCGGGCCACGACCTGGCTCCCGCCGATGCGGCGGCTGCCCGGCTGAGCGCCGCTCCGCCCCGTCGGGAGATGATCGTGCGGTGAACTCGACGGGTGACGGACGGAGCAGGCCGCGACGGCCGGCATCGCTGGATGCCGCGGCGGCCGACCGGCTGCCCGGTGAGGGCGATCCGGCGCAGCTCGTCGAGCTCGCCCACACGACCGCGCAGATGCTCGTCCACCGGGGACGTTCGTCGGACGACCCCGCCGTGCTCGCCCGGCTCCTCGCCCTCGTCGAGGACGAGGGGCTGTCGACCGTCGCGGCCCTGTGGTCGGCGAGCCCGTCGGACACGCTGCCGGGCGCCCTCTGGCGGTTGTACGCCCTGCGCACCTGGGTGCGGTCCGACCCCGAGCTCGTCGCCGACCGGTACCGGCAGGGTGTCGCAGCCGCGCCCGTGCACGATGTGGTGGCCGGGGTCGCCTCACCGCCCGGTGCGCAGGACGTGGTCACCCTCGTCGACGCGGTCCTGACCGGCCTGTACAGGCGTGACCTCGATGTGGCGCTGGACCGTGCCGCTGCGTTCTGCCGCGTGGTGGCCACCGGGACGGCGTTCGACGCCGACCACCTGGACCTGGCCGACCCGCACGGTGCCGCGCGCACGACCACCGGGGCCGCGTCGTTGCAGCGCACGGCCGAGGAGCTCTCCGCCGCTGCGCGGCTGTGGCGCCTGGACCGGCTCGACTGAAGGGGTGGACCTGCCGGCCCGACGCCGGGACCGCGGGGCAACGGCGACCACCCCACGTACGATGTGCTGGACGCCGGGTCGCGGTAGCCCCGGGCTCCATTGACAGCCGCTTCGAGCGGCCCCGCGCCGAGAGGCGCTCCCGGCCCGGCGTCACCTCCCGGGTGTCGATCAGGTGACCGCACGGTTATGCCCAGGGGTCGCGGTGTCCTAGCCTTGGCGCGTGCCCGACACCCCCTGTGGAGCTTGACGTGCGCTTTCGCCTCACTCCGCGTGACACCACATTCTTCGATCTGTTCGCCGCCTCGGCCCAGCACCTGGTCACCGGCGCGAACCTCCTGGCCGAGATGCTGGGCGCCGACCGCGCCGGTCGCAAGGACATCGCCAAGCGCATGGCCGAGGCCGAGCATGCGGCCGACGACGCGACGCACGAGATCATGCGGCGCCTCAACCAGACCTTCGTGACCCCGTTCGACCGCGACGACATCTACACGCTCGCCAGCGCGCTCGACGACTGCATGGACTACATGGAGGAGGCCGCCGATCTGGTGGTCCTCTACCGGATCGAGGCGCTCCCGCCGCGGGTCACGGACCAGATCCAGGTGCTCCAGCGCGCCGCCGAGCTCACCGCCGAGGCGATGCCGCGGCTGCGTTCGATGGAGTCGCTGCCCGAGTACTGGGTCGAGGTCAACCGCCTGGAGAACCAGGCCGACAAGGCGCACCGCAAGCTGCTCGCCCAGCTGTTCGACGATGTGAAGGACCCGATCGAGCTCATGAAGCTCAAGGAGGTCGTCGAGAAGCTCGAGGACGCCGCGGACGCCTTCGAGAAGGTCGCCAACACCGTCGAGACCATCGCACTCAAGGAGTCCTGAGTCAGGTGGAGTCCGCGCTCGTCGTGCTGGTCGTCGCGCTCGCGCTGAGCTTCGACTACACGAACGGTTTCCACGACGCGGCCAACGCCATCGCGACCTCTGTCTCCACCCGGGCGCTCACGCCGCGGGTCGCGCTCCTGATGGCCGCGGTGATGAACTTCGTCGGGGCGCTGCTGTCGACCAAGGTCGCGGAGACCATCGCGACCGCCATCGTCGACCTGCAGGACGCACCGGCCCGGCTCTCGCTCGTCGTCATCGTCGCGGCCCTGATCGGCGCCCTCACGTGGAACCTCATCACCTGGTGGTTCGGGCTGCCGTCCTCCTCGACGCCCTCGCTCATCGGTGGCCTGGTGGGGGCGGGGCTGGCCGGGGGGCTGGGCATCTACGGGGCCCAGGTGGTCGACCGGGTGCTCATCCCGATGGTGGTCTCGCCGACCGTCGGGTTCTTCGTGGCGTTCGTCGTGATGATCGGGGTGCTCTGGGCGTTCCGGAACAGCTCACCGCACCGCACGTTCCGGCGGTTCCGGCTCGCCCAGACCGTCTCGGCCTCGGCGATGGCGCTGGGCCACGGTCTGCAGGATGCGCAGAAGACGATGGGTGTCATCTTCCTGGCGCTGCTCTCGGTCGGCTGGGCCAACCCGGGCCACACCATCCCGTTGTGGGTCAAGCTCGCAGCGGCGACCGCCATCTCGTTGGGCACCTACTCGGGCGGCTGGCGGATCATGCGCACCCTGGGTCGCAAGATCATCGAGGTCGACCCGGCCCGCGGTTTCGTCGCCGAATCGGTGTCGGCCACGGTGCTCTACCTCAATGCGTTCGTGCTGCACGCCCCGGTGTCGACCACGCACGTCGTGACCAGCGCCATCATGGGTGTCGGCGCCACCAAACGGGCCTCGGCCGTGCGCTGGGGCGTCGCGAGGAACATCGCGGTCGCCTGGGTGCTCACCATCCCGGCCGCCGCCGTGGTCGCGGCGCTCGTGTTCTGGTTGCTGGAGCTCGTGCTGCTCTGAGCTGCGCAGGCCCGCTGCAGCGGTCGGTCTACTCCGTCGGCCCGATCAGCTGGGTGGCCACGACCCGCGGTCCCGCAGGACCGTCCGCGACATGGGTGACGAGCACCTGGCCCGGGCGCAGGAACGGGTCCATCGTCGGCAGGGCGTCGGCCACCGCACGGTTCGCATGGGTGGCGAGCACATCGAGCACCGTGGGCAGCACCGGTCGATGGGTGCAGACCACGGCGTCGCCGTCGGTCCACAGCAGGTCGATCATCTCGGCCGCCACCCGGGCGGGGGAGTCGGCGTGGGCGTCCTCGGTGAGCAGGTCCGAGGTCACCAGGTCCACCGCTGCCGCATCCGCGTACGGCCGGACGGTCTGCTCGCACCGCGCCCACCGGCTGGTCACGACACGCGCCACGCCGAACGCCGAGAGCACCGGCACCAGCCCGGCGGCCTGGCGGCGCCCGGTCGGGGTCAACGGGCGGTCCAGCTCGGTCCCCGTCCAGTGCGCGCGTTTACGGGCGCGGCCGTGCCGAGCCACCACGAGGGCCCGGGTGACCAGCCGGCCCTGTGCGTGCTCCTCGACGAGCACATCGAGCGGTTCGCGGTCCGAGGGGCGGGTCAGCCGCTGCGCGGCGGTCTCCACATCGAACCAGCGGACCTGGTCGATCTCGGCGCGGTCAGCCCGCGGCACCGGCGGACGGGCCGTCAACGCGAACCGGTCCGGCCGTCCGGCGACCTCGGCGGCCCAGTAGTGCACCTGCTTGGGTCGGCCGGCCGACTCGTACTCGAGCCCGGGCAGCGGGATCCCCAGGACCACGTCGAGCCCGGTCTCCTCCGCGACCTCACGGATCGCGGCCTCGACGGTGCCCTCACCGGGTTCGAGCTTGCCCTTCGGCCAGGACCAGTCCTTGTACCGCGGCCGGTGCACGAGCGCCACCTGCAACCGTCCGGTGCGCACCCGCCAGACGAGCGCACCGGCCGCCTGGACCGGTGCGGTGACCCCCTCGGTCACCGGCGCGCACCCGGCCGCCTGCGCTGACGGGCGATGAGCTCGGACTGCAGGTCGGACAGGGGCTCACCGTCGGGGCCGCGGTGGTGCCGCGTCCAGGTGCCGTCCGGCTCCAGCCACCACGACGAGGTGGTGTCGGCCACCGACCGGTCGATCAGGTCCACCAGCTCGGCGACGTGCTCCGGTGCGGACAGCCGCACCAGCGCCTCCACCCGACGGTCGAGGTTGCGGTGCATGAGGTCCGCCGAACCGATGTAGACCTCGGGGCCGGTGAACCCGTCATCGCCGGGTGTGGTGTGCGCGAACGCGAAGATCCGCGAGTGCTCGAGGAACCGACCCAGGATCGAACGGACCCGGATGTTCTCCGACAGCCCCGGCACCCCCGGTCGCAACGCGCAGATGCCGCGCACGTTGACGTCGACCCGCACCCCCGACTGCGAGGCGCGGTACAGCGCGTCGATGATCGCCTCGTCCACCATCGAGTTGACCTTGATCTTGATCCAGGCCTCGTGCCCGGCGCGGGCCGCCGCCGCCTCGCGCTCGATGCGCTCCACGAGACCGACCCGGATCGAGCGGGGCGCCACCATCAGCCGGTGGAACCGGCTCCGCGGGGCGTACCCGGACAGCTGGTTGAACAGCCGGGTGAGGTCCTGGCCGACGTCCGGGTCCACCGTGAGCAGACCGACGTCGGTGTACATGCGGGCCGTCTTCGGGTGGTAGTTGCCGGTGCCGACATGGCTGTATCGCCGCAGCCCGTCAGCCTCCTGGCGCACCACGAGGGACAGCTTGCAGTGCGTCTTGAGCCCGACGATGCCGTACACCACGTGCACACCGGCCTGCTCGAGCTTGCGGGCCCACTCGATGTTGTTCTGCTCGTCGAACCGGGCCTTGATCTCCACCAGGGCGAGCACCTGCTTACCTGCCTGGGCGGCGTCGATGAGCGCATCGACGATCGGTGAGTCGCCCGACGTGCGGTAGAGCGTCTGCTTGATGGCGAGCACCTGCGGGTCCGTGGCCGCCTGCTCCAGGAACTGCTGCACGCTCGTGGAGAAGGAGTCGTACGGGTGGTGCAGCAGGATGTCGCGGGCCCGGATCGCCGCGAAGATGTCGGTCGGGTTGGCCGACTCGACCTCGGCCAGGTGCCGGTGGGTGGTGGGGACGAAGGCCGGGAAGTGCAGCTCGGGCCGGTCGAGGTCGGCGATCAGGTTCAGCCCCGTCGCATCGAGCGGTGCCGGCAGCTCGTAGACGTCCTCTTCGAACATCCGTAGTTCGCGGGTCAGCAGCGTGCGCACCCGGGCACTGGTGCCGGCGGCGAGCTCGAGGCGCACGGGCGGGCCGAACCGGCGGCGCAGCAGCTCCTTCTCCATCGCCTTGAGGAGGTTCTCGGCGTCGTCCTCCTCCACCTCGACGTCCTCGTTGCGGGTCACCCGGAAGGTGTGGAACTCCTGCACCTCCATACCGGGGAACAGGTAGTAGAGGTGCTGGGCGATGACGTCCTCGATCGGCACGAACGAGATCGGACCGCGTTCGCGCGCCGCGGTCTGCTGGTCCGGCACCGAGGGCTTGCCGCTGGCGTCGACCGCCAGGTAGCGCGGCAGCAGCGGCGGGACCTTGACCCGGGCGAAGTGCTCCTTGCCGCTCGCCGGGTTCACCACGCTCACCGCCAGGTTGAGCGACAGCCCGGAGATGTACGGGAACGGGTGCGCCGGGTCGACGGCCAGCGGGGTGAGCACCGGGAAGATCTGGCGTCGGAAGTACTTGGTGAGCCGGTCCTGCTCGGACTCGCCGAGGTCCGCCCAGCGCACCAGGGTGATGCCCTCGGTGGCCAGCGCCGGGGCGACCTGCTCGGTGAACACCGCCGCGTGGCGGGTCATGAGCTCGTGCCCCTTCTCGCTGATCGCCTCGAGCACGTGCCGCGGCGACAGGCCGCTGGCGGCGGTCACCGCGATACCCGTCGCGATCCGACGCTTGAGCCCGGCGACGCGCACCATGAAGAACTCGTCGAGGTTGGAGGCGAAGATCGCCAGGAACCGCACCCGCTCCAGCAACGGCACGTCGGGGTCCTCGGCCAGCTCCAGCACCCGCTGGTTGAAGGCCAGCCAGGACAGCTCACGATCGGCGAAGCGGTCGGGCGGGAGCGCCGCATCGGGCACCGGCAGGACCGCCGTCGCCGGTGCGACACGTTCGGCGATGTAGGCAGCCAGCTCGGTGTCCAGGTCAGGGGCGTCGGTCATGGCGTCCATCGTGGCACCGGCCGATGAACGGTGGGTGACGCGACCAGCGGGTAGCCGGTACTGCACGTGCACGCCCGTCGTGGTGAACCCGGCCCCCTCGTAGGTGCGCAGGGCCGCGGGGTTGTCACCCTCGACGTAGAGCACCGCACGCTGCAGCCCACGCCCGGCCAGGTGCGCCAGCGCGGCGTCGGTGAGCAGCCGCCCCAGGCCCATGCCCTGGGCGCCCGGGTCCACCCCGAGCACGTAGATCTCACCGACCGGCTCCGGACCGTGCTCACCGGCCGGGTGCACCTTCGTCCACACCGAGCCGAGCAGCTCCTCACCGCTGGTGACCAGCAGGAAGCCGGTCGGGTCGAACCACGGTTCGCGCAGCAGGGTGCGCAGGTCGGTGAGCGTGGTGCGGCCCTGCTCGGGGTGCTGGGCGAACGCCCGCGCGTTGACCGCGAGCCAGGCCGGTTCGTCGCGGCCGACCTCGAACGTGCGCAGCAGGACGTCGCTCGGCGGTTCCGGGGCGGGTGCAGGCACCAGGGCGGCCGACATGACGAGCATGCGGCGCACGGGGCTCGCGCCCGAGCGCCGTGCGAGCTCGCGCGCGGCGGGCAGATCGCCGTGCGCCCACACGTCGAGCGGGCCGTCCACCGCCTCCCGGACCGACCTCAGCAGCGCGGTGGCGAGCCCGCGCCGGCGGTGCACCGGGTCCACGACGAGCTCGGCGACACTGCCCCCACCCTCGGTCCGCAGCTGGGCGTAGCCGATCAGCCGGCGTCCGAGGTGCACCGTCCGGTGCTGGGCGGTCGAGCCCGACCTCAGGTGCAGCAGGGTCTGCTCGTCGAGCGGGGCGACACCGTCGACCCGTTGTGCGCGGCGGGCCAGGGCCCGGACCGCGCCCGGATGCACACGGGAGGGTGCGAGGACGGTCGGCATGCCCCATCTCAGCACGCGGTGCGACCGGTAGCGTGGGCCTCGCCATGGACGCGCCCACGCCGACCCGCCGTCGAGACCGTCGTCGTCCCCCCGCGGGGCAGCGGACGGTGGACGTCGATGTGGCGGTCATCGGTGCCGGTCAGGCCGGGCTGTGCGCGGCCCACCACCTGCGCCGGGCGGGGCTGGCGGCCATCGGATCGCTCGGCTGGCAGGACGCCGCGGCGACGTTCGTGGTCCTCGACGACTCGCCCGCGCCCGGTGGGGCCTGGCAGCTGCGCTGGCCCGGCCTGACGATGGCCGCCGCCCACCGGGCGCACACCCTGCCGGGGATGCCGCTGTCGGTGCCCGACGCCGAGGCCTCGGCCGCCAGTGCCGTGCCCGCCTACTTCGCCCAGTACGAGGATGCGTTCGCCCTGCACGTGCAGCGCCCGGTGCATGTGCGTGCGGTGCGCCGCGACGGTGACCGGTTCGCCGTCGAGTCCCGCCATGTGCGGCTGCCCGACGAGCAGGTCACCTTCCGGGCCCGCGCGCTCATCAGCGCGACCGGGTCGTGGGGCAAACCGTTCTGGCCGGTCTACCCGGGTCGGGACTCGTTCATCGGCCGTCAGCTGCACGCCCGCGACTACCGCACGCCGGCCGAGCTGGCCGACGGTCCGGTCGTCGTGGTCGGCGGAGGCGCGTCCGCCGTGCACATCGTGGCCGAGCTGTCCGCCGTGACCCCGACCTGCTGGGTGACCCGGAACCCGCCGCGGATCGACCCGCGCGACCGCACGCCCGCCGTGGAGGCGGCGGCCGCGGCCGGTGCGATGGTGGCCCGGCCGATGTTCGAACGGATCGGGGCCCGCGGCGTGTGGTTCGCACCCTGGGAGCCCGGGGACGCCGGGGCGGCGGACGGCGGGGCGGCGGACGGCGGGACCGACGACGACGGGACCGGCGGTGCCGGTACCGGATGGGTCGACGGGCCGCCCTTCGTCGCGGCCGGTGCGATCGTGTGGGCCACCGGCTTCCGGCCCTCGCTCGGCCACCTCGCCCCGCTGCACCTGCGCACCCCCGGCGGCCCGCTGCACCTGGACGGCGGCGCGGTCGTCGCCGAACCCCGGGTGCTGGTCATCGGCTCGGCCGCCGGCGGGGCGCAGGGGTGCGGGGCCGAGACGTCCGAGGCGGTCCGTGACCTGCTGGCCCGTCTCGGGCCGTGAGGCTCAGCCGCCCGACATCCGCCCCGAGGCCCACACCAGGCCGTACGGCAGGGTCGAGCGGGCCATGGTCCAGGTGTGCCCCACACCCGTGACCTCGTCGAGCACCACATCGGCGCCGCGGTCGTCGAGCGTCTGGGCCACCGTGCGCACGGCGTCCACGGCGGGCGCCGTCGACTCGGCCGAGACCGCGATGAACACATGCTGGTCGGGGTCGATCGTCATCGTGGGCGCGTAGGCCGTCACATCGTGGGTCAGCCACTCCTCGTGGGTGGCGAGCATGGCGTCACCGCCGTCCCCCGGCGTGGCGTAGGGGGCGACGGCCAGCAGCGTGCCCCACAGCTCGGGGTGCCGCAGCCCTTGGTCCAGGGTGCAGAAACCGCCCGAGGAGAAGCCGCCGATCACCCGGTGCGCCGCATCCGGTTCGGTCGCGAAGGTCGCATCCACCCACGGCACCAGCACCGTCGTGAGATAGGTCTCGACCTGCGAGCCGCCGCGCGTCGAGTCCAGGCACTCCGTGTCATCGGTGTCCGCACCCGTGCCGTTGACGTCGACGCTCACCACGATCATCGGCTGCACCAGCCCGGCCTCGATGAGCACATCCATCGCATGAGGTGCGTCCCCGGCCGCGAACCAGTCCCCGGACGCCCCGGGACTGCCATGGATCAGGTACACCACCGGGTAGCGGGTGGCATCGGTGCCGTCGTAGCCGGGCGGGGTGTAGACCCACGTGATCGAGTCCGTCGGCATGGCGAGCGAGGCGGGGCTCGGCACCTTGAACGCCTGGGTGGCGCCCTGGCCCGGACCCGCCGAGACCGGTGTCGCCGTCCCGTGGGACAGCGTCGGCGAGGGCGCCAGGCCCCAGCCGGACAGCGTGGTCTGCAACGACTGGACGTTCGGCACGTAGCCGACGATCGCATTGGCGGTCACCGCGAGCGCCAGCACGGCGGCCGTCCCGGCCCCGAGCGCCCAGGGCCACGACCGGCGGCGTCGTCGACGGCGCAGCACCGCCACGACGACGAGCCCGACAGCCAGCGCACCGACGGCAGCCGCCGTCCAGCCCGAGCTGATGAGGTCGCCGCCCCGGGCGAGCTCCCGCAGCACCGAGCGGCTGATCGTCACGTCCGGCCCCGGCACCTCGCTGCGCATCGGGTCATCCTGCCCTCTCGGCCTGCGCATCGACGAATGCGGGGACTGCGGCGGCGAGGGGCCAGACTGGGCCGTTGTGAGCACTCTGGGTCCGCGGACGGCACATACGGCGCTGGCCGCGCAGCGCACCCGGCTGCGGGTGCGCGGCATCGCCTCCCGCGTCGTGCTGGTGATCGGGGTGCTCACCGCGCTGTCGGCGCTGCGACCCCGGCTGTGGCGTTCATGGGGCTTCCTGCGTGACGTCCTGCCCGGGCTGGTGCCGGGCACCGCCCGCTCCTCGTTGCTCATCGTGTCGATCGCGCTGCTGCTGCTCTCCCGCGGACTGCCGCGCGGCAGCCGGCTGGCCTACCTCGGCAGCGTCGTGGTGCTGGCGGCCTCGGCCCTGCTGCACCTCGCGGCGGGCGCCCGGTCGCTGCCCGGCGTCGCGATCACGGCAGCAGGACTGCTCTGGCTGCTCGCCCGCCGGTCGGCGTTCCCCGTGCTGCCCCAGCGGCGGGCCGTGCGCCGGTCCGCCGTGCTCGCCGTCGTCGGGGTGCTCGTCATCCTCGTGCTCGCGGGGCTGTTCGCCATGATGGCCCTGCACGATCCGCACCCCGTGTCCGATCTGCGGATCCGGCGGGTCGCCCACCTCATCGAGGCCGCCCTCACGGTGGGTTTCCTCGTCGCACTGGGCTGGAGCCTGGTCGCACCGCGTCGACCGCTCCGGCTCGGGTCCCGGGACCAGCGCCTGGAGCGGGAGCGGGCGCGCGCGATCGTCGCCCGCCACGGCGGGGGCACGCTCGACTACTTCGCGCTGCGGGACGACAAGTCATGGTTCTTCGTCGGCCAGTCGGTGGTCGCCCACTCGGTGCGTGCCGGGGTCTGCCTGGTGTCACCCGATCCGATCGGCCCGCCCGAGGAACGTGAGCAGACCTGGGTCGAGTTCCTCGACTACGCGCACGACTTCGGCTGGTCCGTCGCCGTCATCGGGGCCTCGGCGCCCTGGCTGCCGGTGTACGAGACGAGCGGGCTGCGCACCGTCTACCTGGGCGACGAGGCGATCGTCGACTGCCCGAGCTTCACGTTGGCCGGCGGTGAGCGCAAGTCGTTGCGGCAGGCCGTCAACCGGGTCGCCAAGGGCGGCTGGACCACGACCTTCGTCGACCCCCTGGTGCTCGATGACGGCTCCCGCGCCCAGGTGCTGGCGATGGCCGGCGAGTCCCGGCACGGCGAAGGTGAACGCGGCTTCTCGATGACCCTGTCCCGGATGTTCGACCCCGACGACACCGGTCTGCTGCTCGCGCTCACCCGGGCACCCGACGGGCGGGTCGACGCGTTCTGCCAGTTCACCCCGGCCGCTGCGATCGACGGCTGGTCGCTCGATGTGATGCGCCGGCGGATGGACGTCGAGGACCTGCCCAACGGGCTGATCGACTTCACGATCGCACGGACCATCGACGAGGTGGTGCGCCGCGGGCAGCGTGGGCTGGGCCTCAACTTCGCGGTGATGCGTGAGGTGCTCGAGAACGAACCCGCCACCAGGTTCGACGCCCTCGTGCGCCCGTTGCTGCAGCGGGTGTCGGCCACGACGCAGATGTCCAGCCTGGCGACCTTCAACTCCAAGTACGGCCCTGGCTGGGTCCCGCGGTACGTGGTGCTGGACGCCGCCGAGTTCGTGGCGACCCAGGCGCTGGTGATGGCCGAGGCCGAAGGCGTGACCGAGCTGCCGGTGATCGGCAGGTTCCTGGACCGCTCCCCGCGTCCGGGCGGCTGAGACGCGGCGCGGCGCCGCTACGACGCGCCGCTGTGCGGGAACCGCACGTGCCGGGCCTGGTAGAGCCGCAGGGCGAGTGCCAGGCGGAGCCGGCCGGCCGGGGGACCGACCTCGAAGCCGAGCTCGTTCTCGACCTGGGCGACCCGGGCCTGCACCGTCGAGTGGTGCAGTCCCAGGACGTGCGCGGCGCCGCGGTGCGAGTCGGCCCCGGCCAGGGCATCCAGTGTCTCCAGGCCCCACGGCTCCCGCAGGACGGCCGCGACATGGGCGAGGTCCGGAGGTTCGGAGTCCGCGGCCTCGGAGGCAGCCAGCATCGGGCCCAGCACACCGAGCTGGTCCCAGTCGACCACGGGCCACAGCGGCGTCGCGATGCGCACCGCGAGCAGCGCCTCCTGCCATGACGTCGGTACGCCCCGCAACGACACGGCCGAGCCCACCCCGCCGCGACCGGGACGGATCGTCGACCTCGCCTCGATCACCCCGACCAGCACCGTGCCGACGGCCGAGTCGATGAGCGTCGAGCGCATCCCCGCGGGCGCGGGCACGTCCGGCGGTGCGGCGACCGCACGCAGCGCGCGGTCCGTCGGCAGCCGCAGCCTGCGCGCGGCCTTGCGACGCACATCGTCCGTCGACGTGGTCGACAGCAGGATCTCGAGCGCGCCCGCATCATCCAGATCCATCGGGCTGACCCGTTCCAGGGTGAGTCGCAGTCCCGCGGCCAGACGTTCGAGCGTCAGGGAGTCGTTGCCGTTCGGCTCACCACCGCGTTCGATCCACACCATCGCACCGGAGCCGTCGTCGAACTCCAGGTGGGGCCAGTCGGCCACCGATGCCAGATCGCAGATCGGGGGCAGCGCGTGCCCCGCGGGGTCGACCCTGATCCACAGCTGGTGCAACGGGTGGCCGAACCCGGCGGGCCAGCCCGAGAGCACGGCGGCACCGCGCACGAACGGTTCGAGCCCGGCCCGTTGGCTCAGCAACGTGTCGAAGAACGTGATGATCTTGAGGGCGGCCGAGGCTCCCTCGTCCAGGGCGCTCAGTCGCTGCAACAGCTCCTTCACGGTCCGTCACCCGGTGCACGGCCAGCCGCGGGCGCGGCGGCTGGCGGGGGCGGTCGACGCATCTCGGACCTCCGTCAGTCTCGGCCCGAGTACCCCAGCGCCCGGTCGAGCCAGTTGCGCAACGCGTCACGTTCGCCGCGGGCGAGTGCGGTGTGCTCGAGCATCTGGAACCCGTGGAAAGCTCCCGACCAGACATGCAGCTCTGCTTGTCCGCCCGCCTCCCAGATCCCGGCAGCATAGGTCACGGACTCGTCCCGGAACACCTCGGCGCTCCCGGCCTCGATGAAGGCCGGGGGCAGCTCGTCGAACCTGGTCGTGCGCGCTGGTGCCGCGTAGGTCGGGACGTCGGCCGTCCCGTAGAGGGGGCCGAGCAGCGACCGCCAGCCGAGCTCGTTCTCCGTCGCGTTCCACAGACCCGTCGGGAACTGGCGGGTGGACACCGTCTCGTTGCGGTCGTCCAGCATCGGCGCCATCAGCAGCTGGCCGCCGACGCGGGGACCCTTGCGGTCCCGCGCCATGAGGGTCACCGAGGCGACGAGGCCGGCGCCCGCACTAAAACCGGCCATCAGCGCGGTGTCCAGGTTGAGCCCGAGCCGGCCGGAGTGCTCGTCCAGCCAGCACAGGCCCGCGTAGCAGTCCTCCTGCGGGATCGGGTACCGGTGCTCGGGTGCGAGCCGGTACTCGATGGTCGCCACGACTGCGTTGTACCGCTCGATCCAGTCGAGGAACGCCTCGGCCCCGCTCCAGCGGTTGCCGAGGATCATCCCGCCGCCGTGCAGGTAGTAGATGAGCGGGCTCGTCGGGATGCGGTCGCGGCGGTGCACGAGGCTGATCGTCAGCTCCGCACCGTCCGGGCTCCGGACCAGCTCGTCGGTGCGCACCAGACCGAGCTCGTCGATCCGACGGACCGCCAGCTCGGCGGTCGCTGCGTCCTCGGCCCGTTTGGCCGGGATGTCGGCCGCGGTGATCGGGGACGGCTGGACCACCTGGAGAGCCAGGGCGGCGGCGCTCTCGGAGTCGATCGGCGGTGCTGGCAGCGGTGCGAGGTGCGGGGTCATCCCTTGACCGATCCTTGGAGGAGGGCTGCGACGAACTGCTTCTGGAAGACCACGAACACGGCGATCGTCGGAAGCATGACGAGCAGTGCGGCTGCCGACATCAGCACGATGTCCTGGCCGTACTGCCCCTGGAAGGCGCCGAGCGCGCCGGCGACGGTCCGTTTGAGCGGATCGTCCATCATGACCAGGGCGATGATGAACTGGTTCCAGGTCCACAGGCTGAAGAGCACCGCGAGGGTCGACAGGGCCGGTCGCGCCAGCGGCAGGTGGATGCGGCGCAGCATGGCCCACGAACCGGCACCGTCGAGCGCAGCCGCCTCGTTGAGCTCGTTCGGCACGCCCGCGAAGTGTGCGCGCATCCAGATGATGCCGAACGGCATGTAGAGCGCGATGAGCGGGAGCGCGATGGCCAGCCGGGTGTTGAGCAACCCGTAGGTCCGCATCATGTAGTACAGCGGCCAGATGAGACCCTCGAACGGGATCGTCAGCCCCAGCAGCAGCAGCCCCAGAGCGATGACGCCGCCCGGGACGCGCAGCACAGCCAGGCCGTAGGCGGCCATGGTGGCCAGCACCAGCGCGATCGGCACCACCATGACGACGAGCAACGTGCTGGACGTCATGAGCTGCGGGAGCTGGGCGGTCTCGAACGCCGTGACGAAGTTCTCCCAGTGCATCGGGTTCGGGATCGTCAGCCCGGTCGGGGAGCTGCCTGCCTCCTGCAGGGCGGCGCTGAGCATGCCGACGAACGGCAGCAGGGTGAACAGGACGAGCAGCAGGAGGATGACCCGACCGGACCACCGCTCACGCGCAGACATGCGGCGGCTGTTCATGACTTTCCTCGCACGAGTCGCTGGACCGGGACGACCACGAGGAGCACCAGGACCATGAGCACGACGCCCATCGCAGCCCCGGCGCCCACCCGGGCCTGGTTGAACGAGAGCTGGTAGACGTCGACGCCCGGCACCATGGTGGCCCGACCGGGCCCGCCGAGCGTCATGACGTAGACCACGTCGAAGCTGGCGAGCGCGCCGATCAGGGTGATCGTGACCGCGACGGCCAGCTCGTTGCGCACACCCGGCAGGGTGACGGCGAGGAACTCCTGCACGGGCCCGGCGCCGTCGACACGTGCCGCGTCGTACAACGCCTGGTCGATCTTGCCCATGCCGGTGCTCAGCAGCATCGTGCACAGCCCGAGCGTCACCCAGGTCCCGACGATGCCGACGGCCGGCAGCGCCCAGGTGAAGTCGGCCAGCCACGGCCGGGCGATGGATCCCAGACCGACTGCACGCAGCAGCTGGTTGATCGCACCGTCCTCGGCGTACAGCCACTTCCAGGCGATCGCGGCGCCCACCAGCGGCACCACCTGGGGCAGGAACAGGATGGTCTGTGCCGCCCGGCTCCACCGCGAGGCCATCGACCGGGTGAGGGTCGCAGCGAGCAGACCGATGCCGATCGAGAGCACCGAGTAGAAGAAGATCAGCTTGAAGGAGTTGAGCAGGGCGCCCAGCCGGCTGGAGTCGGAGAAGACCTGCACGTAGTTCTCCAGGCCGACCCACTCGGCCACCCCGATGCCGTTCCAGTCGAAGAACGAGTACTGGACCGACAGGCCGAACGGCTGCAGGACGAACCACCCGTACAGCGCCATCGCGGGCAGGACGTACAGCCAGCCGACCCAGCGGTGGCGGTTGCGCCGGGCTCGGGCACCGCGGCCGCGGGGAACGAGGTCCCCGCGGCCGACGGTGCTCGGTGTCGTGCTGGTCATCGCCCGAGCTCGGTGTCGTACGCCTTCTGCACGCTCGAGACGAAGTCATCCGGCGTCATCCGGTTGGTGAGCAGCAGCTGCAGGTTCGGCCCGAGGGTCGAGGTGAGGATGCCCGGGGTGGCGTTGCCGAGGAAGTCGATCGCGCCGTCGTCCTCGGCGAGCTGGGTGGCCGCCGCGACGGTGTCGACCGCCAGGGTGCCCTCCTTGGGGGTCGGCGCAGCGAGGTCGGCGGGCCCACCCGGGGAGGAGCCGGTGATGTCCAGCACGATCTGGCGAGCCTGCGTGTTCGTGTGCACCCAGTTGAGGAAGTACGCGGCGGTGCCCGGGTCAGCGGCGCTCGACGGGATGACGTACGTCGACGGTGCCGCCATGGCCACGTGCGCGCTCGACTCGGTCTCGCCGGGGAACAGGAAGAACCCGTACCCACCGGCATTCGCGGCGTCGAAGGCAGCCGCCGACCAGTCGCCGTTGATCATGAACACGCCCTCGCCCTGTGCGAACCGACCCACCGAGGTCGCGTAGTCGATCGCGTTGACATCGTCCGGGAAGTAGCCCTGGGTGGCCCAGTCCTGGATGGTCGTGGCGGCCTCGACCGACGAGTCGAGCTGGTAGGTCGCGTCGGCGCTGTCGTAGAGCCAGCTCTTGAGCGAGTCCAGACCCTCGAGCTGGTTCTGCACCGCCTGCAGCGGGAACGCCCCGTTGTAGTCCTGGTTGCCGACCATGATCGGCACCTCGCCGGCTGCCTTCGCCTTGGCGAGATCGGCCTCGAACTCCTCGAGCGTGGTCGGCACCGAGGTGATGCCGGCCTTCTCGGCGAGCGCCTCGTTGTAGAAAACGCCGGTCACGGAGTAGCCGATGCCGAGCGCGTACAGCGAACCGCCCTCACCCCGGGAGCCGTCCGACTTCACCCGCACCTGATTGAGGGTGCCCTGCGGCCAGTCGTCCCACCCGTACGCAGCGGCGTAGGTGTCGAGGTTCGTGAGGATCCCGTCCTGCGCGGCCTGGGACACGGTCGGGTAGCGCATGATGTCGGGCGCGTCCGGGCTGGAGATGATCTTGGTCGCGTTCTGCGCCAGGTTGGCGAACGTGTCCGACTGGAACTCGAACGTGACGTTCGGGTACTCCTTGGTGAACTCGGCCGCGAGGGTCTTGAACGCCTCCTGGAAGTTGGTCTCCAGGTAGACGTTGAGCACCACGTCGTCGGTCGTGAGCTCCGTGCTCACCGATGCGGTGGTGGTGGACGTGCTGCTCGCACCGCTGCCGGTCGGGGTGCATGCGGCCAGCGCAGCGACGCTCACCGCGGTCAGGAGTCCGATCGACGTGGCGCGGGTCCCGCGCCAACCTTTCGTGCTCATCACAGGCGTGCCCTTCTTCGTTGAAGTCACGATGCTGGGGTCAGCGCCGCGGGTTCACTCTGCTGGTGCGCCGGCGGTGCGGACCACCGCCAGGAGGATGCGGGTTGGCCGCTCCTGCCCGCCAGGTGGCGGTTGCCGGGCGGGTGTCTCGACGGGTGCGATGGAAGGGGCGCCGAACGGCGTCCTCCGCGATCACCCGACCTGGAGGGCCCCACCATGCCCCGCTTCGACCTGAGTCTCGACGAGCTGCGCGTGTACGCGCCGCAGGTCCGCGAGCCGCAGGACTTCGACGCCTTCTGGGCGGAGGGCGTCGCGGCGGCCCGGGCGCTCGGGGGCGCACCGGTGGCCCGGAGGGTCGACTCCCCGCTGGTCGGGGTGGCGGTCCACGAGCTGACCTTCCCGGGGTTCGGCGGGGACCCGATCCGGGGCTGGTACCTGCGGCCGGCCGGCACGGACGCCCCGCTCGCGACCGTCGTCGAGTTCATCGGCTACGGCGGTGGGCGTGGGCTGCCGCACGAGCGGCTCCCCTGGCCGGTCGCCGGGTACGCGTACGTGGTGATGGACACCCGCGGGCAGGGCTCGGCCTGGGGCGGCGGTGGGGTCACCGACGACCCGCACGGTGCCGGGCCGGCGGTCCCGGGGTTCACGACGCGCGGGATCGAGGACCCCGACGGCTACTACTACCGTCGGGTGTTCATCGACGCGGTGCGCTGCGTCGATGCGGTCCGGCATCTCGACGGGGTCGATCCCGCGCGGCTCGTCGTCGCCGGGATCAGCCAGGGTGGCGGTATCGCGCTGGCCGTCGCCGGTCTGCGCGACGACCTGGCGGGAGCCCTCGTCGACGTGCCGTTCTGCTGCCACTTCGAACGTGCGGTGGGACTGACCGAGGCCGATCCGTACGCCGAGATCGCCCGATACCTCGCAGTGCACCGCGACCGGGTGGATCTGGTGTTCGACACGCTGTCCTACATGGACGGGGTGAGCTTCGCTGCCCGCGCGTCGGCGCCGGCCCTGTTCTCGACGGCGCTGCTCGACCCGATCTGCCCACCGTCCACGGTGTTCGCCGCCTACAACCGCTACGCAGGTCGTAAGGACATCACCGTCTACCCGTTCAACGACCACGAGGGCGGCGGTGCGCGCCGCTGGCCGGTGCACGAGGAGTTCGTGCGGGGGCTGCCGGCACGCTGACCGCCTGCTACGCCTTGGGTGTGGCCAGCCCCGCGGCGATGAGGTCCATCACCGAGGAGTCGGCCAGCGTCGTCGCATCGCCGACGACCCGGTGCTCGGCGACGTCCCGCAGCAGGCGGCGCATGATCTTGCCGGACCGGGTCTTGGGTAGCTCCGGGACGACGAGGATCTGCCGCGGTTTGGCGATCGGCCCGATGACCTTGGCGACGTGTGCTCGCAGCTGGGCGGCGACCTCGTCGGCGGGCAGCGAGGCGCCCGTCGCATCGCCGCGCAGGATGACGAACGCGACGACCGCCTGACCCGTGGTCTCGTCCGTGGCGCCGACCACGGCCGCCTCGGCCACCCACTCGTGGCTGACCAGGGCGGACTCGATCTCGGTGGTGGACAGCCGGTGGCCGGACACGTTCATCACATCGTCCACCCGGCCGAGCAGCCAGATGTCGCCGTCCTCGTCCTTCTTCGCACCGTCACCGGCGAAGTAGATGCCCTTGAACCGTGACCAGTAGGTGTCGACGTAGCGGTCCGGGTCGCCCCAGATGCCGCGCAGCATCGACGGCCACGGTTCGGTGAGCACCAGGTAGCCGCCCGAACCGTTGGGCACCGACACCGTCTCGTCGTCGATCACATCGGCGGCGATCCCGGGCAGCGGGACCTGGGCGGACCCGGGTTTGGTGGTGGTGCCCCCCGGCAGCGGGCTGATCATGATGGCGCCCGTCTCGGTCTGCCACCAGGTGTCGACGATGGGTGCGCGCTCGCCGCCGATGGTGCGGTGGTACCACATCCACGCCTCGGGGTTGATGGGCTCCCCGACCGATCCGAGCACCCGCAGCGAGGACAGGTCGTGGGCGTCCGGCCACTGCTCGCCCCACTTCATGCAGGAGCGGATGGCGGTGGGCGCGGTGTAGAGGATCGAGACCTTGTACTTGTCGATGATCGACCACCAGCGGCCGCGGTCCGGGGTGTCCGGGGTGCCCTCGTAGATCACCTGGGTCGCGCCGTTCACCAGCGGGCCGTACGTGACGTAGGAGTGCCCGGTGATCCAGCCGACGTCGGCGGTGCACCAGTACACATCGGTCTCCGGCTTGAGGTCGAAGACGTTGAGGTGCGTGAACGCCGCCTGGGTGAGGTAGCCACCCGTGGTGTGCAGGATGCCCTTGGGCTTCCCGGTGGTGCCTGAGGTGTAGAGGATGAACAGCGGGTGCTCGGCATTGACCGGGACCGGCGTGTGCTGGTCGGAGGCGGTGTCGACGACCTCGTGCCACCACACGTCCCGGCCGGGCGTCCATGCGGTGTCCTGGCCGGTGCGGCGCACGACGAGCACGTGGTTCACCGTGGTCGGGCCCTTGTCCAGCGCCTCGTCGACCGCGGGTTTGAGGGCGGCGGCCGCGCCCCGGCGGAACCCGCCGTCGGCGGTGACGACGACCTTCGCCTCGGCGTCCAGGATGCGGGAGTACAGGGCCTCGGCGGAGAACCCGCCGAACACCACGGAGTGCGGCGCTCCGATGCGGGCGCAGGCCAGCATCGTGATGACGGCCTCCGGGATCATCGGCAGGTAGACGGCGACCCGGTCGCCGGTGCTGACGCCGAGCGCCGTGAGGGCGTTGGCCGCCCGGGAGACCTCGCGCTGCAGATCGGCGTAGGTGAGGGTCCGGGTGTCCCCGGGTTCGCCCTCGAAGTGGATCGCCACCCGGTCGCCGTGCCCTGCCTCGACATGCCGGTCGACGGCGTTGTAGGCGGCGTTCAGCTCACCGTCGGCGAACCAGGTGGCGAACGGGGCGTTCGACCAGTCGAGGCTCTGGGTGAACGGCTTGTCCCAGGTGAGCACCTGACGTGCCTGCTCCGCCCAGAACGCGGGGCGGTCGGCGTTCGCCCAGGCGTACAGGTCGCTGGTGGCGTTCGCGTGCGTCGCCAGGTCGGGAGGCGGGGAGAACCTGCGCTCCTCGGACAGGAGGTTCTCCAGCCCCGGCGTGGGTGCGTGCTGCTGCTGCTCGGTCACGGGCCACTCTCCGTACATCATCGTCGGTGCACGTGCTGCGCTCCGGAGACTAGCCCGTCCCGCCGGGACTTTCGGCCTAGATGGAGAAGTGGATTCCGGCGAAGGGGCTCAGCCCGCCCGGTGCCGTTCGCGGAATGCCCCCAGGCGCAGGCCGCGGCGGCGGGCGGCCGCGGCCACCAACCCGGCGACCAGCAGGAGCAACCCCGCGAGCAGCAGCGTGCCCGAGGTGCCCGCGACGACGGTCTGCGTGATGGTCGCGTGCCACCCCTCGGGGTCGATGAGCACGAGCGTCTGCCGCGACATGAAGCCGGGGGTCAGGAGCGCGGGTGCGCCGATGAGCAGCAGGGCGCCGCCACCCGTGATGGGCGCGGCGGCGGTCCAGATCCCCAGCAACGCCAGCGCCGCCAGGAGCAGGGCACCGACGGCGACCAGGGCGATGCCGAGCGCCTCGACGTCACCGTCCCAGTGGTCCGCCTGGACGACGAGGATGCGCGACTGGCCGAGCAGCAGTGCGAGCGCACCGACCGGCGCGAGCACCAGACCGACGAGCACTCCGAGCACATGCGCCCAGATACCGGGTGCAGCCGGCGGGTGCGGGTCCGGGAAGTCGAAACCGGTGTCGCCGTCGGGCGGGACGGGTGCGGGAGCACCTGCGGGCGGTGGGGCCGGCGCGGCCGCGTGCTGCGGCGGGGTCGCGGGCTCCTCGCCGAGCACGGGGGGGTTCCCCGACGGGCTCGGCGCTGTGCCGGGCGCTCCTGTGCCTGGCGCTGTGGGGCCGGGCACAGCAGCGGACGTGGAGTCGCCCGCCGCAGCGGGTGGGAGGACCTCGGTGGGGGCCGGGCCGGGCGGGACCGGAGCCGGACGCGCGACGGCGTGCCGGGCCGCGTCGTCCGCGGTCTCGACCGGGTCGGCGTCGGGCCCGACGAGCTTCTCGTCATCGGGTTGCGCGGGCGGGCTTCCAGCGCTGGGCTCGGTCACGTCATCCTCCGGGAGGTGTCGGTCGTCACCTGGCCTCCCCACGCTAGGGGGAAGTGCCCTCCGCCGCCCCTTGTCGCAGGTCGTGTCGTCGCAGGTGGTGTCGTCGCGGGTGGTGCGACCCGGTCAGCGGGCCGGCGCTGCGACCTCGGGCTCGGCGACAGCGGGGGCCGCCTCGGCGGGGACGTGCGGGTCAGTGGGCGAGGTCGTGCTGCGCGGACCCGAGCCGTAGGCGTAGGCCGCCCCGACGAGCAGTCCTCCGCCGACGAGGTTGCCCAGACCCACGGCCGCCACGTTGCGCGCGAACTCGGCCACGGTCGCCCCCGGCAGCCCGGCCAGCAGCCCGAAGGAGAAGGTGGTCATGTTCGCCACGACGTGCTCGAAGCCGGAGGTGATGAACACCATGACGCAGGCGAAGACGACGGCGATCCGCGCGCCCTCGGACTCCAGCCGGCCCGCGCACCAGATCGCCAGGCAGACCAGCAGGTTGCACAGGATGCCGCGGACGAACAGCTGACCCGTGGTCTCGGCAGCCTTGTGCTCGATCATCGAGGCGATCGTCGTGCCGGCGGCTGTCGTCGGTGCCAGCACACCCGAGGCCTGCAGCAGCAGGGCGAAGACGAACGCCCCCAGCAGGTTGCCGCCCAGCACCGCCAGCAGCACACCGCTGGCCCGGCCGACCCGGACCACCCCGGTGAGCACGCCCTGGGTGAGGATCATCATGGCCGAGGTCGCCAGCTCGGCCCCGGCGACCACGACGATGGTGAGCGCGACGCCGAACACCAGACCCTGGACCAGTGGCGCCCACGGCGACCCGGCCTGCACGAGCGGCCCGCCGGCGGTCACCATGATGAGCACGCCGATACCGATGTAGGCGCCGGCCAGCATGGTGCGCACCAGGAACACACCGGGCGTGGCCGTGAGGTCGAGCTTGTGGACGGCGGCGTCGGCCTGGCCACGGACGGCAGCGGGGATGCTCAGCACCGACCCAGCCTGCCGGAGGATGGCCGCAGGATCATGGGACGAAAGCCGTGGACAGGGGGCCGCTCGGGCTGCCGGAGGCCGTCGGCGAGGCGGTCAGGGCCGTGAAGGTGTCCTGGGCGTCGGTCAGCTGCCACGCCTGGATCCCGCCCTCGGCCTCGATCACGACCAGTGGGCCGCCGGCGGCCGGGACCACGGCTCCCGAGGCGGCCGGTGACCTGCTCGGGATGCGCATCCAGTCCCACTGCCGCCCGTCGCGGGACACCCACAGCACCGGGCCCTGATAGTCCTCCTCGCTCACCGAGCCGACGGCGACGAGCCACCGGACCTCGGCCGGATCGGGGCTGTCCTCGCCATCGGCGCCCAGTGCGACGGGGGTGCCGATCGTGCTCTGTGGCGCCGGGTCCACCGCGGTCAGGGTGGTCCCATCGGCGCTGAACCAGAGGTTGTCGTCGCCGATCGTGCCGGTCAGGACGACTCCTGCGGGAGTGGACGTGCATCCGCTGAACCAGCCGTCACCGGCCACCGGGGTCGCGACCGACCAGCTGTCGCCGTGCGGGTACCACACCCGGGCGCTCGTCTCGGTCCGCCCTGTGGTCCCGGACCAGCCGACGGCGATCATGGAACCGTCCGGCATCGTGCAGGCGCCGCGCACCACACCGGTCCGGCCCGGGACGCCCAGCTCGTCGGGTCCGTCCTCGTCCCAGGACACCGCGTCGTCCGAGGTCCACAGCACCGGTTCGTCGTCGGAGGAGGGGCCCACGTCAGCCCGGCGGGCACCGACGACGACCCACTCGTCCTGGGTACCCAGCACACCCGTGACCCGGGGAGCCACGCCCGTGGCGATCCCACCCACGCTGCTCGCCGTGCCGTCGGTCCGGTCGAGAACCCCGGTCAGCCGCAGCCCGTCGAGCGTGTCCTTCCAGCCGTAGCCGACGTAGAGGACATCGTCGGCCCCGGGCCGGCGGGCCGCGAACACCGCGCTCACCTCGTCGAGCAGAGTGGACGGCCAGTCGACCTGGCGCAGGCCCTGGTCGTCGAGGACGAACCGGCCGGGCTCGCTCCAGGTGCGCCACCCCGTCGTGCTGGTCTCGATCATCGGACGAACGGCCGCGATCGAGCCCGGGCCGATCCCGGTGACGGTCCGGACCACCGGGTCGGTCGACTCCGCGGAGTCGATGCGCGCCCAGCCGGGCTGCGCCGCCAGGTACTCCCAGACCCCGCCGCTGCGGTCGCCCTGCCGCACCACCCAGTAGTCGAGACCGGGGGTGATCGTCACCTGGGCGGACGGCTCGAGATCGGTGAACGGGTCGGAGATCGTCACGAGGGACCAACGCCCGTCGGCCCGGCTGTAGACCGATGTGCGGGTGGAGCCGCCGTGCAGCACGGCCGCAGCCGCGGCACCGTCCCGGGTCGCGAGCGAGCTGAACCACTGGGAGTCGTCCTGCGACCACCCGCCCTCGGGCGGATCGACCTGGTCGCGCGCCCAGACCGTCCCGTCGGAGGACGACCATGCCTGCGGGACCCAGAGCGTCGGATCGGACGGTGACGGGACCGACCCGACGGCCAGCCACCCGTCCGCGGCACGGACCAGCGCCGAGACGGATGCGACGGGCTCGCTGTCCACCGGCTGCGGAGCCGACCACGTGAGGCCGTCGTCGTCGGACCGGATCACCGAGTTCGACCAGGCGTCGCCCGATCGTGTCCGCTGGGTCACCAGCAGCCGGGTGCCGTCACCGGCCACGCCGAGGGTGGCGAGCTCCTCGGCCCCGGCGACCGCCGGCAGCTCGTGGATCGTGACCTGGTCGTCGTGCACGACGACCAGCCGCCCGCTCTGGGTGCCGCGCACCGTGCCGAGCAGATAGACGCCGCCACCCGTCACGGTCGCGGCGGTCAGGTCGATGCGCTCGGCCTCGGGGGGAAGGACGACCCGGTGCCAGGTGGACCGATCGCTCGAGGTGACGAGGTAGGTGCCGGCAGCGCCGTCCTGCCAGGTCGACCCGGCCACCGCGACCAGACCGTCGTCGCCGGCCATCACGATGGAGGTGACCGGTTCGGGCACCCCGAGCTGCGCCCCCGACCAGCGTCCTGGCTCCTGGACCTGCCAGATCGTGAGCTCACCGGCCGATCCGGGCCGCACCAGCCGGCCCGCCGCCACTCCCGGTCGGTCCGGGGCGAACGGCACGAGCGCGATGTCGGCCATCCGCTCCGCGGCCGGCACCAGCGCATCGTCGACGCTCACGGGTCGCCAGCCCGGGGCGGCCGGCGACCCGGGCACGGTCGGCTCCTCACCGGCTGGGCGGATCAGTGCGATGCCGGTGACCAGCACCGCGACCGCGGTGAGTCCGGCGGCGATGGCGCCCCTGCGGCGGTTCATTGCTCCCCCTGAGATCGACGACCGCCGCACCCTAGGGTGGCGGCGGTGCCGTCTGCGGGCGGTTGTCCACAGGCCCGGGTGTCCCGCGGGGCACTACCCCCGGAACCGTGGCGCGAACGGCCACGGGGTCCCGTCGACCAGGGTCGAGTCGGCGAGCATCGCGGCGCGTTCCACGGCCTTGGCGACCACCGGGGTCACATCGGGGTTGAAGACCGACGGCACGATGTAGGTGGGGTTGAGCTCCGTGTCGCTCACCACCGAGGCCAGGGCGCGGGCCGCCGCCAGCAGCATCCCGTCGGTGAC
Source organism: Cellulomonas sp. (assembly GCA_022013895.1). Taxonomy (GTDB): domain Bacteria; phylum Actinomycetota; class Actinomycetes; order Actinomycetales; family Cellulomonadaceae; genus Cellulomonas. Next base: position 17,877 of record JAKLPK010000057.1, on the reverse strand, counting down.
CGTGCGGGACTGGGCGTCCAGCAGCCCCCGGAACACTCCGGGGAACGCCAGCACGTTGTTGATCTGGTTCGCATGGTCGCTGCGGCCTGTGCCGACCACAGCCGCGTACTTCGCGGCCTCGTCCGGGTCGACCTCGGGGCGCGGGTTGGCCAGCGCGAACACGATCGAGTCGGGGGCCATCCGTTGCACGTCGGCGCCGGTGATGACGTCGGGGGCGCTCACGCCGATGAACACATCGGCCCCGACCAGCGCATCGGCGATGGACCCCGTCACCCCGCGTGGGTTGGTGATCGACGCGGTCTTCTCCAGGCTCGGCGTGAGCCCGGGACGCCCGGTGTGGACGACGCCCTCGATGTCGCCGACCACCACGTCGTCCACCCCCGCGGCCAGCAGCAGGCCGAGCACGGCCGAACCGGCGGCCCCGGCCCCGGACAGCACCACGCGCACGTCCTCGATCCGCTTGCCGACGACCTTGAGGGCGTTGAGCAGCGCGGCGACCACGACGATCGCAGTGCCGTGCTGGTCGTCGTGGAAGACGGGGATGTCGAGGCGCTCGCGCAGCCGGCGCTCGACCTCGAAGCAGCGCGGGGCCGAGATGTCCTCCAGGTTGATCCCGGCGAACACCGGTGCGATCGCCACGACGGTCTCGACGATCTGGTCGACGTCCGTGGTGTCCAGGCAGATCGGGAACGCGTCGATGTCGGCGAACCGCTTGAACAGGACGGCCTTGCCCTCCATCACCGGCAGCGCGGCGAGCGGGCCGATGTTGCCCAGGCCCAGCACGGCGGTGCCGTCGGTGACCACCGCGATCATGTTGTGCTTGATCGTCAGGCGCCGGGCCTCCTCGGGGTTGGCCGCGATGGCCTCGCACACCCGGGCCACACCCGGGGTGTACGCCATCGACAGGTCCTCGCGGTTGCGCAGCGGGGCCTTCGCCTCGATCGCCAGCTTGCCGCCCAGGTGCAGGGCGAAGGTGCGGTCGCTCACCCGTCCGATGCTCACGCCCGGCAGTGCGGTGAGCACCTCGACGATCTGCGCGGCGTGCTCGTCGTCGCGGGTGGCACAGGTGACGTCCACCAGGATCTGCTCGTTGCCGGAGCCGGCCACGTCGAGGGCGGTGACGAGGCCGCCGGCGTGCTCGATGGCCGTGGTCACCTCCGACACCGCTGTCGGACGGGCCTGCACCTGCAGGCGTGCGGTGATGGCATTGGAGACGCTCGGCGCTGACACGGGGCCATTGTGACCCCGGTGAGGGCTCGGCCGGGGGCGGTGCTGCGCTGGTGTGCGGAGAACCGGGCCGTGCGATGAACCGGGCCGCACGGAGAACCGGGCCGCACGGAGAACGGCGGCCCCCGTCGTCGGGTGCCGCCGTTCGAAACCTCGGGTTCGCGGGTGATCAAGCGTGCGCCTCGTCGGCCGCTACGGGACCAGCCCGGTCGGCCCGCCCATCAGTGGGTCAGCCTGCGCGTGGGTTCCCGCGAACCATGAAGTTGTCTCACCATTGGTACCCCTGTCGGGGGTCGTTGGGAAGAGCCCGTGACCCGCCGGTTGGTGCAGACAGGTGATTCGGGCCGGATGGCGGGACGTGACGCCAGCATGTGGGACGCGAGGCCCCACGCCCGGGCGCAGCGCGGGCCGTCCCCAGCCCGGCGAGTCGTCGGACCCTGCACGGTCCCGTCCCCGACCTCGGGGCGTGAGGTCCGGTTCGGGCAACCTCGGCACCGGTCACGGCACACGGACGGGGAGATGGTGATGGGTGGTTCCGGCACAGGCGCGGTGGTCGTCGGCGTGCTCGGGACGCGCGGGGGCGTCGGAGCGTCGACCTTCGCCGCGCTCCTCGCGGGCCGGCTCGCCCGTCGCACGGCCACCGCACTCGTCGATCTGGGCAGCGGGGGCGGGCTCGACGTGCTGCTGGGCCTCGAGGACCGGCCGGGACCCCGCTGGCCCGATCTGACCGGCGCGGGTGAGCTGCCCGGCGAGCAGGTGCTGGACGTGCTGCCGCGCTGGGGTGCGTGCGCGGTGCTCTCGTCCGACCGCCGCCGACCTGCGGCCCCCGACCCGGCGGCGGTCGAGGACCTGGTCGCGGCCCTCGGCCCGGCCGCCGGTTCCCTCGTGCTCGACCTCGACCGGACCGATGTCCTGGCCGGTCGCGCACCCGTCGCGCTGTGCGACCTCCTGGTGCTCGTGGTCGGTCGCGACCTCGGCTCGGTCGGTGGTGCACTCGCGCTCCGCCCTGCGCTCGGCCCTGCGCTCGCCCGGACCGGTCTGGCCGTCCGTGGCCCGGCTCCCGGTGGGCTCTCCGTGGCCGAGGTCGCGCAGGCCGTCGACCTTCCGGTGCTGTGCCGCAGCCCCTACGAACGGGGCCTGGCCGCGAGCGCAGAACGCGGTGCGCTCGGCATGCGTGGGCGCACCGCGCGGGCCGCCGCCCAGGTCGCGGCGACCGTGCTCGGCGGGCGGGCGGCGTGACCGGGTCGGCGGGGTGGAGCGGGTCGTCGGCCCGGGCGGTGCCCCACGACCTCGCGGAACGCGCCTCCGGGGTGTCCCGTGGTGACGGGCCCCGGTCGATCGCACGCGTCCCGGACGAGACGGGACGCGTGCGGCCGGAGGTCGTGGCGGCCGTCCGTGCGCGGCTCGGCCCGGCTCCGGCCGCCGAGGACGTGGGCGATGCGGTCGTCGCGGTGCTGCAGGCCCGCGGCCAGCTCGTCGGTCCCCGTGCCCTGGCCGGGACCGTGCGTGTCGTATGCGACGAGGTGCTCGGTGCCGGCCCGTTGCAGCCGTGGCTGGACGACCCGCTGGTCACCGACGTCCTGGTCAACGGCCCGCGGCAGGTGTGGGTCGAACGGGCCGGGGAACTGGTCCGGGTCCAGCTCGACCTCGGCACCCCGGGCGATGTGCGCACGCTCGCGGTGCGGCTCGCGGCCACCGCCGGTCGACGGCTCGACGATGCGAGCCCCGCGGTCGACGCCCGGCTGCCCGACGGCACGCGGCTCCACGCGCTCCTGCCGCCGCTCGCCGGGCCCTGCACCGTGCTGAGCCTGCGGGTCGTGCGCCCGCGGCCGTTCAGCCTGGCCGAGCTCACGGCCGCCGGGACGGTGGCGCCGCGGCTCGGGCCGCTGCTCACCGCCCTCGTCGAACGGCGGGCGAACCTGTTGGTGACCGGCGCGACCGGTTCGGGCAAGACGACGCTGCTCGGCGCGCTGCTCGCCCTGGTCGCACCGGACCAGCGGATCGTGCTCATCGAGGAGCAGCCCGAGCTGGTGGTGGACCACCCGCACGTCGTGCACCTGGCGACCCGCGGCGTGAACGTCGAGGGGGCGGGTGCCGTCGACCTGCCGACGCTGGTACGGCACGCGTTGCGGATGCGACCCGACCGGATCGTGCTGGGGGAGTGCCGCGGCGGTGAGGTGCGTGAGGTGCTCGCGGCGCTCAACACCGGGCACGAGGGCGGCTGCGCGACCATGCACGCCAACGCCGCGGCCGACGTCCCGGCCCGGCTGGAGGCGCTCGCAGCCCTCGCCGGGCTGACTCGCGAGGCGCTCGCGGCACAGGCGTCGAGCGCCTTCGACGCCGTGCTGCACCTGCGCCGGGACGGTCCGGACCGCGGTCGGCGCTACCTGGCCGAGATCGGGGTGGTCGGTCGCCGCGCATCGGGCGAGCTCGAGGTGCAGGTGGCCGTCGCGGTGTCGGCGGACGGACGCATGAGCCGAGGGTCGGGGTGGCCGGCGCTCGCCGAACGGCTCGGCGTCGGGCACGACGGGTCTCCAGCCACGGTGACCCACCTGCGGACAGCGACCGCAGGCCGGGCCGGTGACGGGTGATCTGGCTGACGGCGGTCCTGACGGGTCTGCTCGTCCTCGCCGCGGTCGGTCCGCGCAGCCGACTCGACACCCGCGCAGATCGCCCGGTCCCGTCCGGCCGGACGCCCGCGGTCGGTGACCTCGCGCAGGTCGTCACGGCGGTGGCGGCGCGGCTGCGGTCCGGGCACTCACCGGACCAGGCCTGGTCCGCGGTGCTCGGGACGCCGGTGAGCGGTGGCGTACCGCAGCCGCACCAGCTCGCGGCCCCCGACCGGACGGGGCTGCTGCGGGTGCGTCGGGCGGTGGTGTCCGGACGCTTCGCGGGCGCCGGTCGCGGCACCGCGGTGCACGACGGTCGGGTCGCGGTGGTGCTGGCCGCCTGCCGGGTCGCCGACGAGCTCGGCGCACCGTTGGCGCCCACGCTCGACCTCGTGGCGGGCGCCCTTGCCGCCGATGCCGAGGCGGAGGCCGAGATCGGGGCGGCGCTCGCCGGTCCCCGGGCCAGTGCCCGGGTGGTCGGCTGGTTGCCCGTCCTGGGGCTGCTGCTCGGACTGGCCATCGGCGGCGACCCGATCGGGGTGCTGACCTCGGGTGGTCCGGGCACGGCGGCCGGGGTCGCCGGGCTGCTGGCGCTGGGCTGCGGTCGGTGGTGGACCGCGACCCTGGTCCGTCATGCCCGCGAAGCAGGACGATGAGCGGGCTCGTGCTCGCCGCCGGGCTGATCGCACTCGCCGTCCTGCCCTGGACGGTGCGGCGCCGACCGTGGAAGCAAGCGCCGCCGCCGGAGCCGGTCCCGTCGGTCGCGGACCCGGCCCTCGTCATCGCCCTGCTCGGTGCGGCGACGGCGGCCGGTGCGCCGGTGCCCCGCGCGGTGCGGGTGGTCGGTGCGGCGCTGGGCGGGGTGCTCGGTCATCAGCTCGTACGTGCGGGCGCCCGGCTGGAGCTCGGGGCTTCCTGGGACGAGGCGTGGAGCGGTGCGCCGGCCGGGGTCGAGATCGTCGCAGCGGGTCTTCGTGATGCCTGGGAGGCGGGTGCGGCGCCGGGGGCGCTGCTCCAGGTGGCGGCCGACCAGCACCGCGGTCGTCGACGGGCCGCCGCACGAGAGGCCGCCGGTGCGCTGGGATCGCGGCTCGTCCTGCCGCTGGGGCTGTGCTACCTGCCGTCCTTCGTGCTCCTGGGCCTGGTGCCCGTGGTGCTCTCGTTGGCGGGGCCGATGCTCGGCTGAGATCCGGTCCGCCTCGGGCACCCGCATCGTCGGACGCGAGCGGTCCCCAGCCGTCGTCGCCGTCGTCGCATCCGCGCTGCGTCCCGGGTCCGCGGCGGCGGACGGGACCCGGGACACAGGCTGGTGGAACCGGCACGGCGCCGGGCACTCGACCACGAGGAGCAACCATGCGCATGAAGCCCATCCGTCGATCGGTGAACCTGCGACTGCGAGGGTCGCGCGCCGTCGCGCAGCGGGGCTCGGGGCGGAGCCGCCGCCTCGGCCGTCGATGTGTCGCCCACCTCGCGCGGACGCGGGACTCGCTGGGCGATGCGGGGATGGCCACGGCCGAGTACGCGATCGTCACCCTCGCCGCGGTCGGCTTCGCCGGGCTGCTCCTGGTGATCCTGAAGAGCGGCGAGGTGCGCGACCTGCTGGTCGGCATCATCCGCACGGCGCTCTCCGCATGAGACCTCGGGCGCTCGCCGGCGCCGACCGCGGCGCCGTGACGGCTGAGCTCGCGATCGGGCTGATCGCGGTGGTCGCCGTGCTGGCGGTCATCCTGGCGGCCGGGGCCGCGTCGGTCGCACGGGTGCGGTGCACGGATGCGGCCCGGGCAGGCGCCCGCGCGGCCTCGATCGGGCAGGACGACGCGGCGGTCCGGTCGACCGTGACCCGGGTGGCGGGTGCCGATGCGTCGGTGTCGATCGAGCGGCAGGACGACGGCTGGGTGGTGGTGTCCGTGCAGGTGCCGGTGGTCGATACCGGTCCGGCCCGCGGGCTGCGCGCCTCGGCCTCGGCGACGGCCTGGGTGGAACCGTGAGCGAACTCGGTCTGGTGCGCGCCGGGCGTCCCGAGGACCCGGTGCCTGCGATGCGGCGCCGGACGGGCGCGGCGCGGACCGGTCGGGACGACGTTGCCGGCCGTGGCCATGGGGGCGGCCGTGCTCATTGCGCCGACCGCGTCCGTGGCGGACGTCGCGGCGCCCGGGACGACGGGGTCGGTTCGGTGCTCGTGCTGGCCCTGGTCGCGGTGGCCCTCGTGGCTGCCGGTGCCGTCGCATCGGTGGGGCAGGTCGAGGCGGCGCGCGCCCAGGCTCAGGGTGCGGCCGATCTGGCGGCGCTCGCCGGGGCTTCACGGTTGGTCGCATCGGCCGGGATCAGCGCCTCGTGCGAGCTGGCCGAGCATGTGGCGACCCGCAACCAGGCGGCGGTCTCGTCCTGCGCGCAGGTCCGCCCGCAGGTGCTCGAGGTCCAGGTCGCGAGTCGGACCCCGTTCGGGGACGCGACTGCGGTGGCCAGGGCCGGGCCTCGTTCGGCGCGAGAACCGTGAACGGTAGGGGCCTCGACTCCGGGCGGTTCAGCGCGGTGCGTGCACCAGCACGGCGTCCAGCAACCGGACGGCCGCGGCCTTGTCGAGCGGCTCGTTCCCGTTCCCGCACTTGGGTGACTGGACGCACGCCGGGCAGCCCGTGGCGCATCGGCATCCGCGGATGGCGTCCCGCGTCGCCGCCAGCCACACCGGCCCCAGGTCGAACGCGCGCCGGGCGAAGCCCGCCCCTCCGGGGAACGCGTCATGGACGAACACCGTGGCGTGCCCCGTGTCGGGGTGCAGCACGGTCGACAGCCCACCGAGGTCCCAGCGGTCGCACGTCGCCAGCAGGGGCAGCAGCCCGATCGAGGCGTGCTCGGCGGCGTGCAGCGCACCGGGCGCCGTCTCGACGGTGACGCCCGCGGCCAGCAGCAGCTCGGCCGGTGCGGTCCACCACACGGCGCAGGTCCGCAGGGTGCGGGCCGGCAGATCGAGCTGGTCGGTCCCGAGCACCTGCAGGTCAGGGAGCCGTTTGCGTTGGAACGCGAGCACCTGGCTGGTCACGTCGACGGTGCCGTACGCCCAGGTCAGCGGACCCCAGGCCTGTTCGACCTCGACCTCGACCACGTCGGTCGTCGTGAGCCAACGGGCCCAGGTGCCGTAGTCCACGGAGCGCCGGGTGACGAGGGCCAGGTGCTCGTCCAGGTTCAGGGCATCGACGACGAATGTCGCACCCTGGTGCACGTAGACGGCCCCGGTGTGCACGGTCGCGTCCGCCGAGGCCTGGTCGACGGTGCCGAGCACCTGCCCCGTCGCACCCTCCACCACACGGACGGGTGCACCGCCGGTGCCCCGCAGATCGGTGAGGGTGCTGGCCGGTTCGGGGTGCGTCCAGAACCATCCGGCAGCCCGTCGGCGCAGCACCCCACGGTCGGTGAGCTCGTCGACCACGGCCTGGGCGTGCTCGCCGAACAGGGGGAGGTCAGCGGGGCGCAGTGGCAGCTCGGCGGCGGCCGCGGCCAGGTGGGGGGCGAGCACGGCCGGGTTGCCGGGGTCGAAGACGGTGGCTTCGACGGGTTCGTCGAGCAGGGCCTGGGGATGGTGCACGAGGTAGGTGTCGAGCGGGTCCTCGCGTGCGACGAGGGTGACCAGCCCGTCGGCCCCGGCGCGTCCCGCCCGCCCGGCCTGCTGCCACCACGACACCCGGGTCCCCGGGAACCCGGCGATGAGCACGGCGTCCAGGCCTGCGATGTCCACCCCGAGCTCCAGGGCGTTGGTCGTGGCCAGCGCGCGGATCCGGCCCGACCGGACGGCCTGCTCCAGCTCGCGGCGCTCCTCCGGAAGATAGCCGCCGCGGTACGCCTGCACGCACGAGGCGAGCGCCGGATCGACCGCCGCGAGGTGGCCACGGGTGGCGGTGGCGACGGACTCGGCGCCTCGGCGGGAGCGGGTGAAGGCCAGGGTGCGGGCACCGGCCACGACCAGGTCGGCGAGCAGATCGGCGACCTCGGCGGTCGCGGTCCGGCGTGGGCGTTCGACCGGGGTGCCGACGGTCTGCTCGTCCTCGGACGGCGCGCCACCCTGGCCGGTCTCGAGAACGGTGTGCCCCGGGAGCTCGGGCGGCTGCCAGAGCACCACGGTCCGCCGTCCGGCGGGCGCGGTGTCCTGCGTGATCGCCTCGACCTGCGCCGGCTCGACGCCGATCAGTCGGGCTGCGCTCACCGCCGGGTCGCAGGTGGTGGCCGAGGCAAGGACGAACGTGGGGTCGCAGCCGTAGGAGGCCGCCACCCGGCGCAGGCGGCGCAGCACCAGCGCGACGTGCGCACCGAACACACCCCGGAAGGCGTGGCACTCGTCCACCACCACGTACCGCAACCCCGTGAGCAGCCGCGCCCAGCGCTGGTGACCCGGCAGCATCGAGAAGTGCAGGAAGTCGGGGTTGGTGAGCACCACCCGGGCGTGCTCACGCACCCAGCGGCGTTCGTCTCGGCCGGTGTCACCGTCACAGGTGGCGACGTGGACGTCCCGGGTCCGGGAGGCGGTGAGCAGCCGGTGCAGACCGCTGAGCTGGTCGGCCGCGAGCGCCTTGGTCGGCGAGAGGTAGAGGACGCCGGCCCTCTCCGATGCGTCGAGCCGCCCGTCGACCAGCCCAGTGCGCACGGCGGTGAGGGCGGGGAGCCAGAACGCCATCGACTTGCCGGACCCGGTGGAGGTCGCCAGGACGGTGTGCCGGCGCGACCACACGGCATCGGCCGCCTGGACCTGGTGCAGCCACGGTCGTTCGACCCCGAGCCGGCGGTACCCCTCGACGAGCTGCGGATCGGCCCAGGCGGGCCAGTCGGCCTGCGTCCCTGGTCGTGCCGGCAGCTGCCGGACGTGGGTCACCCGGTCGGCGCGTCGGCCTCCGGCGACGAGCACGTCGTACAGCCCGTCGGTGCCGACCACCCATCCAGTCTCGCACCGACGTCCTCGCTCGCCGCGCATGACGACAGCAGCCGCAGCCCGACCATGGCCGTCACCAGACCGCCGAGCACGACGACCCGTCGCTGCCTGCGCTGCTTCTCGTCCGAGCCGTTCTCTTCCCCCTGGATCACGGGAACCGAGTGTGCACCCGGTGCCTGGGTGCGCCGGGACCGATGGCCCATCGGTGGCGCGGCAGCGGGCCCGCTGTGGCCAGGGTCACGAGAGCGACCGGGACTTTCGTCCCGCCTCGAACTCGGGACCAAAGGCTCAGGCGGCGTCGGGCATCGCTGGGGCGGGGTGGCGGGATCTGCGGTGCCGAACTGCAACGGGCCTGCAACGTCGGCTTCGTAGCGTCGATCGTGGCGCCCGAACCGGGCGCCGGCACACCCCGACGTCGACGACGACGTCGGACGTCGAAAGGCATCCTCATGAGCCAGACCATGCGCGCCGCGGTCGTCCACCAGGCCGGCGGCCCCCTGTCCATCGACGAGATCCCGATCCCCGCACCCGGACCGAACCAGGCGCTGGTCAAGGTGGCGACCTCCGGTGTCTGCCACACCGACCTGCACGCCGTCGAGGGCGACTGGCCGGTCAAGCCCGGTCTGCCCTTCGTCCCGGGCCACGAGGGCTACGGCGAGGTGGTCGAGCTGGGCACCGGCGTCACCTCGCTCAAGGTCGGCCAGCTGGTCGGCAACGCCTGGCTCTGGTCGGCCTGCGGTGAGTGCCGGTTCTGCCGCACCGGCTGGGAGACGCTCTGCGAGAAGCAGCTGAACGGCGGCTACTCGGTCAACGGCTCGTTCGGCGAGTACATGCTGGTCGACGCCACCTACGCCGCGCGCATCCCCGACGGTGCCGACCCGGTCGAGGTCGCGCCGATCCTGTGCGCCGGCGTCACGGTCTACAAGGGTCTCAAGGTCACCGACACCCGACCCGGCCAGTGGGTCGCGGTCTCCGGCATCGGCGGTCTCGGCCACATCGCCGTGCAGTACGCGCACGCGATGGGGATGCGGGTGGTGGCGATCGACGTCGATGAGACCAAGCTCGCGCTCGCCCGCAAGCACGGCGCCGAGATCACGGTCAACGCCCGGACCGAGGACGTCATCGAGTCGGTGCAGGACCAGACCGGCGGTGTCGACGGTGTGCTGGTCACGGCCGTGCACCCGGCCGCGTTCGGCCAGGCCATCGGGCTGACCCGGCGCGGCGGGACGATCGTGTTCAACGGCCTGCCTCCGGGTGAGTTCCCGGCCTCGATCTTCGATGTGGTGCTCAAGGGCCTCACCATCCGCGGATCGATCGTCGGCACCCGGCAGGACCTCGCCGAGGCACTCGAGTTCTACGCCACGGGCAAGATCCGCCCGACGGTGGCCAGCGAGCCGCTGGAGAACATCAACGACATCTTCGACCGGATGAAGAAGGGGCAGATCGACGGCCGCATCGTCCTGGACCTGAACGCCTGACTGGCGTCCGGGGCCCGGCCGGGCATCGCGGCCGGGCCCCGGAGCGTCGCCCGGAAGGGTCAGTCGCCGGAGCTGAGGACGTCGTCCACCGGCGCATCGCTGCTGGTCCGGTCTGTGCGGGCCCGCTCGACGGCTTCGGCGGCGCGTGCGACATTGCGCTGCATCCCACCGAAGACCACGCCGTGGAACGGCGCGACCGCCCACCAGTACACGTGGCCGAGCAGCCCCCGCGGTGCGAAGAGAGCGCGCTGGGCGAAGGTCACCCCGACCTGGTCCCACCCCTGCCCGCCCTCGATCGCGAGCTCGAGCCAGGCCACGCCCGGCAGCCGCATCTCGGCGCGTAGCCGCACCACGCGTCCGGGCTCCACGAGCTCCACCCGCCAGAAGTCCACGGCGTCGTCCACCACGAGGTGGTCGCGGTCGCGTCGTCCGCGCCGCAGACCGGGTCCGCCGGCCAGCCGGTCGGCCAGCCCGCGCACCCGCCAGGCCAACGACCAGGAGAACCAGCCCCGGTCGCCGCCGACCCGTTCCAGCACCCGCCACAGTGCTGCGGGCGAGGCCGCCACCCGGGTGCGCCGCTCATCGCGGTAGAGCGTGCCGCCGGCCCATCGCGGGTCCGAGGGCAGCGGGTCGCTCGGTGCGCCCCGCATCGAGGCGCTGGCCCATGAGGTCGACACCGCACCGTCGTCGATCCGGGCGAGCGCCAGCTCGATCGCCCGGGCCACCCCGACCAGACCGGCCGGCGGATCCGGCACCAGGGTGGCGATGTCGTGCTCCTTGCACACCACCTCGTGCACGAGCGAGTCGACGAGCGGGCGGGCCAGGGGACCGGGCACCGGGGTGACGAGCGACACCCACAGGCTCGACAGCCGCGGGCTCAGCACCGGGACCGCCACGATGAGCCGCCGGGGCAGCCCGGCGGTCGCGGCGTACAGCTGCATGAGGTCGCGGTAGGTGAGGACCTCCGGCCCACCGATGTCGTACCCGCGGGACGTCGAAGCCGGTGCCGATGCGACCCCCACCAGGTAGCGCAGCACGTCGCGCACCGCGATCGGCTGGATCCGGTTGGCGACCCAGCGCGGCACCGTCATCGCAGGCAGCCGTTCGGTGAGGTAACGCATCATCTCGAACGAGGCAGAGCCGGAGCCGAGGATGACGGCGGCGCGCAGCGCGATCGTGGGCACGCCGCTGGCCAGCAGGATCTCCTCGACCTCGGTGCGGGAGGCCAGGTGCACCGACAGCTCCTCGTCATCGGGGTGCAGCCCGCCGAGGTAGACGATGCGGCGCACCCCCGCCTCCCGGGCGGCGCGGGCCATCGTGAGCGCCGCGCTCCGGTCGGTGGCGGCGAACGAGCGGCCCGAGCCCAGCGAGTGGATCAGGTAGTACAGGACGTCCACCCCGTCCAGCGCTTCGCGGGTGCGGCGCAGGTCGGTGACGTCCAGGTCCACCGGGTCGACCTGCGGGTACCAGGACCGTCCGCGCAGCCGGTCCGGGCGGCGGGCGAGCGCCCGCACCCGGTAGCCCGCGGCGAGCAGCTCAGGAACCAGTCGACCCCCGACGTAGCCCGTCGCACCGGTGACGGCGGCCAGCGGGGCGTCCGGGCGGGGCATCCCGTCAGGTCCGGTGCCGGGGACCAGACCGGGCAGGGTGTGCGCGACCGGTTCAGGCGGTCGGCTGCGCGGCGGTGCGGTCACACCGGGAGTCTGCGGGCGCCCGGGCCCCGGCGCACCCCGGGGCCGTGATCCACCTCCCTCCCGCGCCGCGGACGCCCGGCCGACGTCGAGGGATCGGGGCGCGGTGCGCCTGGCTCTCCGGAGGTGTGGAACGACACGCCGGGACGTTCGCGTGGCGTCGTCCGCGGGCGTGCAGGTCGCGCGGCGCGGCACCCCCGACCAAGGACGTACGTCCCGGGTTTGAGGTACCTGCTGACATAGAAATATCCCATATCTAGTCGTGCGCACCCGGTCGCACCACAACATCTAGTAGGGAGCGCCTCAGTGTCCAAGTCCGTGACCGTTGACGTCGCATCGTCCATCGATGAGTACCTGGACCGCAGCGACTGGCGTGTCAACGCCAATGCCAACCAGGGCTACTCGCTCGGTGGGCTCATCCTCAACACCGCGGGCAAGGTCATCGCGAACTACTGGCTCTCGCAGGTGTACCCGGAGGCCGTGGGGACCGCGCACCGCGAGGGCGACCTGCACATCCACGACCTCGACATGCTCTCCGGGTACTGCGCCGGCTGGTCGCTCAAGCGACTGCTCGCCGAGGGGCTCAACGGTGTCCCGGGCAAGGTCGAGGCGACCGCACCCAAGCACTTCAGCTCGGCCATCGGCCAGATCGTCAACTTCCTCGGCACGATGCAGAACGAGTGGGCCGGGGCACAGGCGTTCAGCTCGTTCGACACGTACATGGCGCCGTACGTGCGGCTGGACGGCCTCACCTACGAGCAGGTGCGCCAGGGCATCCAGGAGCTGGTCTACAACCTCAACGTGCCCAGCCGCTGGGGCACCCAGACACCGTTCACCAACCTCACCTTCGACTGGGTCTGCCCGGAGGACCTGCGCGAGGAGGTCGTGTTCGTCGCCGATGAGCCGTGCGACTTCACCTACGGCGATCTGCAGGTCGAGATGGACGTGATCAACCGCGCCTACATGGAGGTGATGACAGCCGGTGACGCATCGGGCCGGGTCTTCACCTTCCCGATCCCGACCTACAACATCACGAAGGACTTCGACTGGGACAGCGAGAACGCCGACCGGCTGTTCGAGATGACCGCCAAGTACGGGCTGCCCTACTTCCAGAACTTCATCAACTCCGAGATGGAGCCCGGTGACGTGCGGTCCATGTGCTGCCGGCTGCAGCTCGACCTGCGCGAGCTGCTCAAGCGCGGCAACGGGCTGTTCGGTTCGGGTGAGCAGACCGGCTCGGTGGGTGTGGTCACGATCAACTGCGCCCGCCTGGGCTACCTGCACGCGGGTGACGAGCCGGCGCTGCTCGCTGCGCTGGACCGGCTGCTCGAGCTGTCCCGCGACTCGTTGGAGCTCAAGCGCGAGACCATCCAGCGGCTCATGGACGACGGGCTGTTCCCCTACACCCGGCGCTACCTGGGCAGCCTGGACAGCCACTTCTCGACCATCGGGGTGAACGGGGTCAACGAGATGATCCGCAACTTCTCCCTCGACGCGCTCGACATCTCCGACCACGAGGGTCACCTCATGGCCGTGCGGCTGCTCGACCACGTCCGCGCCCGCATGGTGGAGTTCCAGGAGGAGACCGGTCACCTCTACAACCTGGAGGCCACCCCGGCCGAGGGCACCACGTACCGCTTCGCCAAGGAGGACAAGAAGCGCTACGCGGACATCCTGCAGGCCGGGACGCCCGAGAACCCGTACTACACGAACTCCTCCCAGCTGCCGGTCGGCTTCACCGACGACCCGTTCGAGGCGTTGGAGCGGCAGGACGAGCTGCAGACCAAGTACACCGGCGGCACCGTGCTGCACCTGTACATGGCCGAGCGCGTCTCGTCCTCGGCGGCCTGCAAGGAGCTGGTGCGGCGCACGCTGTCCCGGTTCCGGCTGCCGTACATCACGGTGACCCCGACGTTCTCGATCTGCCCGGCGCACGGGTACCTCAACGGTGAGCAGTGGGAGTGCCCCACCTGCGGTGCCGTGACCGAGGTGTGGACCCGGGTGATGGGGTACCACCGCCCGGTGTCGAGCTTCAACGTCGGCAAGAAGGGCGAGCAGGCCGAGCGCACCTCCTTCCGCGAGCCCGTCCTGGTGGACGTGTGAGCGCGGCCGTCGACCGGTCCGGGGACGCCGTGCTGGCATCTCCGGACCGCGCCGACGGCCTGCAGATCGCAGGTCTGACCAAGATGTCGACCTGCGACTGGCCGGACCACCTGGTCGCGACCGTCTTCCTGCAGGGCTGCCCGTGGCGGTGCACCTACTGCCACAACCAGGCGATCATCGACCCCCGCACGCCCGGCGTCGTCCCGTGGTCGCAGGTGCGCGAGCTGATCGCGGCCCGGCATGGGCTGCTCGACGGTGTGGTGTTCTCCGGTGGTGAGCCGACCCGACAGCTCGCTCTCGTCGACGCCGCGCGGGAGGTGCGCGAGGCCGGGTTCGGTGTCGGCCTCCACACGGGTGGGGCCTACCCGCGCCGGTTGGAGCGGGTGCTCCCCTGGGTGGACTGGGTGGGGCTCGACGTGAAGGCGCCGGTTCGGCTCTACCGGGCAATCACCCGGGTCGGGGGGCCGACGACCAGCGCGGACGCAGCCTTCGAGTCGCTGCGCCTGGTGCTGGCCTCGGGTGTGGACGTGCAGGTGCGCACGACGGTCGATCCGACGGTGCTGAGGCCCGCGGACGTCGCCGAGCTCAGCCAGGTGCTCGCAGATCTCGGGGTGCGTGACCACGTGCTGCAAGAGGTCCGACCGCAGGGCACCACCCCGGAGTACCAGGCTGCCCTCGCCGCATGCGCAGCCCCGTAGCCGGCGGAACCAGCCGCTCCCCCGAGCCCCCACGCCCGTCCCTCCCCGTCCAGCCCCGCCCCGCTCGTCCACCCGCCCGCGGGAACTGGTTCAGCGAGGACGAACGGGAGCGGCTGCGCGCGGCCCCGCCCGCCCGCCCGCGGGAACTGGGCACGTGGGGGAGTCGGTGCGGCGTGTCGGGGGTCCCAACTGACCAGTTCACGGCCGGGACGGGGCTCGGGTGGGGACAGGCCAGGCCAGGCCCGGCCCGCCACCGGGCTCAGGACTGCGCGGGCCGGGTCCCGGCGGGTAGCGCGGGCTCGGGCAGGTGCAGGTCCGGCAGGAGGTCGGTGAGCAGTGCCCGGACCCGTCGGTCGATGTCGTCGCGGATCGCGGAGACCCCGGCAGGGGAGGCGACGGCGGGGTCTCCGACGGCCCAGTCCTCGTAGCGCAGCCCCGGGAGGATCGGGCAGATGTCGCCGCAGCCCATCGTGATGACGACATCGGCGGCGCGGACGGCGTCGTCCGTGAGCGGTTTGGGGTAGGCGGCATCGGCGACGCCGAGCTCGGTGAGCAGGGGCAGGACAGCGGCGTGCACCTCACCGGCGGGGGCCGAACCGGCCGAGCGGACCGTGATCGCCGGGCCGGCGTAGTGCTGGACGAGGGCGGCGGCGAGCTGGGAGCGGCCGGCGTTGGCGACGCAGACGAACAGCACCTGGGGTGCCTTCTGCGGGCTGGGCGAGGCCACCGCGCGCACATCGGAGAGCCGCTGGTCGGCGAACCGCCGGGTCAGTGCCACGAGGTGCTGGCGTGCCGTCGCGTGCCTGGCCAGTGCGGTGTAGGACTCTCGGACGGTCGCGAGCACCTGGGGTGCGGGCACGTCGGGGTGCCGGGCGGCGAGCTCGGTGGCGAGCGAGCTGAGCGCCCGGTCGACGTCGCTGAGCCCGGTGAGCTCGTGCGGCCGTTCCTGTGCCGCGCGGGCGGCCGGTACGAAGATGTCGAGGAGGGATCGCACGACGGGTGCGAAGGCCGGCGCGATCCGGTAGTGCACCCACGAGGCCTGGCGTTGGGACGTGAGGACCCCGACGTCCTTGAGCACCCGCAGGTGGTGGGACACCGTCGGCCCCGACACATCGGCCAGCTCGGCAAGGTCCCCGGCGCTGGCCTGGCCGTCCGGGCTGGAGGCGACCAGGGCGAGCATCCGCAGTCGCAGCGGGTCTGCGACCGCCTTGAGGGTGGTCGCGACCACCTCGGCGATCTCGGGGTCGATCGTGTAGGACTCGGGCCGGGTCCCCGTGCCGGCGTTCATCGTGCAGCCTTGGCCAGCACCGCTTCGATCGCCGCGGCGATCTCCGGCTTCGGTCGGGCGCCGATGATCGTGTCGACCACCTGTCCGTCGACGACGAAGGAGAGCGTCGGGATCGAGACGACTCCGGCGCGCGAGACCGCGAGCGGGTTCGAGTCGGCGTCGACCTTGGCGACCAGCAGCCGTCCGTCGTACTCCTGCGAGAGCTGATCGAGGAGGGGTGCGACCTGGCGGCAGGGAGCGCACCAGGTCGCCCAGTAGTCGACGACCACCGGCACCGACGAACCGAGGACGACGTCGTCGAACGTGGCATCCGTGACCTGCACCGTGCTCATCGTGGGCTCCGATCGGGTGTGCAGCGAAGCCGCCCTGTGCGACTTCGATAACACTCGAATTAGATCACTATCGAAATAGTGCGTCAAGCCCGGACGAACGACGGGCCCGGCCGTGACGGCCGAGCCCGTGCCCCTGCGGTGGTGCGCCCTGGACACGGCCCGGGGCGCACCACACGCCCTACCCCTTGACCGACCCCGCGAGCAGGCCGCGCACGAAGTACCGCTGCAGGAAGACGAAGACCATCACCGGCACGATGATCGACACGAACGCCCCGGCCGACAGCAGCTGCCAGGACGACCCACGCGTCCCCGTCAGGTTGAACAGCGCCACCGTCATCGGTGCCACCGCCTTGGACGAACCGGCGAAGGTGAGGGCGACCAGCAGGTCGTTCCACACCCACAGGAACTGGTAGATGCCGAACGCGGCGAGGGCCGGGGTCAGCATCGGCAGCATGAGCTTGAAGAAGATCGTGACGTGCCCGGCGCCGTCCACGCGCGCCGCCTCGATGAGCTCGCCGGGGATCTCCCGCATGAAGTTGTGCAGCAGGAACACGGCGAGCGGCAGGGCGAACATCGTGTGCGAGAGCCACACCGCCCAGTACGTGCCGCTGATCCCCAGGTCCACGTACAGCGTGAGCAGCGGGATCAGGGTGACCTGGATCGGCACGATCTGGAGCGCGAACACCGCGACGAACAGGAAGTTCTTCCCCCGGAAGTCCATCCAGGCGAAGGCGTACGCCGCGAGCGAGGCGATCAGGATCGGTGCCAGGACTGCCGGGACCGTGATCACGATCGAGTTGATGAAGTACGGCGCGAGGTTGTCCGACCCGGTCCCGCCGAGCACCTGCTGGTAGTTCTCCAGCGAGAGGTTCGGGTTGGTGAAGAACGTCCACCAGCCGGACGTCTTGATGTCGGCGGCAGGTCGGATCGACGTGATGAGCAGACCGAACGTCGGCAGCGTCCAGACGATGGCGAGCACGATCGCGGCGAAGGACGCCCAGGGAGACGTCAGCTGCTTCTTGGCGATCTCGCCCGAGGTGCGGCGCCCACCCCGCCTGGTGCGGGTGGGCGGGACGACGGCCTCGTCCAGCGGTGGCGTGGTGGTGGTCATCACGATCCCTCCGAGGCCCGCATCTGGCGGATGTTGTAGACGATGATCGGGATGACGAGCACGAACAGCAGCACCGCGAGCGCGGCGCCGAGGCCCGGGTTCCCGGCCGAGAAGCTCTGCGAGTAGAACTCGTTGGCCACGACCGAGGTGTCGAACGCGCCGCCGGTCATCGTGCGGATGATGTCGAAGACC
This sequence comes from Cellulomonas sp., assembly GCA_022013895.1. Lineage (GTDB taxonomy): Bacteria > Actinomycetota > Actinomycetes > Actinomycetales > Cellulomonadaceae > Cellulomonas. The sequence continues at coordinate 230 of JAKLPK010000057.1, read as the reverse complement.
TTGAGGCAGCCGATCGCGATCGTGGTGAGCACCACGACCACTGACGGCCGGATGCTCGGCAGCGTGACGAACCGGAACATCTGGGTCGCGGACACGCCGTCGAGCCGGGCGGCCTCGGTGATCTCGGCCGGGATCGCCTTGATCGAGGCCGAGAGGATGGTCATCGCGAACCCGGCCTGGATCCAGATCATCACGACGATGAGGAAGAACGTGTTCCAGGGCGAGTTGAT
>JAKLPK010000056.1 GCA_022013895.1 Cellulomonas sp. | reverse complement strand
CTGCTCTACAACGCGGTGGTCAACCAGGACTACCCGCTCATGCAGGCGCTCTTCCTCATGATCACCATCAGCGTGCTCGCGGCGAACTTCATCGTCGACCTGATGTACGGCTTCCTGGACCCGAGGACCCGGCGATGAACCGCACCCCAGCCCCCGTCCCGCACGATGCCGTCGCGACCGTCGGCGGCCCGGCGCCTGTCTGGCGCACCGCCGCACGCGCGCTGGCCACCATCTGGTCGGTGCCCAAGGCGCGCATCGGCCTGCTGATCCTCGCGGTGTTCCTGCTGGCCGCGATCTTCGCGCCGCTCATCGCGCCGTACGGCGCCACCGACAACAGCTTCGCCCGCAACGAGGGCGCCAGCGTGGCCCACTGGCTCGGCACGACCGCAGCCGGTGAGGACGTGCTCTCGCAGGTGATCTTCGGATCGCGGATCTCGGTGGTCGTCGGCTTCGTTGCCGGCGCGATGGCCACCCTCGTCGCCGTGCTGGTCGGGCTGTCGTGGGGGTACACCCGCGGCTTCCTGGCCGATGTCGCGAACTTCGTCGTCAACCTGTTCCTGGTGATCCCGGGGCTGCCGCTCATGATCGTCATCGCGACGTACCTGCAGAACTCGGGGCTCGCGATGATCTCGATCGTCATCGCGATCACCGGCTGGGCGTGGGGTGCGCGCGTGCTGCGCTCGCAGACCCAGTCGCTGCGCGGCCGGGACTTCGTGACGGCCGCGCAGTTCAGCGGCGACGGGTCCTGGCGCATCGTGTTCCGGGAGATCCTGCCGAACATGACCTCCCTCATCACGGGGAGCTACTTCGGGGCCGCCACTGCTGCGATCCTCGCCGAGTCGGGGCTCTCGTTCCTCGGCATCGGGGACACCACGGTCGTCAGCTGGGGCTCGATGCTGTTCTGGGCGCAGAACTCCAACGCCCTGCTCACCGGGCAGTGGATGCTGCTGCTGGCGCCCGGTCTGTGCATCGCCCTGCTGGCCACCTCGCTCACGCTCATCAACTTCGGTGTCGACGGGTTGTCCAACCCGCGCCTGCGGGAAGGGAAGGGGCGATGAGCCTCCTCGAGGTCACCGACCTGTCCGTCGTCTACGAGCCAAAGGGCGGCGAGCCGACGTATGCCGTCAAGGACGTGACGTTCAGCCTCGAACGGGGTGAGTTCGTCGGACTCGTCGGTGAGTCGGGGTCGGGGAAGTCGACGCTCGGCTTCGCGATCACCCGGTTGTCCAAGCCGCCGGCCCGGATCGCGGGCGGACACATCGTGGTGGCCGGGCGCGATGTCGCCGGTCTGGCCGATGAGGAGCTGCGCCGTCAGCGGCAGGGCGGTTTCGCCATGGTGCTGCAGTCCGGGATGAACGCGCTCAACCCGGTGCGCACCGTCCGGCACCACTTCTTCGACATCTTCGCGGCGCACGGTCACGTCGACCGGCGCCGGCGTGAGGCGCGGGCCCGTGAGCTCATCGACAAGGTGGAGCTGGCGACCGGGGTGCTCGACCGGTACCCGGGCGAGCTGTCCGGCGGGATGCGTCAGCGGGTGTCCATCGCGCTCGCGCTGTCCCTCGAACCCCAGCTCATGGTGTTCGACGAACCGACCACGGCGCTCGACGTGCTCGTGCAGCACGCCGTCATGGGCACCATCCGTGAGCTGCAACGCGAGGAGGGCTTCACGGCCCTGCTCATCAGCCACGACCTCGGGGTGGTGCTGGAGTCGACCTCGCGGGTCATGGTGATGCACGAGGGCGCGATCGTCGAGGACGGGACGGCCCGCCAGATCCTGAGCGCACCGGCGCACCCGTACACGCAGATGCTGCTGTCGCACTACGCCGACCCGCGGGCCGAGGTCGTCGAGCTGCCGGGGCTGGCGGTGCGCGGCGGCACCATCCAGACCGCGAGCACGCAGGTCACCGCCGGCCAGGTTGACGCGGCCGGTGGACCCGCACCGTCCGCCGTGCGCGCGGGGGTCAGCCGGACGCTGGCCCGGGAGCCCGTCGTGGTCGACCACGTGTCGAAGATCTACCCGCCGCCGCGTCGTGGGCAGGCGCGGGTGGTCGCCGTCGACGATGTGTCGTTCCGGCTCGAACCGGGGCAGTCGATGGCCCTGGTCGGCCAGTCCGGTTCCGGCAAGAGCACGATCGCCAAGCTGGTCACGGGTGTCGAGCGGCCGACCTCGGGCACCGTGCACGTCGGTGACGTACAGGTCGACCGGTTGCGCCGCGGCGGTCTGCGTGATCTGCGCCGTCAGGTGCAGATGGTCTTCCAGGACCCGTACTCGGCGCTCAACCCGCTGCACAGCGTCGAGTACACGCTCACCCGGCCGGTGGTGAACTTCTCCGGGCTGCGCGGGCGCGAGGCCCGGCAGCGGGTGCTCGACCTGCTCGACCTGGTCGGGCTGAACCCCGTCGAGCAGTTCGCGGCCAAGCTGCCGCACCAGCTGTCCGGCGGTCAGCGCCAGCGCGTGGTCATCGCACGGGCGCTGGCCTGCGACCCGCAGGTGCTCATCGCCGACGAACCGGTGTCGATGCTCGACGTGTCGCTGCGTGCCGGGGTGCTGGCGCTGCTGGAGGACCTGCGGGTCCAGCTCGGCATGTCGATGCTCTACATCACCCACGACCTGCTCTCGGCCCGCGTGGTCACCGACCGGATCATGGTGCTCCACGAGGGGCGCGTGGTGGAGTCCGGCGAGACGGCGCAGGTGCTGCGCTTCCCGACCGACCCGTACACCGTCGCCCTGCTCGACGCCGTCCCGCAGCCGGGCCGGGCCGGGGGCGCCGCATGAGGATGCACCCCGGGGAGCCGTTCGGTGCCATGCCGCTGCCGGACGGTGTCGAACCGCTCGTGCTCGACGCCGCGGTCGGTCCGCTCACCGCGTTGCGCGCCCGGCCGGCCGGTCCGGTGCGGGGCGTCGCCCTGCTGGTCCCCGGGTTCACCGGGTCCAAGGAGGACTTCCGGCTGGTGCTGCCGCTGCTCGCGGACGACGGCTGGGACACCTGGGCGTTCTCCCAGCGCGGGCAGGCCGGTTCGGCCGCGCCCGCCGGGGTCGAGGCGTACCGGGCCCGCGACTTCGCCGCCGATGCGGTGGAGGTCGCCCGGCTCGTGGCTGAGGTCACCGGCGTCCGGTCGGTGCACCTGCTGGGGCACAGCTTCGGCGGGACGGTGGCCCAGGCCGCGGCGGTACTCGACCCGTCGGCCTTCACGAGCCTCACCCTGCTGTGCTCCGGTCCGCACGGCTGGCCCGGTCGCGAGGACGTGCTCCGGGCCCGGCTGCTGGCCGCCGACGGGGTCGACCTGTGGCGGCTGGACAACCCGGACCGCGCCGATCTGCCCGATGGCGCGCTCGACCTCCCCGACCTGTTCGCACGCCAACGGTGCCAGACCACGAGCACCGACCACCTGCTGGGCGCGCTCGACGTGCTTGCCGACCCGACCGACACCACCGACGCCGTCGGCGCCACCGGGCTGCCGGTGCTCGTGGTGCACGGCGAGGACGACGACGCCTGGCCGCAGGACTGGCAACGGCGCACCGCCGCACGCCTCGGTGCGCCCCTGGTCGTCGTGCCGGGTGCCGGTCACCTGCCCAACGAGGAGCAACCGGCCGCGACCGCCGATGCTCTTGACGCCTTCTGGGCGTCGATCCCGAATCCCTGACCTGCGAGGACATCACATGCTCCGCTTCCCCGACGGCTTCGCCTGGGGCTCGGCCACGGCCGCGCACCAGATCGAGGGCAACAACGTGAACTCCGACTGGTGGGAGCGCGAGCACGCGCCCGGCACCACCATCGCCGAGCCGAGCGGCGACGCCTGCGACTCCTACCACCGGTTCGCGCAGGACATGGCGATCCTGGCCGAGGCAGGGTTGGGCACCTACCGGTTCTCGGTCGAGTGGGCGCGGATCGAGCCCGAGAAGGGATTCGTCTCCCAGGCCTCGCTCGACCACTACCGGCGGATGGTCGACACCGCACGCGATCTGGGCATCGAGCCGATGGTGACGTTGCACCACTTCACGAATCCGCGCTGGTTCGCCCGTGAGGGCGGTTGGCTCGCCTCCGACGCCGTCGACCGGTTCACCCGGTACACGCACGCCGTGCTGCCGGTGCTCGACGACGTGACCTGGGTCTGCACCATCAACGAGCCCAACATGGTCGCCATGTTCGCCGGCGAGGACGCGACCGAGGGCGCGACGTTGCAGGCGTTCGGCCAGCCGGCGCCCAGCCGACGCGTCTCGGAGGTGCTCGCGCAGGCGCACCGGGCGTCCCGTCAGGTGCTCGCGACCGCTGACCACCCGATCCGCTCCGGCTGGACCGTGGCCACCCAGGACTTCCAGGCCGAACCCGGTGCCGAGCAGGTGACCCGTGACTACGGGTACCCGCGCGATGCATGGTTCCTGGAGCAGGCCGCCGGGGACGACTGGGTGGGCGTCCAGGCGTACACCCGGACCATCGTCGGCCTCGACGGACCACGACCGATCGCCGAGGGCGCCGAACGCACCCTCACCGGCTGGGAGTACTACCCGCTCGCGCTGGCCGACGGGGTGCGGCTCGCCCACGAGATGGCACCCGGCACACCCGTGTTCATCACCGAGAACGGCATCGCGACGGCGGACGACGCCCGCCGCATCGACTACATGCGCGAGGCGCTCACCGGTCTGCACCAGGTGATGGCCGAGGGCGTCGAGGTGCTCGGCTTCCTCTACTGGAGCCTGCTCGACAACTACGAGTGGGGTTCCTTCGCACCGACGTTCGGCCTGGTCGGGGTGGACCGCACCACCTTCGTCCGCACCGTGCGCCCGAGCGCCCGCTGGCTCGGCGAGGTTGCACGGGCCAACGCGCTCCCGGGCTGAACCGGCCGCACCGCACGCGACTCCACCGACCCGCAGGTCCGCCCCAAGAACCTGTCCGCGACGACCGACCACCAGGGACCTCTCCGTGACCAGCCCCGAGCCGACCTCCGCCCTGCCCTCCTCCGGTGCGCCCGCGCTGCGGTTCACCGCCCCCGCCCCGACCGCAGGTGCGCTGGTGGCCGGTGACCTGCGCCTCGAGCTGACCCTCGACGGCGATCTGCAGGCCATCCGGTTCGGTGACCTGCTGGTCTCCCAGTACCTGCCCGGTCCGCACGACGCCGGCACCGGCGGGCTGTGGCTGCGCCGCCACCGGGCCGGCCGCGTCGAGGCGCTGCCCCTGGTCGGGGCCCGCTCGACGGCGCGGTTCGAGCTGTTCGACGGTGCGGCCCGCTGGACCGGGAGCGGGCTGGGCGTCCGCTGGGTCGTCACGTTGGCCCCGGGCCCGGAGGGCGATCTGTGGGTGTGGCGGGTCGATGTGGCACCCGACGGCGCATCCGACACCGACCGGTGGGACCTGGTCGGTGCGCAGGACCTCGCCCTGGCCCCGGCCGGTGCGGCGTTGACGAGCGAGCCCTACGTGTCCCAGTACCTGGCGCACCGCGCGGTCGACCTGCCCGGGATGGGCCGGGTGGTCGCGACCCGGCAGACCATGGCCTGCGCACCGGCGCTGCCGCTGGTCGTGACCGCGATCGCGGAGGGCGCCGTCGCGCACCTCACCGACGCGATCGACCTCTACACGACGGGCGCCCGGCTCGACGGCCGGGCGCGGCTGCTCGACCGCGTCGAGTGGCCGGGCCGGACCACCCAGGACGAGCTGGCGATGCCCGTCCTGGTGACCGGACGTCGCGCGCTCACCGGGCCGACCACCTGGCACCTGGTGGGTGTCGTGTGCCGGGACCGGTCCGGTGACCTGGCGCTGGCGGCCGAGGTGGTCCTCGACCGGATCGACACGGCGCTGTCCGCCGCCCAGGGCGCGGCGGGTGCGACGGGTCGTGCGCCGCAGCCGGCGGGCGACGAGCTGGTGCCGGCGCGCCCCGCCTCGCTGCTGCTGAGCGCCCCGTTGCTGGCCGGTGACCGGCTGCCCGATGTCGAGCTGGTCGCGCTGGGCGGCGGCAGCGTCGTGCACCCCGAACGGGCGGTCGACGGGTCGCTGCTCTCCTACTTCACCGAGCAGGCCACGCATATCGTCTCGCGGTCCAAGGAGCTGGCGGTCGCGCGTTCGCACGGTCACGTCCTCAAGGCGGGCGACGATGTGGCGCCCACCGAGGGGGTGCTGTCCGCCACCGTGTACGCCTGCGGGGTGTTCGCCTCGCACGTCGTGGTCGGCAACACGACCGCCAACCGGTTCTTGTCGGTGCAGCGTCACCACCTCAACCTGCTGCACTCGGCGGGGTTGCGGGTGCTCGTGCGCCTGGGCGGGACCTGGCGACTGCTCGGGCTGCCGTCCGCGCTGGTCATGGACCTGGGCGGGGTGCGCTGGGTGTACCGAACGGGTGAGCTGGCGGTGGACGTGACGACCACGGCCCGGGCGCACGACGGTGCGCTGGAGGTCCGGGTGCGCACCGATCGGGAGGTCGACCTGCTGGTCACCGCCGATGTGGAGCTGGCCGGTGCGTGGACGGCCGGTCCGGCGCTCGACGGGCGGGCGCTCGTCGTCGTCCCCGCCGAGGGGACGGACCCCGCGTTGCACTGCCCGGGGCTGACCTATGTGCTCGCCAGCCCGGACGGTGTGCTCGGGGCCGACGGGCCGTTGTTCACCGACGGTGCCGCGGGCGGGCCGTCCCGTGGCACGGGGGTGCTCACGGTCGCCGCCCCGGGCGCCCGCGAGGTGCGGGTGGTGCTCACCGGCTCGCTCGAGGGTGCTGACGCCGCGCTCGCGGCCGCCGCACCCGTCCTGGCTGCACCGCTCGACGTCCCCGCCGAGCTGGCCGGGCACCGCGAGACCGTCGCCGCGCTCACGCGTCATCTGCACGTCGAGGGCGACGGCCGGTTGGCCGAGCTCAACGTGCTGGTGCCGTGGTTCGCGCAGAACGCGCTGATCCACTTCCTCGTCCCGCACGGTCTCGAGCAGTACTCGGGCGCGGCGTGGGGGACGCGCGACGTCTGCCAGGGGCCGCTGGAGCTGGCGCTCGCCTTCGACCACCCGGCCACGGCGCGCGAGATCCTGCTGCGGGTCCTCGCGCACCAGAACCCGGACGGCACGCTGCCGCAGTGGTTCATGTTCGACGCCTACCGCGAGCTCTACCAGGACGAGGCGCACGGCGATGTCGTCGTGTGGCCGCTCATGGCGCTGGTCGAGTACCTGGCCGCCACGGGCGACCTCGCGGTGCTGGACGAGCGGGTCCCGTTCTGGGACGACGTGCACCGGCGCCCCGGGACCTCTCCGGTGAGCGTCGCGAACCACCTGCGCGCCACCATGGCCTACATCCGCTCGCACCGGGCGCCCGGCACCGGGCTGCTGTCCTACGGCGAGGGCGACTGGGACGACACGCTCCAGCCCGCCCAGGCCTCGATGAGCGAGGAGATGGCCTCGTCGTGGACGGTCGCGCTGCTCTACCAGGCCACCCATGAGGGCGCCCGGCTGCTGGCCGGTTCGCCGCACGCCGATCTGGGTGCCGAGCTGGCCGCCGAGGCCGACCAGGTGGCGCGCGAGTTCTCCGAGCGGCTCGTGATCGACGGGGTGCTCGCGGGCTACGTGGTGTTCGCCCCGGAGGGTGCCCAGCCGGTGATCCACCCGGCCGACGGGCGCACCGGGCTGCACTACCGGCTCATCCCGATGACCCGGTCGATCATCGCGGGCCTGTTCACCCCCGCCCAGGCCGCGACCCACGAGGCGCTGGTCACCGAGCACCTGCACTACCCCGACGGGGTGCGGCTGATGGACCGGCCGGCGCCCTACGCCGACGGGGTCACGAGGTTCTTCCGCCGCGGCGAGCAGGCTGCGAACATCGGGCGCGAGATCGGGCTGATGTACACCCATGCGCACATCCGGTACGTCGAGGCGCTCGCGGCCCTGGGCAGCGACCAGGTGGTGACCGAGCTGCTGCGGATCAGCCCGGTCGGTCAGCACGAGCGGTTGGCCACGAGCCTGCCGCGGCAGCGCAACTGCTACTTCTCCTCCTCGGACGCCGAATTCCCGGACCGCTACACCGCTGCCGCCCAGTGGGACCGGTTGCGCGAGGGCGCCGAGGACCCGGTGGGCGTGCGCGGGGGCTGGCGGGTCTACTCCTCGGGGCCGGGGATCTACCTGCGCCAGGTGGTGCAGGGTGCGCTGGGCCTCACGGTGCGCGCCGGAGGCCTGCTCGTCGACCCGGTGCTCGCGACGGCGGACGACGGCACGGTGGTGCAGCTCGACCTGCTGGGTGAGTCGCGCACCGTGCGGTACCACGTGAGCGCAGGCGATGCACCGGTCGTGGTGGTCGGTGACGGCCGTCCGCTGCCGGGGAGGCTGGAGGCCGTGCCGTACCGCTCGGGCGGGCTCCTGATCGAGGCGTCGGCGCTCACCCGGGTGCGGGTGCTCGACGTGTACGTCGGTGCGGACCGCAGCACGCTGCACGGCTGAGCGGCGCCCGACGTACCGTGGGCGCCGGTACGGGAGGAGAACCGGGTGACCAACCTCGAACAGCGTCCGGCGGAGACGGTCTGCGCACCGGTGGGCCCGGGCGCCGCCGGGCGCGTCCAGGTGCTCACCCCGCGTGATGTGCCGCTCGGCGGCATCCGGGCGATGACGGTACGGCGGACGCTGCCGCAGCGTGCCCGCTCGTTCATCGGCGCCTGGTGCTTCCTGGACCACTACGGACCGGACGATGTGTCGCTCACGGGCGGGATGGTGGTGCCGCCGCATCCGCACACCGGGCTCGCGACCGTGAGCTGGCTGTTCTCCGGGCAGATCGAGCACCGCGACAGCCTCGGCACGCACGCCCTGGTGCGCCCCGGTGAGCTCAACCTCATGACGGCCGGACGCGGGATCGTGCACTCGGAGTACTCGACGCCGACCACGACGCTGCTGCACGGTGCCCAGCTGTGGGTGGCGCTGCCGGATGCGCACCGCGACACCGCGCCGGCGTTCACCCACCACGCGCCCACGCCGTTCACGCTGCCGGGCGCGACCGTGCGGGTGTTCCTGGGTTCACTGGCGGGGACCACGTCCCCGGTGCCGTGGTTCACCCCGCTGCTGGGCGCCGAGCTGGTGCTCGACCCGGGTGCGCACCTGGTCCTGGATGTCGACCCCGGGTTCGAGCACGGGGTGCTGGTGGACACCGGGACCGTCGAGGTCGCCGGGACGCCGGGCCGCACCGGTGAGCTGCTCTACGTCGCACCGGGGGAGACCGGCCTGGTGCTGGACGCCGGGCCGTCGGGCGCCCGGGTGCTGCTGCTGGGTGGTGAGCCGCTGGGGGAGCGGATCGTCATGTGGTGGAACTTCCTCGGTCGTACGCACGAGGACGTGGTGGCGGCGCGGGCGGCCTGGCAGGCGGGGATCGGGGCGCAGGCGGACGAGGATTCGGTGGGCGGGGCCGTGGTGCCGGACCACGTTCCCGTCGGGTCCAGCCGGTTCGCGCCCGTCCCCGACGACCCGCACGCTCCGCTGCCCGCACCCGTGCTGCCGCCGATCCGGCTGGTGCCCCGGGGCTGAGCTGTCGCGAGCGGCGCGGTGCGGACCTGCCCGATCTCGCCGGTACGCTCACCGCCGTGCTCGACATGTTCCTGGACCTCGTGGCGATCGTGGTCGACCTGCGCGACAGCTCGCCCCGCAAGCGCCGCCGCGATCTGCGCAAGGCCGACGCCGCCGGGCGGCCCCTCGTGTTCGACGGGGCGGTGCGCGGTGAGACCGACTACTGCCACGACGGTTCGGGCGTCCTCGAGGTGGCCGGCCGTGAGCTCGTCTGGCGGGACGAGGTCGGGGACGAGGAGTCGTTCAGCGTCCCGGT
>JAKLPK010000055.1 GCA_022013895.1 Cellulomonas sp. | reverse complement strand
TGACGCAGGCTCATACCCACCTCCTCTGGTCTTCGCGGCCACGGTCGGTCCGTGGCAGGAGGGTGCAGTCGCGTCGTCACGTCCCGGGACGGGCCCGGGCATGGCAACGGGCCATGGTAGCGGCCCGCGGGCGTCCGGACGAAATCAGCCGCCGGCGGCGGCCGTCTCGGACACGGCCGGCTCCGGTGCCTGGGTAGGCGTGGGCGTCGGTGTCGACGGCGGCCCGGTCGAGACGACCAGCGTGACCTCGGAGCCGATCTCGACGGTGTTGCCCGCGCCGGGGTCGGTCCGGATCACCCGCCCGGCCGGGACATCGGCCGAGGGTTCCGACACGATCTTCGGGACGAGCCCCACCGAGGTGATCGCAGCGCTGGCGTCCGCCTCGAGCTTGCTCACGAGCGAGTCGGGGACGACCGCCGTGGTGGGCGCCTCGACCGTCGGTTCGACGACCGGGGTCGTGGCGGTCGCCGTCGGTGTCGCGCTCGGGCCCACGTTCGCGCGGTCCGGGAACGCCGTGTCGGTGGCATAGGCCGACATCGCGAGCACCGGTTTCATGTAGTCCGCCCACAGCGCCGCCGGCCAGCTGCCACCGGTGACCTGGGTGACGCCGCCCCACGGGGTGATCGTGTCCTGGCCCTTGCCGTCCTCGGCCGTCTGGGACAACGCCACCGCGGTCACGAGGTTGGTGGTGAAGCCGACGAACCAGGCCGACTTGTTGTTGGTCGAGGTGCCGGTCTTGCCCGCGATGGTCCGGTCGAGCGGGTGGATGTACTTGTAGCCCGACCCGCCCTTCTGCGAGACCACCGTCTGCATCGCGTAGGTCGTGTCGGCCATCACATCGGCCGCGAAGATCCGCGTCTGGGTGGTGTCGGCCGTGTAGGCCGTGGTCTCGGTGGAGTTGAGCACCGAGGACACCAGATGCGGTGTGGCGCGCAGACCCTGGGCCGCGAAGACGCCGTAGGCCGAGGCCATGTCGAGCGGGTGCACCGAGTCGGTGCCAAGCACGTTGGACAGCTGACCGTTCTGTTCGGTGGTGATCCCGGCCCGGGCGGCGACGTCGGCCGTGGCCTCGGCGCCCACCTCGACGTTGAGCTGGGCGTAGACGGTGTTCACCGAGTCCTCGGTGGCCTTGACCAGGTCGATGGTGCCGAAGCTCTGACCCAGGAAGTTCGTGACCGTCGCATCCGTGCCGTCGTCGGCCTTCCAGCCTGCGATCTTCTGCGGGCTCTTCCCGCTGAAGGTCGTGGACAGCGGTATCCCCTTCTCGAGGGCCGCAACCAGCGTGAACGGCTTGAACGTCGACCCGGCCTGGATGGCGTCCTTGGTGACCCGGTTGATCTGATCGGTGAGGAAGTCCTGCCCGGAGTACAGCGAGACGATCCCGCCGGTGATCGGGTCGAGCGACGTGATCCCGATCTTGAGCTTGGGGTCCGGGGTCGCGCCGTCGGCCAGCGTCCCGTTGAGCAGATCGCCGGCGGCTCGGATCGCCTCGTTCTGCACCGACTCCTTGACCGTGGTGATGATGGTGTAGCCGCCGCGCATCACCTGCTCATCGGTCAGTCCGAGCTCGGTGCCGACCTCGTCGCGCGCCATCACGAGCAGGTAGCCGTTCGGTCCGGTGTAGGTCGCACTCACCTGTTGGGTGATGGTGGCCGGGAACTGCTGGGCGGCCCGGTCGGCGGAGGACAGCCAGCCCTCCTCGACCATGTAGTCCAGGGTCCGGGCCCATCGGGCCTGGGCCTTGTCCGGGCTGACCGCAGGGTCCCAGTTGCTCGGCGACGGGATGATCCCGGCGAGCATCGCGGACTGCGAGACGGTGAGGTCCTTCGCGTCGACCCCGAAGTAGGCCTGGGCGGCGGCCTGGATGCCGTAGGCGCCGCGGCCGAAGTAGATGGTGTTGAGGTACCGGCCGAGGATCTCTTCCTTGCTCTCGGTCTGGGCGATCTTGATGGCGAGCAGCGCCTCTTTCGCCTTGCCGACGTAGTCGTGCGTCGCGCCCAGGTAGTAGTTCTCGACGTACTGCTGGGTGAGGGTCGAGGCCCCCTGCTGCGCCCCGCCAGAGACGTTGTTCAGGAAGGCTCGGACGATGCCGCGCGGGTCGACGCCCGAGTTAGTGAAGAACGTGCGGTCCTCGGAGGCCACCACGGCCTGGCCGACGTACTCCGGCAGCGTCGAGTAGTCGACGATCTCCCGGTTGATCCCGGGGTAGGTGCCCATCAGGTTGCCGCGGTCGGACGTGCCGTCCTCGGAGGCGAAGTAGACCTTGGTCGTCTGGTCGGTGACCTCGGCGGTCGGGTCCGGGACGGCGATCCCCTGGTAGGCGGCGACGACGAGGCCGAGCACGAGGAACACGAAGCCCAGCGCCGAAGCCACCACGAACCGCCAGGACGGCAGCCACCGGTGCAGCCCGTGGTACCCGGGGCGCGGGTAGTTCCAGAACCGGTTCGGGGCGTCCTTGTCGCTGGGGCGGGTCGGGCGACCACTGGCGCGCGATGTGCTGCGCCGTGCGTCCGAACGCGCCGGACGCCCGGTCTTCCCAGCCACACAGACTCCCTCTGGTTGCACTTGTACGACGCCACCACGACGAGGGCGGGGCCGTTCCGCGCGTTCCAGTATGGGGGAGCGTGTCGGGTCGCGGTGCGACGCCACCCCATCGCCCCGCCGCCTTCACCGGATCGGCACCAGCGACGTCGCACAGGTCACCTTGTGCCGATGTGTCGGTATGGCATAGCCTCCGGATGTATCAGTTCGATACATCGAGACTTTCATCGGGACTCGCAGGACATCGAACGGGCTCCGGATCTGCCGGTCGGGCGTGCATCGCCCGTGCGGGTCCCGCGAGCCCGGTCGCCATCGGTCAAGGAGGTAGGACGTGCGCGCACGCTCCGACGTCCTCGACCACGCGATCCTGGGCCTGCTCCACGGCTCACCCATGCACGGCTACGAGCTGCGCAAACAGCTCAACCTCGTGCTCGGCTCGTTCCGGGCGCTGTCGTACGGCTCGCTCTACCCGGCCCTGCGCTCGCTCGCGGAGCGGGGACTCATCGTCGGCTCCGATGCCGTCGCCGACGAGCGGGCCGTGGCCAGCAAACGGGCCCGCATCGTCTACCAGCTCACCGCCGCCGGCAAGGAGCTGCTCGGCGAGGTGCTCGGCTCCGCCGGGCCCTCGGCGTGGGACGACGAGGAGTTCGACGTCCGGTTCGCGTTCTTCGCACAGACCGACGCCGAGACCCGGCTCCGCATCCTGGAGGGTCGGCGCACCCGGCTCACCGAGCGGCTCGAGCTGGTGCGCCAGTCCTTCGCCCGCGGACGCGAGCGGATGGACGAGTACACCTCCGAGCTGCAGCGCCACGGACTCGACCAGGTCGAGCGCGAGGTCGCCTGGCTCGACCACCTCATCGACACCGAGCGGGCCGGACGGCCCGCCCGCACACCCGGTGCCGGCC
>JAKLPK010000054.1 GCA_022013895.1 Cellulomonas sp. | reverse complement strand
GTGGTGTTCCGCGAGCCGATCATCATCTCGAACATCCCGCGCCTGGTGCCGGGCTGGAACAAGCCGATCATCATCGGCCGGCACGCCCACGGCGACCAGTACAAGGCCGCCAACTTCAAGGTGCCGGGCGCCGGGCGGCTGACCCTCACGTTCACCCCGTCCGACGGCTCGGAGCCGATCGAGCAGGAGGTCGCGGTCTACCCCGAGGGCGGGGGCGTCGCGATGGGCATGTTCAACTTCAACGACTCGATCCGTGACTTCGCGCGGGCCAGCCTGGCCTACGGCCTCAAGCGCGGCTACCCGGTGTACCTGTCGACGAAGAACACGATCCTCAAGGCCTATGACGGCGCCTTCAAGGACATCTTCCAGGAGGTGTTCGACACCGAGTTCGCCGAGCAGTTCGCGGCGGCCGGCCTGACGTACGAGCACCGGCTCATCGACGACATGGTCGCCTCGGCCATGAAGTGGGAGGGCGGCTACGTCTGGGCCACCAAGAACTACGACGGTGACGTGCAGTCCGACACCGTGGCCCAGGGCTTCGGCTCGCTCGGCCTCATGACCAGCGTGCTCATGACCCCGGACGGCAAGACGGTCGAGGCCGAGGCGGCCCACGGCACGGTGACCCGGCACTATCGCCAGCACCAGGCGGGCAAGCCCACGTCGACCAACCCGATCGCCTCGATCTACGCCTGGACCGGTGGACTGCGGCACCGCGGTCTGCTGGACGGCACGCCCGAGGTCATCGAGTTCGCCGAGACCCTCGAACGGGTCGTGGTCGAGACCGTCGAGTCGGGTCAGATGACGAAGGACCTGGCCCTGCTCGTCGGCCCGGACCAGGCCTGGGTGACCACCGAGGACTTCCTGGCCGCGCTCGACACCAACCTCGCCGCCGCGCTGGTCTGATCCCGGGCAGTGCCGCCGGTCGCGCGATGACCGGCGGCACGGATGTCCGTGTGCCCGAGGTCCGGGGGCACCGCGGTCCGGGGCGCAGAACGCGTCCGCGGACCAGAAGTTACGCAGGACTTTCGTCCGTCGACGACCGAGTGCCTCATGGTCCGGACGGTAGATTGCTCAAGGAGCCGCTGACCCGCAACGATGCGGCGCCACCAGGTCGAACGAAGGAGTCTTCCGTGCCCACCACCACCCCCGCCGTCGTCACCGTCACCGGTGCGGCGGGCCAGATCGGCTACGCGCTGCTGTTCCGGATCGCCTCCGGTCAGCTGCTCGGACCCGACCAGCCGGTCCGGCTGCGGCTGCTGGAGATCCCGCAAGGGGTCAAGGCCGCCGAGGGGGTCGCGCTCGAGCTCGAGGACGGCGCCTTCCCGCTGCTCGACGGCACCGACATCTACGACGATGCGACCGCCGCGTTCGACGGCGTCAACGTCGCGCTGCTCGTCGGGGCACGGCCGCGCAGCGCTGGCATGGAGCGGGGCGATCTGCTTGCCGCCAACGGCGGGATCTTCGGGCCGCAGGGCGCAGCGATCAACGCCGGTGCGGCCGATGACGTGCGGGTTCTCGTGGTGGGCAACCCGGCGAACACGAACGCGCTGATCGCCCAGCAGCACGCCCCCGACGTGCCGGCCGAACGATTCACCGCGATGACCCGGCTCGACCACAACCGGGCGCTCGCCCAGGTGCGGGTCAAGACGGGTGCGGCCCTGACCGATATCGCGAAGGTCGCGATCTGGGGCAACCACTCGGCGACCCAGTACCCGGACCTCACGCACGCGACGATCGCGGGCCGGCCGGCGATCGACGTCATCGCCGACGACGCCTGGGTCAAGGACACGTTCGTGCCGGTGGTGGCCAAGCGCGGCGCCCAGATCATCGAGGCGCGCGGCGCGTCCTCGGCGGCCTCGGCCGCCAGCGCGGCGATCGACCACGTCCACAGCTGGGTGCACGGCACCCCGGCGGGGGACTGGACGAGCGCAGGTGTCGTCTCGCACGGTGAGTACGGCGTGCCGGAGGGGCTGATCGCGTCGTTCCCGGTGACCGCGGTCGACGGTGCCTGGCAGATCGTGCCGGACCTGGAGATCGACGCGTACTCGCGGGGCAAGATCGACGCCTCGGTCGCCGAGCTCGCCGAGGAACGCGCGGCCGTGCAGGATCTCGGCCTCATCTGATCGCAGCGGTCCGCAACGCCCGGTCGCACCAGTGGTGCGACCGGGCGTTCGGTTGCCCGCGCGGTCCCGGTGATGGCCGCCCCGGACCGCCCGTGACAGGATGCCCGGATGGTCCAGTCGATGCCGTGGCGGCGTGCGCGCCACGACGTCCCGGCAGACCTGCCGGAGGGTTTCGTGGCCACCGAGGCCCCAGCGCTCCAGGCCACTATCCGCTCGGCCTTCGTGGCCGGTGAGGGCGCTGCCCCGATGGCGGTGGAGCTGACCTTCGCCCCGGGCGCCGCGGGGCGCGTGGTCGTCGTCTGGCGCAACCGCAACGTGGGGTTCGTCCCGCGTGAGCATGCCGATGACCTGCACCGTGTGCTCACGCAGGAGCAGCACGTCCGGCTGGTCGCCGAGGGACGCCTCTACCACGACGGCAGCTGGTGGCGGATCTGGGTCGGCCCCGATCCGGTCGGCCCGTTGCCCGTTCCGCCGGCGGGCTACGACGAGCTGCCCCCACCGGCACCGACCATCTTCGGGTTCGCGTTCGGGGCATCGCGGCCGGACCCGACGGCACCGGGATGAACATCGAGATCAGGGTGCGGCCGGGGGCTTCGCGGACCCGGGTGGGCGGTGCGTACGGGGGACGCCTCGTGGTGGCTGTGCAGCAGCGGGCGGTCGACGGTGCAGCGACCGAGGCTGCGTTGCGGGCACTGGCCGAGGTGCTCGGGGTCCGTCGCCGGCACCTGAGCCTGGTCCGCGGCGCGACGAGCCGGGACAAGGTGGTCGCGGTCGACGACGACGCGGCGGCCGATCTGGCGGTTCGGCTCGACGCCTTGCTCGCAGACTAGGGCTGACACCCGCGCCCTCGTCCGCTGCGGAGCTGCGGGCCTGCGGAAAGGCGGGCCTGTGAGCCCGCGGACCTGTGGGCCGGCGGGTCTGCACACCCGCCGACCCGCGGAGCACCGGGGCCCGGGGCCGCCGGGTTCGGGCCCAGCGGCCGGACCGCTCGATCCGCAGGAGTGATCCTTGAGACCCCGCTGCGTTCACGCCCTGAACCCCCGCGGCGCGAACTCCGGGGCGCCGCGCCGAATAGTCACGAAAGACACGGTTCGGTCACAGCACTTGCCGCCCGTAGCGTTCAGGGCTTGAATCCAAGACATCGGTCTGGGGCCTCCGTTCCATCGTCGGGACGAGCGAACGGTCAGACCCGGGGCACCGACGCCCCGGGGTTCGTGCCGCAGTCCGAGCCACGCAACGACAGGAGCGGACGAGGATGTCACTTTCGTGGAGGAAGGTCGCGGCCGGCGTCGTGGGGCTCGGCCTCATGATCGGCTCGGTGACCGCATGCAGCTCGACCCGTGACGCAGGGACCGACGCGAGTGCGAGCGGAACAGCCGCCGCCGGCGACACGCTCATCGGCATCGCGATGCCGACCAAGAGCCTCGAACGGTGGAACCGGGACGGGGCCCACCTGGAGGAGCTGCTCAAGGCCGACGGCTTCCAGACGAGCCTGCAGTACGCGGACAACAAGGTCGACCAGC
>JAKLPK010000053.1 GCA_022013895.1 Cellulomonas sp. | reverse complement strand
CCTTCGCCGCCTGCGACGCATTCTGCGCGATCTCACCGATCGAGCTACCCATCTGCTCAGCACCCGCAGCCACCGTCTGCACATTGCGCGACACCTGCTCCGCAGCAGCCGCCACCACACCCGCCTGAGCAGACGTCTCCTGCGAACCAGACGCCACCTGCGAACCCGCAGCGTCGAGTGCCGTCGTGGCCGCGCGGACCTGTTCCGCGAGGTCGTCGACGTGGTGGATCGTCGCGGCGACCACGGTGAGGCTGCGGCTCAGCGCCTCGGCCATATCGCCGATCTCGTAGTCGCGGCGCACCTGCGGGTGCACGGTGAGGTCGCCGGAGGCCAGGGCGTCGAGCGCCTGCTGCACCTCGTGCGCATCGCTCAGCACGGCGCGGCCGACGAGGGCGACGCCGACAGCCCCCGACGCGGCAGCCAGCACGATCCCGATGATGAGCGCGGCTGAGGCCGCCGAGGCCGCGGTGGCGGTCTCCGCGTCGGAGAGCGTGGCCAGGTGAGCCAGTCGGACGATCGCGTAGGCGATCGCGACGCCCATCACGGCAGCAGCCACCACGATGGCGCTGACGAGTCGCATCAGCAGCGTCAGTCGACGACGTCTGGGCATCCGCGCCCCGTCCATCGTGTCTTCTTCCCCCGGAGGTCCTTGTCGAGATCCCATCGGCAGCCGACGGAGCGCGTTGAACTGCAGGTCTGCCCCGGTCCCAAGGTGTGCCGTGACGCACGTCACAGCAGGGATCTGTGAAACTTCAACGAAAAGGGAAGAGCGGCCGCCGCAGGCCTGTTGGGGCTGGATGAAACAGCTATCCACACCTGGAGGACTCATGTCGATCGTCGTCACCGGAGCCAGCGGCCATCTCGGCCGGCTCATCGTCACCAAGCTGCTCGCCGCGGGGGCCGACCCGGCCACCGTGATCGCGGGAGCGCGGCGCCCCGAGACCGCGGACGACCTCGGCGTGACGACCGTCGAGCTGGACTACACCCGGCCCGAGACGTTGGCCAAGGCGTTCGCCGGCGTCGACACCGTCATGCTCGTGTCCTCCAGCGCGATCGGTGAACGCGCCCAGCAGCACAAGGCCGTCATCGACGCGGCCGTCGAGGCGGGCGTCGCCCGGATCGTCTACACCAGCGCGTCGCATGCGGACACGTCCGACCTGATCATCATCCCCGAGCACCGGGTGACCGAGGAGGCGCTCCGGGCCAGCGGCCTGACCTGGACCATCCTGCGGAACAACTGGTACACCGAGAACTACGTCGGCTCGGTCCAGGGCGCCCAGGCCACGGGGGTGCTGCTGGGTGCCGCAGGCGCGGGCAAGGTCGCCAGCGCCCCGCGCGCCGACTACGCCGAGGGTGCCGCCGCCGTGCTGCTCGGCGAGGGTCACGACGGCAAGGTCTACGAGCTGTCCGGCGACCACGCCTGGGACTACCCCGAGCTCGCCGCTGCGATCGGCGAGGTGATCGGCCGCGAGGTCGTCTACCGCGACCTGTCGACCGAGGAGTACATCGCGGCGCTGGTGGCCGCCGGGGTGCCCGAGGGCGGTGCCCAGTTCGCCGCCGGCGCCGACGCCGGGATCAAGGCCGGTCTCCTGGCCGATGCCACCGCCGACCTGCGCACCCTGATCGGCCGTCCGACCACCCGTCTGGTCGAGGCCCTGCGCGCCGCGCTCGTCTGAACCGGTCCCGACGACGGCGGTGGGGTGGCCGAGGCGTCCACCCCCCCGCCGCTCGTCCCGGGCCCGGTGCCTTCCGACGCGCCCGTCCCCGGGTCCGGTGATCCGCAGCGGGCGGATGTGGGTGGTCGCTCCTACGGTCGGGGGATGGACGTCATCCTCATCCCCGGTTTCTGGCTCGACGGGTCCAGCTGGGCCCCGGTCACGGCGGCTCTGGCCGCCGCAGGTCACCGTCCGCACCCGGTGACCCCGCTCGGTCTGGGCCCCGATGACCCGACCGAGGTGACGCTGGCCGACCAGGCCGCCGCCGTCGTGACGGTGCTCGACGGCCTGGGCGCTCCCGCGGTCGTGGTGGGGCACAGCGGCGGCGGCGCCGTTGCGTACGCGGTCGCCGATGCCCGGCCCGATGCGGTGGCCCGGCTGGTCTACGTCGACGCCGGACCGCTCGGCGAGGGCGGTGTCGTCAACGACGACCTCCCGGTGGTGGACGGCATGGTGCCGTTGCCTGACTGGGGCTTCTTCGAGGACGAGGAGCTGGCCGGTCTGAGCTCGTCGGTGCTCGAGGAGTTCCGGGCCCGTGCGCGCCCGGTGCCGGCACAGGTCGCCGCAGGGCCGCAGCGCCTGCACGACGAACGGCGCTACGCGGTGCCGGCCACCGTGATCTGCTCGACCATGACGGCCGATCAGCTGCGTGAGCTCATGGCCGGTGGCCACCCGTACGTCGCCGAGCTCACCCTTGCGCGCGATGTCGACATCCTTGAGCTGCCCACCGGCCACTGGCCCCAGCTGTCCCGCCCGGCGGACCTGGCCGCGCTGATGGTCGCCGCAGTGGACAAGACTGCGGCGGACAAGGCTGCGGTGGACAAGACGTAGTCCGGCCCCTCGCGAACCGTCGGCCCTCACACCACCATCCGCATCGCCGTCCGCACCTGTGCGAGGGTCGCGGTCGCCTCGGTCCGGGCGCGTTCGTTGCCCTCGCGCAGGACGGCCGCCACCTGGGCGCGGTCGTCGCGCAGCAGCGCGGCCCGTTCGCGGACCGGGGCGAGTGACTCGACCAGGGTCTCGGTGAGGAGCGCCTTGAGCGCGCCGGCTCCTTGGCCGCCGATCTGGGCCGCGACCTGCTCGGGCGTCCCGGCTCCTGCGAACGAGGCCAGGCGCAGCAGGTTTGCCACGTACGGGCGGCGTTCGGGTTCGTAGGTGATGGTCCGTTCGGCGTCGGTCCGGGCGCCGCGTACGGCCCGGGCGATCTCGTCGGGAGTCGCGGTGAGCGCGATGGCGTTGCCGGCCGATTTGCTCATCTTGGTTCCGTCCAGCCCGAGCACGAGGGGCGTCTCGGACAACAGCGCCTCCGGTTCGGCGAGGGTGCCCGCGCCGTAGCGGGCGTTGAACCGGCGCGCGACCAGCCGGGTGGTCTCCAGGTGCGGCAGCTGGTCGCGGCCGACCGGCACCACGGTGCCGCGGCACGCCAGGATGTCGGCCGCCTGGTGCACCGGATAGGTGAGCAGCAGCCCGGACATGGCCCGGCCGCCGGTCGCCGCGAGCTCGGCCTTGACCGTGGGGTTGCGTTCCAGCTCGGCGACGGTGACCAGGGACAGGAACGGCAGCATGAGCTGGTGCAGCTCGGGCACCGCGCTGTGCTGGAAGATCGTCGAACGCGCCGGGTCGATCCCCGCCGCGAGGTGGTCGATCACCAGGTCCACACAGGCCTGCGCGAGGTCACCGCCGTTGTCCCGGTCGGCGATCACCTGGTAGTCGGCGATGACGACGAACGTCTCGACGCCCAGACCCTGCAGCCGGACCCGGTTGGCCACCGTGCCGAACAAGTGGCCGATGTGCAGCCGTCCGGTCGGCCGGTCGCCGGTGAGCACCCGGAACCGGCCCGGCTCGGCGGCGATCTCCTGCTCCAGCTCGAGGGTGCGTTCGCGGGCGAGCTGTTCGGCGATGTCGAGCGTCGTCGCATCGGACGGGACGACGCCGCCGGGTCCGACGGGTGAGGGCGCGACGGTGGTCGAACGCGGGGTGATGTCGAGGGAGGTCATCGGTGCTCCTGGGACGGGAGCCGTCCGCACACCGAGCACAGGAACTCCCCGGCCGCGCGGAGCAGCTCGGGGAGGGTGGGTCGACCGCGGCTGCCTAGAGCAGCCACCACCAGGTACGGGGTGCGGTCATGCGTCGATCCTAGAGCCGATCCCGGCGGCCTCGGTCGTTGCGATGGCGGATTGCTGCCAGCGTCCCGACGCCGCGAAACCTAGCGTCGCCCGGGTGATCAACCACCTCCACCCGTGTCCCACCACCGCCCGGCGGCCCCGGTGCCCTGAGTCGAGTCGAGGAAGGCGGGTGCACCCGTGACGATGCGCACCAGGACCACCGTGCTGCCGCAGTACGTGCTGCTCGCCCTCACCTGGGGTGCGAGCTTCCTGTTCATCAAGATCGGGCTCGAAGGGATCTCCCCGACCCAGGTGGTCCTGGGGCGTCTCGTGCTCGGGGCCGCCGCGCTGGCGGTCGTGTGCGTGCTGTCGCGGACCCGGCTGCCCCGGCAACCGGAGGTGTGGGCCCACCTGGCGGTGGTCGCCCTGCTGCTGTGCGTCGTGCCGTATCTCCTGTTCGCCTGGGCCGAGGTGCGGATCAGCTCGGGGATGGCGAGCGTCTACAACGCGACGACACCGCTGATGACGGCCCTGGTCGCACTCCTCGCGCTCCGTGAGGACCGGCTGACCCGGACCCGGGCGGTCGGGCTGCTGCTCGGCTTCGCCGGGGTGGTCGTGCTCCTCGCGCCGTGGGACAGCGGACCGGGCGCTGCGATGGTGACCGGTCAGCTCGCCTGCCTGGCGGCGACCGGGAGCTACGGGGTGGCCTACGTGTACCTGCGCCGGTTCGTCACCCCCTACGGTCTGGCTGCGCTGCCGGTGGCCACCGTGCAGGTCGGTCTGGCGGCCGTCCTCATGGTCGCTGCTGCGCCGTTCGTCGCCCGGACCCCGGTGGTGCTGTCCGCCCGGGTGGTCCTGGCGATGGTGGCGCTGGGGGTGTTCGGGACGGGTCTGGCGTACGTCTGGAACACCGATGTCATCACCCACTGGGGAGCCACCAACGCCTCGACGGTCACCTACCTCACCCCGGTCGTCGGGATCGCGCTCGGTGTCACGGTCCTGGGTGAGTCCGTCGGCTGGAACCAACCCGCGGGGGCTGCCGTCGTCGTGCTCGGTATCGCGACGGCCCAGCAGCGGTTCGATGGTCCGTGGGCGCGCCTCAGATCGCGGGGCCCCGGTTCCCGGTCTCGGGTTACGGGCCAGGGGGGCGCCCGTCAGGCAGCGCCGAGCCCCGCACCCCCAAGTAGTTGAGACTTCAACTAGAAGTTGCTATCGTCGTCCTCGCTACGACCACACGTATCCAGGCACCGGCCAGACCGGGACCGGGGGAGGATCTCGCCATGAGCACCACCACGCAGCGTCAGGCCCAGGACCTGCTCGCGGCCGACACCTCCATGGCAGCCGTCACCCTGCACGTCGGCGACCTGGACGCCATGGCCGCCTACTACCGTGACGCCCTCGCGCTCACGACGCTGGCCGCCGAGCCCGCCGGGCCGACCACCGCCGGGTCCGTCGTCCTCGGCCGGGTGGGCACGCCCGTCGTCGTGCTCCGGCACACCCCGGGCCTGCCCGCCGGATCGCGCCACCAGGCAGGGCTGTTCCACACCGCGGTGCTGTTCGACACCGAGGAGTCGCTGGCCGCCGCGGTCGTCCGGGCGGCCCAGCACCCCGGCTCCCGGTTCGTCGGCAACGCCGACCACTGGGTCTCCCGGGCCTTCTACTTCCAGGACCCCGAGGACAACGGCATCGAGCTCTACTGGGACCGTCCGCGCGACGCATGGCAGCGCGAGGCCGATGGCGGCGTCGCCATGGGGTCGGACTGGTTCGACCCGAACGCGTTCCTCACCGAGCACGCCACCACCCGGGCGGTCGAGCACGCGCAGGACGACGCGGCCCAGGTCGGCCACGTGCACCTGCAGGTCGGGGACATCCCCACGGCCAAGGCGTTCTACGTCGACACCCTCGGCTTCGAGCAGATGGCCGCCATGCGCGGCGCGCTGTTCGTGGCGGCCGGTGGCTACCACCACCACATGGCGATGAACACCTGGAACTCGGCCGGCGCCGGGCCGCGGGCCGCCGCGTTGGGCCTGGGTCAGGTGGCGCTCACCGTCCCCGGGTCCGATGACGTGGCAGCGCTGCGCGACAGGCTCGCCCATCGCGGGATCCCGGTGCGCGACGACGGGCTGACGCTGCGGTTCGACGACCCGTGGGGCAGCCTCATCGAGGTCGCCGCGGCGGGTGCCCGATGAGTGGTCTCGCGATCGAGGTGGGCCGCCGGCGTGAGGGCGCGCGGCCCGATGCGCCGGTGCTCGTCCTCATGCACGGCTACGGCTCGCACGAAGGCGATCTGCTCCCGCTCATCGACCGGCCGGACCTGGAGCTGCTGGCCCCCCGCGCCCCGCTGCGCGCCGGCCCGGGCTTCGCGTGGGCGCCGATCACGGTGCCCGGCGACCCCGATCCGGCCCCGGTGCACGAGGCGACGACGGCCCTGCTGACCTGGCTGGACGCGCACATCGAACCAGGGCGGCGGATCGGCCTGCTCGGGTTCTCCCAGGGTGGGCTCATGGTGACCCAGCTGCTGCGCGCCCGACCCGGTGCCTTCGCAGCCGGCGTGGTGCTGTCCGGCTTCCTCCTGCCCGGTGATCAGCCCGGTGACCCGGTGCTGGCGGCCGACCCGCCGCCCGTGCTGTTCGCGCGCGGCGATGCGGACACCGTCATCGCGCCCGACGCCAGCGCGCGCACCCAGACCTGGCTCGCCGCGCACACCAGGCTCGATGCGCGCGTCTACCCGGGGATGGGCCACACGGTGAGCGCGCAGGAGCGGGACGACGTCGAGGAGTTCCTGGCCAGGGAGCTCCCGGCCTGACGGGCTCAGCGCGTCTCGGTGAGCGACGCCGCCTCGGCGACCAGTCGGTCCAGCACGCGGCGCACCGCCAGGCGTTCGGCGCGGTCGGGCCTGGCGAGCGCCGCGATGCTGCGGGCCGCGCGCACTCCGCGCAGCGGGAGCAGGCGAAAGCGTCCCTGCGTCGAGGTGGTGTAGCGGGGCAGCAGGCTGATCCCGTGCCCGGCGGCGACGAGCGCCTCGACCACCGAGAAGTCGTTGAGCCGCTGCGTCACGCGGGGGGCTCCGCCGGTGATGGCGCTCAGCACCTCGGCCACCGGGAACCCCTCGCGGACCGAGATCCACTCCTCGTCGGCCAGGTCCTGCGGGGTGAGCCAGGCCCGGTCGGCAAGGCGGTGGTCCAGCGGCAGGGCGACGTCGAGCGGTTCGCGCAGCAGCGGGACGATGCGTCGTCCGATGTTTGCCCACGGGTCCTCGCCCTCGGGGTGGTGACCGACGACCACGTCGATCTCATCGGTGAGCGCCGCGAACCGGTCGGTGGCCACATCGCCGTCGGCGAGCACCACCCGCAGCCCCGGCACGTCCTGCGCCCAGGTCAGCAGCCCGGGGAACAGCATCCTGGCGCCGGAGGCGAAGGCGCTCACGGTGACCTCGCCGCCGGGGTCGGTGCGCAGCGCATCGCAGGCGGCCCGGGCCCGTTCGAGCGCGACGGCCACATCGACCGAGGCCGCGGCGAGGGCCTGGCCGGCGGGGGTCAGTCGGACACCGCGGCCGACCCGTTCGGTGACCGGCATCCCGATGTCCCGGCCCAGCGCCTGCAAGGTCTGGGACACCGCAGACGGCGTCACGTGCAGCAGCTCGGCGGCCGCGCCGACCCCGCCGCGGGCGCCGACGGCCCGGACCACCTCGAGCGCGTGGGGATCGAGCGTGCGTGAATTCATGTAGCAAGGCTACAGAGATGGTTCACGAGGATTCGCTGGTGCTGCATGGACCGACCGCCGCAGACTGACCGGCATGCCCCTGCGTGACCGCCTGCACGCCGTGCTCGTCGCCGTGTGCTGGGGCGTGAACTTCACCGCGATCCACCTCTCGCTCCAGCAGTTCCCGCCGTTCCTGCTGGTCGCGCTGCGGTTCGCGCTCATCGCCGTCCCCACCGTGCTCCTCGTCCCGCGGCCGAAGGTGCCGCTGCGCTGGCTACTGGGCTACGGGTTGGGCTTCGGGGTGCTCCAGTTCGTGTTCGTCTACTGGGCGATGAGCATCGGGATGCCCGCCGGGCTGACGTCGCTCGTCCTGCAGGCCTCGGCACCGTTCACGGTCATCCTCGCCGCGGTCTTCCTGCGCGAGAAGGTCAGTGCACGGCAGCGGGCAGGGCTCGCGCTCGCCGTCACCGGGCTCGTCGGGATCGCGTTGCACCGGGCCGGGGCGCAGGGCGCGGCCGGGCTGCTGCCGGTGGTGCTCACCCTGCTCGGCGGCCTGGGCTGGGCGTTCGG
>JAKLPK010000052.1 GCA_022013895.1 Cellulomonas sp. | reverse complement strand
TCGCGCTCGACCATTTTCTTGGCCGACTTGATGGTGGTGGCGATTTCGCGCTTCTCAAGCTCGGCGTAGATGAACGGCTTGAACAGCTCAAGGGCCATCTTCTTGGGCAGGCCGCACTGATGCAGCTTGAGCTTGGGGCCGACCACGATGACCGAACGGCCAGAGTAATCAACGCGCTTGCCCAGCAGGTTCTGGCGGAACCGGCCCTGCTTGCCCTTGATCATGTCGGACAGCGACTTGAGCGGGCGGCCATTGGTGCCGGTGATGGCGCGGCCACGGCGACCATTGTCGAACAGGGCGTCCACCGCTTCCTGCAACATGCGCTTCTCGTTGCGGATGATGATCTCGGGCGCACCGAGCTCAAGCAGCCGCTTCAAGCGGTTGTTGCGGTTGATGACGCGGCGGTACAGGTCGTTGAGGTCCGAGGTGGCGAACCGGCCGCCGTCGAGCTGGACCATCGGGCGCAGGTCCGGGGGGATGACCGGGACGGCGTCCAGGACCATGCCAGTCGGCGAGTTGCTCGTCGTCAGGAAGGCGTTGACGACCTTGAGCCGCTTGAGGGCACGCGTCTTGCGCTGCCCCTTGCCGGAGCGGATCGTCTCGCGCAGCGAGGTCGCCTCGGCGTCCAGGTCGAACGACTCCAGGCGCTTCTGGATCGCCGAGGCGCCCATCGAGCCGGCGAAGTAGTTGCCGTAGCGGTCCTGCAGCTGGCGGTAGAGCAGCTCATCACCCTCGAGGTCGGCGACCTTGAGGTTCTTGAACCGGTCCCACACCGTGTCGAGGCGGTCCAGCTCGTTGTCCGCACGCTTGCGGATCTGAGCCATCTCGCGCTCGGCGGAGTCGCGCACCTTGCGGCGCACATCCGCCTTGGCGCCCTCGGCCTCGAGCTCGGCGAGGTCGGACTCGAGCTTGACGGCGCGGGAGTTCACATCCGCGTCGCGCCGGTTCTCGATCTCCTTGCGCTCCAGGTCGATCTCGGACTGCAGGTTCGGCAGGTCCTCGGCGCGACCATCCACGTCGACCCACGTGATCATGTAGGCCGCGAAGTAGATGACCTTCTCCAGGTCCTTCGGAGCCAGGTCGAGCAGGTACCCCAGGCGCGACGGGACGCCCTTGAAGAACCAGATGTGGGTGACGGGTGCGGCGAGCTCGATGTGACCCATCCGCTCACGACGGACCTTCGACCGGGTCACCTCGACGCCGCAGCGCTCGCAGATGATGCCCTTGAAGCGCACGCGCTTGTACTTGCCGCAGTAGCACTCCCAGTCCCGGGTGGGACCGAAGATCTTCTCGCAGAACAGACCGTCCTTCTCAGGCTTGAGAGTCCGGTAGTTGATGGTCTCGGGCTTCTTCACCTCACCGTGCGACCAGGCACGGATGTCGTCGGCCGTAGCCAGACCGATGCGCAGCTCGTCGAAGACGTTGACGTCGAGCAAGGCTTCCTACTTCCTTCGCAAGCCGGCGGCCGTACGAGCTGCCGGCGCTGGGGTGGAGAACGATGGTGTCGGCTCCCTCGGCCCCGCGGTCAGCGGGGCCGAGGGGCGCGGCTCAGATCTCGTCGATGTTCGAGGCGTTGGGGCGCCGGGACAGGTCGATGCCGAGCTCTTCCGCCGCGCGGTAGACCTCGTCGTCGTTCTCCTTCATGTCGATGATCGTGCCGTCGGACGACAGCACCTCGACGTTCAGGCAGAGCGACTGCATCTCCTTGAGCAGGACCTTGAAGGACTCCGGGATCCCCGAGTCGGGGATGTTCTCGCCCTTGACGATCGCCTCGTACACCTTCACGCGGCCGGGCACGTCGTCCGACTTGATCGTGAGCAGCTCCTGGAGGGTGTAGGCGGCGCCGTACGCCTCCAGGGCCCACACCTCCATCTCGCCGAACCGCTGGCCGCCGAACTGGGCCTTACCGCCCAGGGGCTGCTGCGTGATCATCGAGTAGGGGCCGGTCGAACGGGCGTGGATCTTGTCGTCGACCAGGTGGTGGAGCTTGAGGATGTACATGTAGCCGACGGACACCGGCTCCGGGAACGGCTCCCCGGAACGTCCGTCGAACAGTCGGGCCTTGCCGTCACCGGCGACCATGCGGTCACCGTCGCGGTTCGGCAGCGTGCTCGACAGCAGACCGGTGAGGGCGTCCTCGTGCAGACCGTCGAACACCGGGGTCGCGACCGGGTTGCCCTGGGGGCTGGCGTGGGCGGCCGGCGGGAGCTGTGCCTTCCACGACAGGTCACCCTCGGTGGCCAGATCGATGTCCCAGCCCTGGGCCGCGATCCAACCGAGGTGGACCTCGAGCACCTGGCCGACGTTCATCCGGCCGGGCACACCCATCGGGTTGAGGATGATGTCGACCGGGGTCCCGTCGGGGAGGAACGGCATGTCCTCCTCGGGCAGGATGATCGAGATGACGCCCTTGTTGCCGTGACGGCCGGCGAGCTTGTCACCCGCGGTGATCTTGCGTCGCTGGGCGATGTAGACCCGGACCAGCTCGTTGACCCCGGCGGGCAGCTCGTCGCCGTCCTCGCGGTTGAACGTGCGAACCTCGATGACCGTGCCGGACTCACCGTGCGGGACCTTGAGGGACGTGTCGCGCACCTCGCGCGCCTTCTCACCGAAGATCGCGCGCAGCAGGCGCTCCTCCGGGGTCAGCTCGGTCTCACCCTTGGGCGTGACCTTCCCGACCAGGACGTCGCCGGCGTTGACCTCGGCACCGATACGGATGATGCCCCGCTCGTCGAGGTCGGCCAGCACCTCCTCGGAGACGTTCGGGATGTCCCGCGTGATCTCCTCCGGGCCGAGCTTGGTGTCGCGCGCGTCGACCTCGTGCTCCTCGATGTGGATCGAGGACAGCACGTCCTCGGACACCAGGCGCTGGGAGAGGATGATCGCGTCCTCGTAGTTGTGGCCCTCCCACGACATGAACGCCACCAGCAGGTTGCGCCCGAGCGCGAGCTCGCCCTCGTCGGTCGCCGGGCCGTCGGCCAGCACCGAGCCGACCTCGACCCGCGCACCGCCCTCGACCAGCACGCGCTGGTTGTAGCTCGTGCCCTGGTTGGACCGGCGGAACTTGGCGACCGGGTAGTTCGAGTACGTCCCGTCGTCGTTCGCCACCACGATGATGTCGGCGGACACCTCGGTGACCGCGCCGGCCTTCTTGGCGACGATCACGTCACCGGCGTCGATCGCCGCACGGCGCTCCATGCCGGTCCCGACGATCGGGGCCTCCGAGCGGACCAGCGGCACCGCCTGGCGCTGCATGTTCGCGCCCATGAGTGCGCGGTTCGCGTCGTCGTGCTCGAGGAACGGGATCAGGGCCGTCGCGACCGACACCATCTGGCGCGGCGAGACGTCCATGTAGTCCACGTTCAG
>JAKLPK010000051.1 GCA_022013895.1 Cellulomonas sp. | reverse complement strand
GCGTTCGTGGCCGACACCCGACGGAGGTCATGTCGACCAGATCGCCCAGGTGGTCGAGAACCTGCGGGCCGACCCGGACTCCCGCCGGCACCTGGTGAGCGCCTGGAACGTCGGCGAGATCCCCGCGATGGCGCTCGCGCCCTGCCACGCGCTGTTCCAGTTCTACGTGGCCGACGGCCGGTTGAGCTGCCACCTCTACCAGCGCAGCGCCGACATGTTCCTCGGTGTGCCGTTCAACCTGGCCAGCTACGCCCTGCTCACCCACATGGTGGCGCAGCAGACGGGTCTGGGCGTCGGCGAGCTCGTCTGGACCGGTGGGGACTGCCACATCTACGACAACCACGTCGAGCAGGTCCGTGAGCAGCTGTCCCGCGAGCCGTACCCCGCGCCGACCCTCGCCCTGCGCAAGGCCCCGTCGATCTTCGAGTACTCCTACGAGGACGTCGAGGTCGTGGGGTACCAGCACCATCCGACGATCAAGGCCCCCATCGCGGTCTGACACCATCACCCCATGGGCCTCTCCCTCATCTGGGCGCAGACGCCGGACGGCGTCATCGGCGTCGACGGTGCACTCCCGTGGCACGTGCCCGAGGACCTCGCGCGCTTCCGCCGGTTGACCAACGGTCACCCGGTGGTGATGGGTCGACGTACGTGGGAGTCGCTGCCGTCGGCCATGCGGCCGCTACCCGGTCGCGACAACATCGTGCTCACCGGTTCGGCGCACTACGAGGCACCGGGTGCGGTGGTCGCCTCGAGCCTCGATGACGCGCTGGCGGTCGTGGGGGACCGGGACGCCTGGGTCGTGGGGGGCGGTTCGGTGTACGCCGCGGCCCTGCCGCACGCGGACCGCGTCGAGGTCACCATCGTCGACCGGGGGCTGCGTGGGGACACGTTCGCCCCCGTGCTGGACGAGCGGCGCTGGATGCCCGTCGCGTTCGAGCCCATCGAGGGCTGGTACACCTCGGCGGCCGAGGGCACCCGCTACCGGTTCGTCACCTACGCGCACCGGCCGGAGTCGTCCCCGGCCCATGACCCACGGCTGCAGGCGCCGTCCCGGGTGCGCTGCGACTGGGGGCGTCCGGGGGCGCGCGCGGTGGCTGCCGGCCCGGACCGCCTCGCGGTCGTGATCGATGTGCTCACCTTCTCCACCACCACGTCCGCCGCCTGCGCCCAGGGCATCCAGGTGGCGCCGTTCCGTTGGCACGACCCGCGGGCGCAGGGCTTCGCGGACGAGCACGACGCCGTCCTGGCGCGCGACCGCTCGACCGGCGGTCCGAGCCTGTCACCCGGATCCGTTCACGGACTCGGCCGGGACCGGCTGGTGCTGCCCTCGCCGAACGGCGCCTCGACCTCGCTCGTGGTCGCCGCGACCGGTGCCCGGGTGGTGGCCGGTTCGGTGCGATCGGCCGATGCGGTGGCCCGCTGGTGCGCGGCGCGGCTGTCCGAGGACCCGTCGCTGGTGCTCGCTCTGGTGCCGACCGGGGAGGGGTGGCCGGATGGTGCGCTGCGTCCGTGCGCGGAGGACCTGTGGGGCGCCGGTGCGGTGGCCGATGCGCTCGTCCAGCACGGGGTCGACGACCTGTCCGAGGAGGCGCACCTGGCCCGGCACGCCTGGCTCGCGGTGGCGGACGGGTTCACCGAGCACCTGCTCGCCTCGGCGAGCGGCCGGGAGCTGGTCGAGCGCGGCTGGGCCGATGACGTGCGCGCGGCCGCGCGGCTGGACGCCGACCAGGTCGCGCCGGTCCTGGTGGACGGGTGGTTCCGCGCGGTCTGACCGGCCGTGCGGGCGACCTGCGCCGCGCAGCGTGCCCGAGCGACGGAACGGGCCGGTCGGCGGGGAGCGGCGGCGGTACCGTGACCCCATGCCGCAGGTCACATCGTCGTCGCGCCCGTTCGGTGCGGTGCTCACCGCCATGGTCACCCCGATGCGCGAGGACGGGTCCGTCGATGTCGACGCCGGCGTCCGGCTGGCCCGCTGGCTGGTCGACCGGGGCAACGACGGGCTGGTGCTCAACGGCACCACGGGTGAGGCTCCGACCACGCATGCGCCCGAGAAGGCCGATCTGGTGCGTGCGGTCGTCGAGGCGGTCGGCGACCGCGCCTTCGTGGTCGCCGGTGCCGGTTCGAACGACACGGCGCACGCCGTCCGGATGGCCGAGCAGGCCGCTGCGGCCGGCGCACACGGACTGCTCGTGGTCAGCCCCTACTACTCCCGCCCGTCCCAGGAGGGCCTGGCCCGGCACATGGAGGCCGTGGCCGACTCCACCGACCTGCCGGTGATGCTCTACGACATCCCGGGACGCGCCGGCGTCCGGATCGCACCCGACACCATGGCCCGGTTGGCCGAGCACCCACGGATCGTCGCGGTCAAGGACGCCACGGGCGACCCGGTCGGTGCCGCCCGCGGGATCATCCGCACATCGTTGGCCTGGTACTCCGGGGACGACACGCTCTACCTGCCCATGCTGTCGCTCGGTGCCGTGGGCATCGTCTCGGTCGCCGCGCACGTCGCCGCCTCGGTGTTCGCCCAGCTCACCCGCGCCTGGGACACCGGCGACCACGCCGGGGCCCTGGCCGCCTTCCGATCGATGCTGCCGGCCATCGACGCCCTCAACGGGTCGGGGATGCAGGCCGCCGCCGCCAAGGCAGGCTGCCAGCTGCTCGGCGTCCTGGACTCGCGCACCACCCGGCTGCCCGTCACCCCCCTCACGGACGCCGAGGTGCTGGCGGTCCGCGACGGTCTGGCCCGCGCCGGGTTGCTCGCACCGGCCGTCTGAGGTCTCGGACGGCCGTCCCGTCCCGGATCCCGGCACGATCGAGCCCCGGTCGCACCGTCCGCTCACAGCCGGGTGGCCCGGTCCGGCGTGCCCTGTCGGCCTGGTGGGGCACCGCTTGGTTACCGTGGGGACCATGGCCCCCCGTTCGTCCACCGCAGCCGCCTCCCGTCGGGGCGGTGCGTCGGCGTCGGGCGCCGCCAAACGCGGACCGGGTCCGGCCAAACGCCCTCCGGCCCCGCCTGCCGCACCGGCACTGCCGGTGCGGATCGTGCGCGGAGCCTGGATGGGGACGGCCCACCTGGTCGGAGGCTCGGCCCGGCGGGTCGGTCAGGGCGCCCGCGACCTCGACCCGGCGCACCGGCGGGACGGCGCCGCCTTCGCTCTGCTCGGGCTCGCGGTCGTGGTCGCCGCGCGTGAGTGGTTCTCGCTGTCCGGGGCCGCGGGGCAGTGGATCGACTGGGCCGTGGCCGGCGCCTTCGGGGTGCTCGGCGCAGCGCTTCCCCTCGTGCTCGCGTGGTTCGCCGTCCGGCTGATGCGCCATCCAGAGCGCACGGCGGCCAACGGCCGCATCGGCATCGGGATCACCGCGGTGGCTGTCGCCGTTGCTGGTCTGGTGCACCTGGGCCACGACCGCCCCGGGACGGACGACTGGCCCGCGTTGCGTGCGGCGGGCGGGATCGTCGGCTGGGTGGCGGGCACGCCGATGGCCGCCGCGTTCTCCGCCGTGGTCGCCGGGATCCTGCTCGTCCTGCTCGCCCTGTTCGGTCTGCTGGTGATCACCGCCACCCCGGTCAACCAGATCGTGCCCCGACTGCGGGCCCTCGTCAGCAGGCCCCGACCGGAGCCGACCGAGGAGGACGCCCCGCTGGTCATCCGGGAGGGTCACACCGCCGAACCCGAGCCCCCGGCCGGCCCCCGCGGTCTGCTGGCCCGCCGCCGGGCCAAGGCAGCCGCCGCACGTGCGGAGGAGAAGGAACGCCTCGAACGCTACGTCGGCGACGAGGCGTTCGAACGCGCCCACCTGGTGGCCCCGGCGACTGCCGACGTCCCTCCGGTCGCCCCCGACGACGTGGCGACGACGGTGCTGCCCGCAGCCGACGTCACCCCGCGGGAGGAGTCGCCGGCCGACGAGCCCGACAGCGACGAGACCTCGGTCCGCGTCCTGCCGCCGTCGGCGCCGCTGCCGCGCGGTGAGCAGCCGACGCTGGACGGCGACGTGCTCTACATGCTGCCGCCCGAGGACGCCCTGGCCAAGGGTCCGCCGCACAAGGTGCGCTCAGCCGCCAACGACCGGGTGGTCGAGTCGCTCACCAGCGTGCTCGAGCAGTTCGAGATCGACGCCCAGGTCACCGGTTTCACCCGCGGCCCGACGGTCACCCGGTACGAGGTCGAGCTGGGACCTGCGGTCAAGGTGGAGCGGGTCACGGCCCTGAGCCGCAACATCGCCTACGCGGTGGCCAGCGCGGACGTGCGCATCCTGTCGCCGATCCCGGGCAAGTCCGCGATCGGGATCGAGATCCCGAACACCGACCGCGAAACCGTGGCCCTCGGTGACGTGCTGCGCTCGGCCGCGTCGCGGCGCACCACGCACCCGATGGTGGTGGGCGTCGGCAAGGACGTCGAGGGTGGCTATGTGACCGCCAACCTGGCGAAGATGCCGCACCTGCTGGTGGCCGGCGCCACCGGCTCGGGCAAGTCGAGCTTCGTGAACTCGATGATCGTCTCGATCCTCATGCGGGCCCAGCCCGATGAGGTGCGGATGATCCTGGTCGACCCCAAACGTGTCGAGCTCACGCTCTACGAAGGCATCCCGCACCTCATCACTCCCATCATCACCAACCCGAAGAAGGCCGCCGAGGCCCTCGAATGGGTGGTCAAGGAGATGGAGGCGCGGTACGACGACCTGGCCACGTTCGGGTTCAAGCACATCGACGACTTCAACGCCGCGGTGCGCGCCGGCAAGGTCAAACCGCTGCCGGGCTCCGAGCGCAAGATCGCGACCTACCCGTACCTGCTGGTGATCGTCGATGAGCTGGCCGATCTCATGATGGTCGCGCCGCGGGACGTCGAGGCGTCCATCCAGCGCATCACCCAGCTCGCCCGGGCCGCCGGCATCCACCTCGTGCTGGCCACCCAGCGGCCGAGCGTCGATGTGGTGACCGGGCTGATCAAGGCCAACGTGCCGTCCCGGCTGGCGTTCGCGACCAGCTCGCTCACCGACTCCCGCGTCGTCCTCGACCAGCCCGGTGCCGAGAAGCTCATCGGCCAGGGCGATGCGCTGTTCCTGCCGATGGGCGCCGCCAAACCGATGCGCACCCAGGGCGCCTGGGTGAGCGAGTCGGAGATCCACGCGGTCGTCGAGCACGTGAAGACCCAGGCCAAGCCGCAGTACCGGCCCGATGTGTCGGTGCAGGCCACCAAGAAGCAGGTCGACGAGGACATCGGCGACGACCTGGACCTGCTGCTCCAGGCCGCCGAGCTCGTGGTCACCACCCAGTTCGGCTCGACGTCGATGCTGCAGCGCAAGCTGCGGGTCGGCTTCGCCAAGGCCGGCCGGTTGATGGACCTGCTGGAGTCGCGGGAGATCGTCGGACCGTCCGAGGGTTCCAAGGCTCGCGACGTGCTGGTGACCCCCGATGACCTGCCCGCCACGCTCGCCCTGCTGCGCGGTGAGCACCTGGAGCCCGAGGACGTCGCGCACAACTGGGACGACGACGAGGCGTAGCGCACCGTCGTCGGTCGCACCGACGGCGATCGCCCCGCGGGCTACCCGGCCCGCGGCACCACGACCGGGAGGTCACCGGTGGCCGTCGGGGCGGTGGTCGCGACCGGTGCGGCCGTCCCCGCGGCCTCCTCGACCCTGGCCAGCCGTTCGGCGACCTGCGTGGCGCTCAGCGTCGCCGTCCCGCCCGCGATGTCGGTGAGCAGGTGCATCCGGTGCCCCGAACGCCGGTCGACGGTGATCGGGGCGTAGGACACTCCCGTCACCGTGGCCGGGCCCGCGGCCACGTCCTGCGCGGGGAACGCGCCGGTCGCGGTGATCTGGACCACCAGCAGCTCACCGGACGAGGTCGCCGCACCGCAGCACTCCTCGTCCTGGTTGGAGATCGCGTTGCCGAGCCCGTAGGCGACCCACATCCCGGCGCCGCGCGGCCCACCGGCCAGCTGGACGATCGGTTGCGGCACATGCGCGTGGTGGCCGATGACCAGGTCCACCTGACCGGAGTCGGCCAACCTCTGATCGAAGTCGATCTGGTCCTGCGTCGGCTCGGTGCGGTACTCGGTGCCCGCGTGCACGCTCACCAGCACCAGATCGGCGCCTGCCGCCCGGGCCGCCGTGGCCTGTGCGACCACCTCGTCGGCGTCCATCAGGTCCACCGTCCACGGCTGGGGGACGGGCATGCCGTTCGTGCCGTACGTCACCGACAGGTGCGCGACGGTGAAGGTGCGACCGGCCCGGGTGAGCCGGTACAGCTGCGGGGTGTCCTGGGCCTGGGTCGCGGCGGTGCCCACGTGCCCCAGACCGTAGGTGTCGAAGGAGCTGATCGTGGCCTCGACCCCGGCCTGCCCGCGGTCGACCGAGTGGTTCGAGGCCGTCGAGCAGCCGTCCCAGCCCTGCTCGGCCTGATCGGCCACCAGGGCGTCCACGGTGCCGAACAGCGGGTAGCCCGAAGGCTTGGTCCCAGCGGGCGCCACCGGGACCTCGAAGTGGCACAACGCGAGGTCGGCCCCGGCCACCCAGGTGTCCAGCCCGGCCAGCAGCGGGGAGAAGTCGTAGCCGTCGGCGGTGCGGGCCGAGGTGAGCACGTTGAGGTGCGGCAGGACGTCCCCGGCGGCGACGACCGTGAAGGTGGCGTCCGGGTCCGCTGTGGGTGTCGGGGTGGGCGTGGGCGTCGCCGTGCTGAGGGCGGTCGCCCGCGGAAGCCCTTCGTCGCCGGACGACGCCTCGGTCTGCGGGCGAACCTGGCGTACCAGGACCCCGATCGTCGCGCTCAGGACGATGAGCACGACACTGGCGGCCACCACCCGGCCAGATCGACGTGACCTGGGCCTACGCGTCCGGCGACGGTGCTGCTTGTCCACGCTCGGACTGTATCCAGCAGGTGTGCCGCCGTCACGGGCAGGTCGTCCCACCGGCCGAGTGCCCCGTACTCTGACGGACGTGGTCGACGGTGCGCGGGCGGTGTGGACGCTGCCCAATGCGCTCACGATGGCGCGCATCGCGCTCGTGCCGCTCTTCGCCCTGGCTTTCCTGCAGGACGGCGGCACCTCCGTGGGGTGGCGCCTGGTGGCGACGGCCGTCTTCGTGCTGGCCGCGGCGACCGACAAGCTGGACGGCTGGTTGGCCCGGCGGTGGGGGCAGATCACGAACCTCGGCAAGCTGCTGGACCCGATCGCCGACAAGCTGCTCATCGGGACCGCGCTGTGCCTCCTCTCCTGGGCGGGGGAGCTGCCGTGGTGGATCACGGTGGTCGTCCTGGTCCGTGAGCTCGGCATCACCGTCATGCGGTTCTTCCTGCTCCGCTACGTCGTGCTCCCGGCATCGCGCGGCGGCAAGCTCAAGACCGCCCTGCAGTCGGTCGCCATCGGGCTGTTCCTGCTGCCGCTGACGCATCTGCCGGTCGCGGTGGGGTGGGCCGCCTGGGTGGTGATGGTGGCGGCGGTCGTCGTCACCGTCGTGACGGGGCTGGACTACGTGCGGGCAGCGGTACGCATCCGCCGCGCCGGGACGGCGTTGCCGTGAGCCCCGGCGGCATCGGGGCGGCCGAGCTGCTCACGGCCCTCGGGGGGCGGGGCTGGTCGTTGGCGGTCGCCGAGTCCCTCACCGGCGGCGCCGTCTGCGATGAGCTGGTGGCCGTTCCGGGCGCATCGCAGGTGCTGCGCGGCGGCGTCGTGGCCTACGCCACCGCCGTCAAGGCATCGGTCCTCGGCGTCGATCCGACCCTGCTGGCCGCACGGGGCGCGGTGGATCCCGACGTGGCTCTCGCGATGGCCCGCGGCGTGCGGCGGCTGCTCGAGGCGGACGTCGGGGTCGAGACCACCGGGGTCGCCGGGCCCGAACCGCAGGACGGGGCGGAGGTCGGAACCGTCTTCGTCGCGACGGTCACCCCGACGCAGGCTCGGGTCCGACGGCTGCGGCTGGACGGCGACCGGGCCCAGATCCGGGCCGGTGCTGTCGAGGCGGCCCTCGCGCTCGCCCGGGAGCTTGCCGCCGACCCCTCATGAGGCCGCCGCGCAGCGCCGATGGGACAGCATGGGGAACATCGGTCGACCGCGCGGCGTTGGGCAGGACGTGATCGCCACCCCTGCACCCTCGCGCCATCCGGAAGCCACCCGCCACCCGGATGGTCGGACTGACAGCGCGCGCTACGGTGGACGTGCACCGGCGGTGCGGCGAGGGCCGTACCCGGTGGTGCGGAGCACGCACGGACCCGCCGCCGGTGGGTCGGAACGAGTCGGACCCGAGACGAGAGGGGGAGCCCGGATGATCGTCCTGCGACGTGAGATCGGTGATGTGCTGCGCGGCGCGCGCCAGCACCAGGGCCGCACCCTTCGTGAGGTGTCGTCGGCCGCGCGGGTCTCGCTGGGCTACCTCAGCGAGGTCGAGCGCGGGCAGAAGGAGGCGTCGTCCGAGCTGCTGCACAGCATCTGCGCGGCGCTGGACGTGCCCATGTCAGTCATCCTGCGCGAGGTCAGCGACCGGGTCGCGATCGCGGAAGGTCTCGTCATCCCGGACACCGTGCCGGCGGAGCTGTCGGCGATCGTGTCGCGGCACCGCGACGACGAGTGGCCCCGGCTCACACCGGTCGGCTGAACCGGCCTTCGCGGTCGGACGGACCGCCGGGCGCCTGGCAGACCGGGCACCAGAAGACCGGTCGTTCCTCGGGCGGTCGGCGTGCTGTGCCGCGTTGGATCGTGGCGCCGCAGCGCGGACAGGGCAGTCCCTCGCGGCCGTGCGCCTTGCTCGGACCAGGTCCGCGGAGCACGGAGCGCTGCATGAGTGTTCGGGCCGTGCGCAGCACGCGTGCGGCGTCGACCTCATCGGCCGGGGTCCACGGATGGACCCGCTCGGCGAAGAGCGACTCGGCGAGGTAGATCGTCCCGATCCCGGCCACCACCCGCTGATCGAGCAGCACATCGCAGACCGGTGCCCGCCGCCGGGCACGCCAGCGCTCCTGCGCCTCGGCCAGCCCACCGGTCTCGAACGAGTCGTCAAGGATGTCCGGGCCGAGGTGTGCGACGAGCCGGTGCTCCTGCCTGGTGAGCACCAGATCGAGCATGCCGAGCTGGATCCCGAGCGCCGTGGAGTGCTCGTCGGCGAGCAGCGCACGGACCCGGGGCGAGCGCGCGGCGGCCCGCGGCGACCCCGTCGGGACCACACGCCAGACCCCGTCCATCCGCAGGTGGCTGTGCAGTGTGCGGCCGTCGTCGAAGCGGGTCAGCAGGTGCTTGCCGTAGGGACGGGTGTGCAGCACGGTGCAGCCGGTGAGGTCGGCGGTCGGCATGGTCGGCCACCGCAGCTCGGCACGCACCAGACGTCGGCCGGCCAACGCCGCGTCGAGGAGGGCCGCGGTGCGCCGCAGCACATCACCCTCGGGCACTGGTCCAGCGCAGTCCACGCGGGGTCTGCCGGAAACCGGCAGCGAGCAGGGCCTGACCGGCCGGGGTCGCGCTGCCCTCGCCCGGGACGGGGGCCCCGTCGACCCGACCCACCGTCAGCCGGCTGGTCCCGCGGGCGTCGGCCGCGGACACCAGTGCGCGGGTGGCCAGCTCCAGGACCGACGGCTCATCCGTCCCGGACAGCAGGGTGCGGGCACCTCGCTCGACGTAGAGCGCCGGTTCGCCGTCGACGAGCACGACCAGTGCGCCGGCCTTGCGCCCGGGCCGGTGGCCGCCGGCCTCCCGCTCGGGCCACGGCAGGGCCGCGCCGTACGGGTTGGCCGGATCGGTCGCGGCCAGCACCACCACGACGGGCGGCTCGTCCCGTGCGGTCACCGGCAGCGCCACGGGTTCGCCTGCGCGCTCACGTGACCGGGTGACCGTCTCGGCGTCGGCCCGCAGCCTGTCGACCGCCCCGGGCAGCGCGAACTGCGAACCACCGAGGTTCTCGACGAAGTAGCCACGGCGCACCTGACCGGCCTGCTCGAGCGCGGCGAGCACGCGGTAGACGTCTGAGAACCCGGCGCCGGTGAGGCGTTCGGTGGGCGCCAGCGCGCGACTCACGAGACCGTGCCGGTCGAGCAGCTGGGCGGCGACGGCATGCGCGCGGAGCGTCGGGTCGCCCTGTCGGGGCGGCAGCAGCGACCACCGCCCACGGCCGCGGGCGCCGCCCACGGCCGACCTGCCGGCGGCGCCGTCCGGTCCGCCGCGCTCGACCGCCCATCCTGGGCGGAGCCCGAGGCGGCCCGGCATGGTGCGGCCACGCGGTGTGCTCGGCCGGGTGCGATGGGCCGTCGTCCCGGTTCCCAGCCAGGCGCGCAGCGGTGCGAGCGAGTCGTTGGTCACCAGACCGGCCCAGACCAGGTCCCACAGCGCATCCAGCACCCCGGCCTGCGAGATCGTGATCGGCTGGTCGGCCGAGGACACTTCGAGCAGCTCGCGGACCCGGACCGCGAGCGGTTCGACGAACCAGCCGCCGCCCCCGGCCAGCGCAGCGAGCACCGCGGTGTGCGCCGGGCCGTCGGGCACATCGTCACCCTGTGGGGGGAGCGTGAGATCCGCCACGGCGACCGGGTGGAACGAGACCAGCGCATCGTGCCCGGCGAGCTGGCCGTGACCGGCCCAGAGGACCTCCCCGGCGGCGGTGAGCTCATCGAGGTAGGAGGGTGCATAGTCCGGCACCCGCGCGGGCAGCACATGCGTCTCCCAGGCCGAGGCCGGCAGCGCGGCGCCGGCGAGCTGTTCGATCGCCCGGGCGACACCCTCGACGCCGGACAGTGTCGCACCGCCATGCCCGGAACCGCCGTGCCCGGAACCGCCGCCGTCCGGCTCGATCGGCACCACCTGCTGCCACCGCGGCAGGAACACGCCCATCGCCCGCGGATCCACCGGTTCTACCTGGGCGCGCAGTGCGGCGAGCGATCGTCGCCGCAGCATGCGGAGCACCCCCGCATCGCACAGCTCCTCGCCGACGCCGCCCAGCACCTCCGGGAGCAGCCGGCCGTCGACCAGATGACCCGCGGCGACCAACAGCTCCAGCGGCCGGGCCACGAGGGCCGGGGTGAGGCCGAACCGGGCGGCCAGCGACCTGGCGGTGAAGGGACCGTGCGTGCGTGCGTGCCGGCGCAGCAGATCGCCCAACGGATCGGCGACGACCTCGGTGAACACCTCGGGGACCCCGACCGGCAGCGCCACCCCCAACGCGTCGCGCAACCGTCCGGCGTCCTCGACCGCGGCCCACTGGCGCACCTCGTCCGGCGGCACGCCGCTCAGCCGCACCTCGATGACCCGACGGTTCTCGACCAGCTCGGTCAGCCACCCCGCTACGTGTGCCGCCTGCTCGGGACTCGTCCGGGCGAGCACTGCAGCCCTCGGCAACGGGCCGTGGCGGCGCAGCACGTCCGCGAGCTGTTCGAGGGTGCCCGCCCTGCGGTCCGGGGCGGTGCCCATGAGCTCGGCGGCGGTCCGTTCGACGACCTGCGGGTCGAGCAGGTCCGCGAGCTGCGAGCCGCCGCCACCGCCGAGCAGCTCGGCCAGCAGGGTCGGGTCGAGGGTGAGCGCCGCCGCTCGGCGTTCGGCCAGCGGGGCATCGCCCTCGTAGAGGAACTGGGCGGTGTAGCCGAACATGAGCGACTGCGCGAACGGCGACGGGCGCGTGGTGGTCACCTCGTGCACCGTGACCCGGCGGGCTGCCACATCGGCCATCAGGGAGGACAGGGCCGCGATGTCGAAGTCGTCGCGCAGGCATTCTCGGACCGCCTCGAGCAGGATCGGGAAGTCGGGGTGCCCGGACGCGACCTGGAGCAGCTGGGCGGCGCGCTGCCGCTGCGCCCACAGCGGCTGGCGGCGGTCCGGCCGGCGCCGCGGCAGCAGGAGGGCCCGGGCCGCGGCCTCGCGGAAACGTGCGGCGAACATGGCCGAGGACGCCAGCTCGGCGCGCACGGCGCCAGCCACCTCATCGGGTTCCAGCAGCAGATCGGCGAGCTGCACCTGGGGGCCGCTCGCATCGCCCGCGTGCACCGGGTGCCGGGGGTCGTCCCACTGCTGGGGTCCGTCGAGCACATCGGGCAGCCGCAGCACGATGCCGTCGTCGGAGTGCAGCGCCGCCACGTCGACACCGAAGCGTTCGCGCAGCCGGGCCGCCACGACGAGCGCCCAGGGTGCGTGCACCTTGGCGCCGTAGGGGGAGTGCAGGACGATCCGCCAGTCGCCCAGCTCGTCGCGGAACCGTTCGAGCACGATCACCCGGTCGGTCGGCACCCGCCCGGTCGCTGCACGCTGCTCGGCCAGGTAGGCCAGCAGGTTGTCGGTCGCCCAGGGGTCCAGCCCGGCGTCCTGCGCGCGTCGGCGCGCGTCGCTCGCAGCGAGCTCGGACACCTCCCGCACCCAGGCGCCCATCGCCGCACCGAGCTCGGCGGGCCGGCCGGGGCTGTCGCCCTTCCAGAACGGCAGGCGGCCGGGGACGCCGGGCGCCGGGCTCACGAGCACGCGGTCAGGCGTGATGTCCTCCACCCGCCACGTCGAGGAACCCAGCGTGAACGTGTCGCCGACCCGGGACTCGTAGACCATCTCCTCGTCGAGCTCACCCACCCGGCGTCCGCCGCGCAGCCGGCCGCCGGTGCGTTCGGCATCGGTCGGCACATCGGTGCCACCGCTTCCGGGGGCCAGGAAGACGCCGTAGAGCCCGCGGTCCGGGATCGTCCCCCCGCTCGTGACGGCCAGACGCAGGGCACCGGGACGGGCGGTGAGGACATCGGTCGCCCGGTCCCAGACCAGACGCGGACGCAGCTCGGCGAACTCCTCCGACGGGTAGCGGCCGGCCAGCATGTCGAGCACCGCCCGCAGGGTCGCCTCACCCAGGGTCGTGAACGGCGCCGCGCGGCGCACGACGGCAGCCAGCTCGGCAACCTGCCAGTCGTCCGTGGCCACCATGGCGACCACCTGCTGGGCAAGCACGTCGAGCGGGTTCGCCGGGACGTGCAGGGCCTCGATCGCCCCGGCGCGCATCCGCTCGGCACCGACGGCGGCCGCCACCAGCTCACCGCGGTGGGTCGGCAGCACGACGCCGTGCGAGACGGCACCCACCTGGTGACCGGCGCGGCCGATCCGCTGCAGGCCGCTGGCCACCGAGGGCGGCGCGCCGATCTGGACGACGAGGTCGACCGCACCCATGTCGATGCCCAGCTCGAGCGAGCTGGTGGCCACCACGGCCGGGAGCCGGCCGGCCTTGAGCTCGGACTCGGTGCGGGTGCGCTCGGCACGAGACATGGAGCCGTGGTGGGCGCGCGCGACGATCGTCGTGGCGTCGCGGGTGTCCACACCGACGGAGGTCCCCGACTGGCCGGGCGCCTGCGCGGGGGCCAACGATCCGGGCTCGGGCAGCTGGACGCCGTGCCGCTGCGCCCACACCTCGTTCACGCGCGCGGTGAGCCGTTCGGCGGTCCGCCGCGAGTTGGTGAACACCAGGGTCGAGCGGTGCGCGGCGACCAGGTCCACCACCCGCTCCTCGACGTGCGGCCAGACGGATGCGCGCCGCCGCCCGTCCGAGGCGTCGGCGCCGTCAGGACCATCCGGGTCACCGGGCCGGACCAGATCGGTGAGGTCCGGGACCGGGACCACGACGTCGACCTCGAGCAGCTTGTGCGACGGCGGCTGCACGATCACGACCTCGCGACCGCCGTCGGCCGCGGTGCGGGAGCCGGTGAGGAAACCTGCGACGTCCTCCACCGGTCTGACCGTCGCCGACAGGCCGACCCGCTGGGCCGGACCTGGCCCGCCGGGCCCGGACAGCAGGGCGTCGAGCCGTTCGAGCGAGAGCGCGAGGTGCGCGCCGCGTTTGGTCCCGGTCACCGCGTGGATCTCGTCGACGATGACGGTCCGTACCCCGGCCAACCCCGCGCGCGCCTGGGAGGTGAGCAGCAGGTAGAGGGACTCGGGCGTCGTCACGAGGATGTCCGGCGGTCGGGTCGCGAATGCGCGGCGCTGGGCCGGGGGTGTGTCCCCGGTCCGGGCCTGGACCTCGATCTCCGGAACGGGAAGACCGGCCCGCGCCGCTGCCTGCCCGATGCCGACGAGCGGTGAGCGCAGGTTCCGTTCCACATCGGCCGTCAGCGCCTTGAGCGGGGAGACGTAGAGCACCCGGCACCGGGTGGCCGGGTCCTGCGGCGGCGGCGCGCCGACGAGCGAGTCGATCGCCCAGAGGAACGCCGCGAGGGTCTTGCCCGATCCGGTCGGCGCGACGACGAGTGCGTGCCGACCCCCGGCGACGGCCGCCCACGTGCCTTCCTGCGCCGCCGTCGGCCCAGCGAACGCCCCGGTGAACCAGGCCCTGGTCGGCGCGCTGAACGCAGCCAGTGCGCCGGAGGGTTCCACCCGGCCATTGTGGGCCCGGCCACCCACACCGCGTCGCGCGCGGCTGCGA
Organism: Cellulomonas sp.; assembly: GCA_022013895.1. Taxonomy (GTDB): domain Bacteria; phylum Actinomycetota; class Actinomycetes; order Actinomycetales; family Cellulomonadaceae; genus Cellulomonas. Next base: position 10,611 of record JAKLPK010000051.1, on the reverse strand, counting down.
GCGACCAGGCGGTCCGTCGAAGTGGGCCGGTCGGGTGGGTCGGCCGGGTGGGCCGGTCCGCGCGTGCGTGCCGTCGACCTCCCGCCGCGGGTGGCAGGCTGGGGTCGTGCGCTACCGGGAGTTCAACCAGCTCGTCGAGGAGGTGCTCGGCCGGGTCCAGGGCCGGGTCCAGGTCACGACCCTGCACCTGGGGGCGCTGGAGGACCGGACCGCCGAGCAGGCCCTGGCCGACGGTGAGGAACCGGCGCACGTGTGGCACGCACTGGCCGATGAGCTCCAGATCGACGAGGCGCACCGCTGGGGAGCCGGCGCCTCCCGCAACACACCGCCGCGCCGGAGGTCCTGAGGATGTGGCGTCCTGCCGGGGTGCATCCGCCGCGCATCGAACCCGGTGACGTGGGTGACACGCTCTCGGCGCTGGTGACCACGGCGCTCGGGCTGGCGGTCGCGATCTGGCTGGTCGACGGCGTGGCCGCGCTCAACCCGTGGGGAGTCGTCGTCGCGGCGACCGCCGTCGGGCTGGGTGACCTGCTGCTGCGTCCGCCGCTGCGGCTGATCGCCCGCCGTGGCGGGGTCGGTGCGGCGCTCGGCGTCGGGCTGCTGGGCCAGCTCGTGGTCGCCTTCGGGGCGTTGCTGCTCGCCCCCGGCATCCGGGTGTCCTCGTTGTGGTCCGCGCTCTGGGTCCTGGCGATCGCCGCGGTCGTGATGGCGACCGGCCGCTGGGTGTGGGGCTCGCACGACAACGACTACGTGGTGGGCGACCTGGTCCGGCGCTCGCGGCGCAGGCTGCGACGGACGAGCGGTGCGCAGGATGTGGCGGCCGGACCGGTGCGGGCGCCGGGGTTGCTCGTCGTGCAGCTGGACGGGGTGGGCCGGGCCGTGCTCGACCAGGCGATCGAGGCGGGGCTCGCGCCGACCCTGCTGAGGTGGCTCACCGACGGCTCGCACACCCTGGAGTCGTGGTGGGCGAGCGTGCCCTCGTCGACCCCGGCCTCGCAGGCGGGCATGCTGCACGGTGCCGCCGACCAGATCCCGGCATTCCGCTGGTGGGACCGCACGACCGGTCGGCTGGTGGTGACCAACCACCCGGCCGACGCCTCCCGGGTCGAGGCCCGGCTGTCCGACGGGGAGGGCCTGCTCGCGCACGGCGGCACCGCGGTCTCGACGATGTTCTCCGGCGATGCGGCCCGGTCCTACCTGGTGATGAGCCGGACGCGGCCGGGTCCACGACTGCGGCCCGACCTCGGCCCGGGCGGGGCGTACCTGCGGTTCTTCGCCAGCCCGTTCCTGCTCTCTCGTGCGCTCACGCTGTCGGTCGGCGAGGTGGTCAAGGAGCTCTACCAGGCACGTCGGCAGCGGGTGAACGATGTGCGGCCGCGCATCGACCGCGGCGGCTGGTACGTGGTGCTGCGCGCGGTCACCAACGTGCTGCTGCGTGACCTGTCGACCTCCTTGGTCGCCGAGGCGATGGTGCGCGGCGATCCGACGGTGTTCGTCGACTTCGTCGACTACGACGAGATCGCGCACCACGCCGGCCCGACCCGACCCGAGTCGCTGCGGGCCATCGAGGGTCTGGACGGTGTGCTCGCGACGCTGTCCCGGGTGGCGTCGGCCGCTCCGCGCGACTACCAGGTCGTGGTGCTGTCCGACCACGGGCAGTCGCTCGGCCCCACGTTCGAGCAGGTCGAGGGCCGACGGCTGGTGGACACCGTGCGCGCGCTCATGGCCGCACCGGCCGCCGAGGGGGTGCAGGCCGAGTCGAGCGAGGACTGGGGGCCGGTGAACGCCCTGCTCATGCCCTTCGCCCGCAGCGGTACGCAGGTCGCGGTCGGGCCGGAGCGCACGGGCCGGGGGCCCCGGCCCGTCACACCCGATGAGGTGCCCGAGGTCGTGGTCGGGGCCTCGGGCAACCTCGGCATGGTCTGGTTCCCGCGACTGGACCACCGACCCGGGCTGGACGAGCTGCGCGAACGGTGGCCGGGGATGGTGGCGGGGCTGGCGGGCCGGCCCGGCGTCGGTGCGGTGGTGGTCGACAGTGCCCAGGGCCTGCTCGCGGTCGGAGCCCGTGGTGTGCACCCGCTGGAATCGGGTGCAGCCGTCGAGGGGGAGGACCCGTTGGAGGCGATGGGCCCACGTGCGGCGGCCGACCTGGCTCGTGCGGGGCGCCTGCCCCATACCGGCGACCTGCTGCTCATCTCCGCGGTGAGCGAGCGCGGCCATGTGCACGCGTTCGAGGGGCAGGTCGGTTCGCACGGTGGCCTGGGCGGGCCGCAGAACGAGGCGTTCGTGCTGCACCCGACCTCCTGGCCGATGGAGGACGGGCTGCGCGGACCGCTCGCGGGGGCCCGCTGGTTGGTGGGCGCGGATGCCGTGCACGCCCAGCTGGTGGCATGGCAGCGGGCCGTGGGGCTGCGACCGTGACCGACGCCGTGCGCTGGCTGGGACATGCGAGCGTCGTGCTCGACCTCGGGGGGCAGCGACTGCTCACCGATCCGCTGCTGCGCCGCCATGCGGGTCTGCTGCGGCGGCGCGGTGCCGCGCCAGCCGTGCAGTCCTGGGCCTCGCCGGATGCGGTGCTGGTGTCCCATCTGCATCACGACCACGCCGAGCTCGGGTCGCTGCACCTGCTGGACGATGTGCCGACGCTCGCGGCTGCCGCGAATGCCCGGTGGCTGCGTGAGCACGGTGTGCCGGCGGCGGTCGGTCTGGACGATCACGAGTGGTGGGACCTGCCGGGCGGTGACGTGCGGGTGCGCCGGGTGCCTGCCGACCACGGCCACCGCCCGATGCCGCACCGCCCGAACGCGGTCACCGGGTTCGTGGTGCGCACACCGTCGCTGGTCTGCTGGTTCGCGGGCGACACCGGTCCGTTCCCGCAGATGCGCGATCTGGCCCGGTTCGCCGGGGCGCCGATCGACCTGGCGATCGTCCCGGTGGGCGGATGGGGGCCACGGCTGTCGGGTGGCCACCTGGACCCGGTGCAGGCGGCTGTCGCGGTGGCACTGTGCGGTGCGCGGCTCGCGCTGCCGGTGCACTGGGGCACGTTGCACCCGCCGGCCGGTCGTCAGCTGCCGCCGGGCTGGATGGACCGGGCCGGCGCGGCCTTCGCCCAGGCGTGCGCGCGCCATGCCCCGGGCTGCCGTCCGCTGGTGCTCGAGCTGGGGGAGCAGGCCGTCCTGGATTGACGGCGTGTCGGATGTCGTCGAACAGGTGTACGGGTATTCTCGTCCGCGGGTGACCACCTTCGAACCGTCCCCAGCCGTCGTCGAGCCAGTCTCGTCCGGCGGTCAGGGGAGGGCTTTCGTAGGCGTGTCGGTGGTCGGACATACGGTCGCCCGAGTGACCAAGACCAGCCCCCGCACCACTGCGGACCGCTCCGGCGGCCGCCCGAGACGAACGAGGACTGACATGCCTCCTGCAGCCACGAACGCACCGAAGGACCGCGAGAAGGCCCTCGAGGCCGCCCTCAGCCAGATCGACCGGCAGTTCGGCAAGGGCTCGGTCATGCGCCTGGGTGACGAGGTGCGCGCCCCGATCGAGGTGATCCCCACCGGTTCGATCGCACTCGACATCGCGCTCGGCATCGGGGGGCTGCCCCGTGGCCGGGTCGTGGAGATCTACGGTCCGGAGTCCTCGGGCAAGACGACGGTCGCGCTGCACGCCGTGGCCAACGCCCAGAAGGCCGGCGGGATCGCGGCCTTCATCGACGCCGAGCACGCGCTCGACCCGGAGTACGCCAAGAAGCTCGGGGTCGACACCGACGCCCTCCTCGTGTCGCAGCCGGACACCGGTGAGCAGGCGCTCGAGATCATGGACATGCTCATCCGTTCCGGGGCGATCGACGTCGTCGTGATCGACTCGGTGGCGGCGCTCGTGCCCAAGGCCGAGATCGAGGGCGAGATGGGTGACAGCCACGTCGGTCTGCAGGCCCGGCTCATGTCCCAGGCGCTGCGCAAGATCACCGGGGCGCTCAACTCCTCGGGCACCACCGCCATCTTCATCAACCAGCTGCGCGAGAAGATCGGGGTGTTCTTCGGCAGCCCCGAGACGACGACGGGCGGGAAGGCGCTGAAGTTCTACGCCTCGATCCGGCTCGACATCCGTCGGATCGAGACTCTCAAGGAGGGCACGGACGCGGTCGGCAACCGCACCCGGGTCAAGGTGGTGAAGAACAAGCTGGCCCCGCCGTTCAAGCAGGCCGAGTTCGACATCCTCTACGGCGAGGGCATCTCCCGTGAGGGCGGGCTCATCGACATGGGTGTGGAGCACGGGTTCGTGCGCAAGTCCGGCTCCTGGTTCACCTACGAGGGCGACCAGCTCGGGCAGGGCAAGGAGAACGCCCGCCAGTTCCTCAAGGACAACCCGGACCTGGCGGATGAGATCGACAAGAAGATCAAGGAGAAGCTCGGCATCGGGGCACATGCCGACCGCCCGGCCGAGCCGTTGACTCCGGTGGACTTCTGACCGGCACACCGGAGGCGTCGCGGCGATGAGCGCAGCTCGGGGCCGGTCTGCTGCCAGCCGGTGGCGGGTGGAGGAACCACCCGCCACCGGTGCGGCTGCGCAGGACGCCGAGCCTGATCAGGAGCAGGTGGCGCGTGCCATCGCGCTCCGGATGCTCACCGACTCACCGCGCAGCCGCGCTCAGCTCGAGCAGGCAATGGCGCGCAAAGCCGTGCCGGATGAGGTCGCCGCAGCAGTGCTCGACCGGTTCACCGAGGTCGGGCTCGTCGACGATGCGCAGTACGCGGAGCTCGTCGTGCGTTCCCGCCACGCCGAGCGCGGGCTCTCCTCACGTGCGCTGCGGGCCGAGCTACGCCGGCGCGGTGTCGACGACGAGGTGTCGCAGGAGGCACTGGCCCAGCTGACTCCTGAGCAGGAGGAGGCCACGGCGCGGCGTCTCGTCGCACGCAAGCTCGCATCGACCGCCGGTCTGGACACCCCCGTCCGGATCCGGCGGACCCTGGCCGCACTCGGCCGCAAGGGGTATCCACCGGGGTTGGTCGCGCGGCTGGTGCGCGAGGAGCTCTCGTCCGCGCAGATCCTCGACGAAGCGGGCCTCCTCGACGAGGCCGGCCCGCTCGACGGCTGAGCCGCAGGGGAGGTCCGCGGTGAGCCGGCCCGGTGTGCGTGACAATGGGTCACCGGTCGGTCAAGAGCCGCACGCGGTGGACATCGGATGCGCGGACGGAGAACGGCGTGGACTGGGGCAGCTTCGGCATCATCGTGACGCTGCTCGCCGTCAGCCTCGTCGCGCTGCTGCTGGTCCAGGTCGCCCGCCGGGAGGCGGGTGCGATTCGCGCGCAGGCGACCGCCGATGTGGAGCACATCCGCGCCGACGCGCGGGCCGAGCTGGCGGAGGTCGAGCGGCGCGAGCTGCGACTGGGGGACCGCGAAGCCGCGGTCGCCGCCGCTCGTTCCGAGATCGCCGAGCTCGAGCGCGCCGCACGTGCGGCATCCGATGAGGCGGCGCGTTCCCAGCGTGCGGCCGAACGCACGCTCGACTCGGCCGAGCGGGCGGCTGCCCGCACCGTGGCCGATGCCGAACGGCTCGCGGCCCAACGGATCGCCTCGGCCCAGGAGCAGGCCATGGTCGAGCTCGCACAGGTCGCCGGCCTGACCCGGGCCGAAGCGCTCGACGCCCTCACCGCCCGGCTCGTTGCCGAGGCCGAGAACGCCGCGGCCGCGAAGGTCAGGCGCGCCGAGGCGCAGGCCCGCCGGTCGTCGGATGCCAAGGCCCTGCGGGTGCTCACGACCTCGGTGCAGCGACTCGCCGTGTCGACCAGCGCCCAGTCCTCCGTGACCCAGCTCGCACTGCCCTCGGACGAGATGAAGGGGCGGATCATCGGCAAGGAGGGCCGCAACATCCGGTCCTTCGAGGCCCTCACCGGGGTGAACGTGCTGGTCGACGAGACCCCCGACACCGTGGTGCTGTCCTCCTTCGACGCTGAACGCCGCGAGGTCGCGGCCGCGGCGCTGACCGCGCTCATGCTCGACGGTCGGATCAACCCGCAGCGGATCGAGGTCGCGTACGCCCAGGCGCTGGCCGAGGTGGCCGACCGCGACGAGGAGGCGGGTCACGACGCGGCCGAACGCGCCGGGATCGGTGCCCTCGACCCCGAGCTGGTGCGCACCCTCGGGCGGCTGCGGCTGCGGACGTCATCCGGTCAGAACGTGCTCGAGCACCTCGTCGAGACGTCCCTCATCGCCGCGGCCATCGCGGCCGAGCTCGGAGCGGACGTCGAGGTGACACGGCGCGGTGCCTTCCTGCACGACATCGGCAAAGCGCTCACACCGCTGCAGGGCGGATCGCATGCGCGCGCCGGCGCTGATCTGGTGCGCCGGTTCGGTGAGCGCCAGGCCGTGGTCGACGCCGTCGCCGCCCACCATGACGAGGTCCCGCCATCGACGGTCGAGGCCGTGCTCGTCCAGGTGGCCGATGCGATCTCCGCTGCACGGCCCGGTGCCCGCCGGGAGAGCACCGACCAGTTCGTCGAGCGGATGGAACGCCTCGAAGCCCTCGTCGGCGCCCACGCGGGTGTGCGGCGGGTGCTCGCGATGGCGGCCGGTCGCGAGGTGCGGGTCGTGGTCGAACCCGATCAGGTCTCCGACGTGGAGCTGCCCGGTCTGGCGGACCGACTCGCCCGGGCGATCGAGGCCGAGAGTGACGTGCCGGGCGAGATCAGGGTCACCGTCGTCCGTGAGCTGCGGGCCAGCGCGACGACCGGTTGAGCCACCCGCGGTCGGCCGCCGGGGGTCTCGCGGTCGCCACGTACCCTGAGCGGTGATGTCCACCACCTCGCCCGCCCGCACGTACCAGGTGCGCACCCTGGGCTGCCAGATGAACGCCCATGACTCCGAGCGGATGGCCGGTCTGCTCGAACAGGCGGGCCTGTCCCCGGCCACGGGCGATCCCGATGTCGTCGTGCTCAACACGTGCGCCGTCCGGGAGAACGCGGCCGACCGGCTGTACGGCACCCTCGGGCTGCTGGCGAAGGCGAAGCGCGAGCGCCCCGGGATGCAGATCGCCGTGGGTGGCTGCCTGGCGCAGAAGGACCGGGACGCCATCGTCGAGCGGGCGCCCTGGGTGGACGTGGTGTTCGGCACCCACAACATCGACGTGCTGCCGGTGCTGCTCGAACGGGCCGCGCACAACCAGGCCGCTCAGGTGGAGATCGCCGAGTCGCTCCAGGTCTTCCCGTCGACCCTGCCGACGCACCGTGAGCAGGTCTACGCCGGCTGGGTGTCGATCTCGGTGGGCTGCAACAACACCTGCACGTTCTGCATCGTGCCGCACCTGCGCGGCAAGGAGCGGGACCGTAGGCCGGTCGACGTCCTGGCCGAGGTCGAGGCGCTGGTCGCCGACGGCGCGATCGAGGTGACTCTGCTCGGTCAGAACGTGAACTCCTACGGCGCCTCGTTCGGTGACCGGGGGGCCTTCGCCTCGCTGCTGCGGACTGTCGGAGCCGTCGACGGGCTCGAACGGGTGCGGTTCACGTCCCCGCACCCGGCAGCCTTCACGGACGATGTCATCGAGGCGATGGCCCGCACCGCGACCGTCATGCCGTCGCTGCACATGCCCCTGCAGTCCGGCTCGGATGCCGTGCTGCGTGCGATGCGGCGTTCGTACCGGGCGACACGGTTCCTGGGAATCCTCGACCGGGTGCGGGCCGCGATCCCGGACGCCGCGATCACGACGGACGTCATCGTGGGTTTCCCCGGTGAGACCGAGGCCGACTTCCAGGCCACCCTCGACGTGGTCGAAGCCTCCAGGTTCGCCTCCGCGTTCACCTTCCAGTACTCGCCGCGGCCGGGCACACCGGCGGCTGACCTGGCGGACCAGGTCCCGCACGAGGTGGTCCAGGAGCGGTACGCCCGGCTCACCGCGCTCACCGAACAGATCTCGTTGGCGGAGAACCGCCGCCAGATCGGTCGCACGGTCGAGGTGCTGCTCGCCTCGGGCGAGGGGCGCAAGGACCGTGAGACGGCACGGCTGTCGGGGCGCGCCGCGGACAACCGGCTGGTGCACCTGGCGGTCCCGCCATCGGCCGACCCTGCCGACCTGCCCCGGCCGGGCGATCTGGTCCGCGTCGAGGTCACCCACGCCGCACCGCACCACCTGGTGGCCGACTCCGCCCTGACGGCCGGGTCCTTCGACGTCCGTCGCACACGCGCCGGTGATGCCTGGGCCTCCCGGGGGAGTGCGGAGCACACCCATCCGGCGCCGACCGCCGGGCCCGTCGCGCTCGGTCTGCCGCTCATCCGCGTCTGAGGTCCACCCGCCCGCCCGGGACCGACGGCCCGTCGGGGCCTCCCATGGGCCGGATCGGCACGGCCTGCGAGACTCAACCGGGGCCTAAGGGCCACGTCCTGCGCCCCACGTACCGATTCCATGGGCGCACGGCCCTCTCACCGACGCCAGGAGCCCTTCGTGGATGCAGTGCTGCAGTTCCTTGCCGCCCAACCGATCCTGCTGCTGTTCGTGCTCGTCGGGCTCGGATCGCTGCTCGGCCGGGTCAAGATGCGGGGGGTCGGGCTCGGCGCGGCCGCTGTGCTGTTCCTCGCGATCGGGCTCGGGGCGTACGGCTCGACCCGCGGTGTCGTGCTCGAGGTCCCTGAGACGATCGGCACCCTCGGGCTCACCCTGTTCACCTTCACGGTGGGGGTCGTGTCCGGTGCGACGTTCTTCGCGTCGCTGCGCCGCAACCTCGGTCCGATCGTCGCGATGGTGGTGGTGCTGGTCCTGGCGGCCGTGGTGGCCGTCGGGCTCGGGCGGCTGCTGGGCCTGGACTCGGCGACGGTGGCCGGTGCGTTCGCGGGCGCTGTCACCAACACCCCGGCCCTGGCCGCTGCCCGGGAGGCGGCGGGCTCGGACTCGCCGACCGTCGCCTACGCGGTGACCTACCTGGGTGGTGTGCTGGGCATGCTCGCTGCGGTCGCGATCGGGCTGCGGAACCGGCGGACCGATACGGACACGCCGCCCGAGCTGGTCACCCGGACGGTGCGGGTGGAGATCACCACGGCCCCCGGCATCCGTGAGCTTGAGGCCCGTTACGAGGGTCGCATCCAGTTCACCCGGGTGCGGCACGGTGAGCAGAACCCGATCGAGACGGTCGATGAGGACGATGCGCTGCGCCGCGACGATCTGGTGACCCTGGTCGGTCCGGTCGTTCAGGTCGAGGCGGTCACCGCCGAGCTCGGTCACACCTCCTCGCACCGGCTGGACGCCGACCGTCACGACGTGGACATGCGCCGGATCACGGTCTCGCAACCACGGGTCGCCGGGCGCACGATCGGTGAGCTGCACCTGGCCTCGCGTTTCGGCGCGACGGTGTCGCGGGTGCGGCGGGGCGACGTCGACTCGGTCGCCAGCGACGACGTGCTTCTCCAGCTCGGCGACCGGCTGCGCGTGGTGGCCCCCAAGGACCGGATGTCCGAGGTGACCCGGTACTTCGGCGACTCCTCGCGTGGGCTCTCGGACATCACCCCGGTGCTGCTCGGTCTCGGCATGGTGGCCGGCATCCTGGTGGGCACGATCGCGTTCCCGGTGCCGGGTCGGGTGTTCTCGATCGGGTCGGCTGCCGGCACGCTGCTCATCGGTCTGGTGCTGGGCCGGCTCGGCAGGATCGGGCCCCTGGTGACCGCGATGCCGTACACCGCTGCGCAGACCCTGGGCGATCTCGGCCTCCTGCTCTTCCTGGCCCAGGCGGGTTCGCGCGCGGGCGCGATGATCGGGGTCGCATTCGCCTCCGGGGCCTGGGTGAAGGTGCTCGTCCTGGGGCTCGCGGTGACGGCGGTGGCCGCCGTCGGGCTGAGCCTGGTGATGCGCCGGATCTTTGCGGTCGGCGCGACCAAGATGTCAGGCATCCTGGCCGGTGCTCAGACGCAGCCTGCGGTGCTGGCGTTCGCGAACGAGCGGACCGCCTACGACGCCCGGGTCGCGCTGGGGTATGCGCTGGTCTACCCGGCGGCGATGATCACGAAGATCCTGCTCGGTCAGGTGCTCGGCGGGTTGTGACCACGCAGGTGCGGGGCCGGGCTCAGTTGTCCGGGATGTCCTCGGGCACCGGGCCCTCACCTGGGAGCAGCCCGTCGAGCCCGGCGAACAGCTGGACCCCGGTTCCCAGACCGCACGCCAGCACCTGGTCGAGCTGGAGGTCGGTGACGCCTGGTTCGAAGTCGGCCGAGACCTCGGAGTAGACGGCCAGGGCGCCGGACTCCTCCCGCAGGTAGGCCTTCGGCCAGATCCGTTCCCGGTTCCAGTCGTTGAGCGCGAGGATCGCCGCCGCCCGCTGCTCGAGCGGGAGGCTGCGGGACCAGCGCCCGCGCACCTGGATCACCTCGTTGTCGTCACCGAGGAGCAGGAACCAGAACCGGTGCCCGTCCCAGGTGCCGGTGAGGTCACCGTCGTCGTCGAACGCGAACTGGTAGTCACGTGCTTCGAGGAAGGCCGACACGCGTTGGGAGGTCAGCGGGGAGGGGATCTGGGTCCCGACGGTCTTGAGCGGTTTCGGCAGCGCGCTGAGCACCCGCAGCAGCCAGCCCGGTGCGCTCACGGTGCGGTCCCGGCCGGGTCGACGTACCGCTCGTCGAGGGCGTCGAAGAGCATCG
>JAKLPK010000050.1 GCA_022013895.1 Cellulomonas sp. | reverse complement strand
CGAGGGGAACGCGGCGCACACGTGGTACGTCTTCCCGGCCGGTGAGGTGACCTTGAGGATGAGCATGTGCTCGGCGAGCCAGCCCTCGTCGCGCGCCATCACCGAGGCGATCCGCAGCGCGAAGCACTTCTTGCCGAGCAGTGCGTTGCCGCCGTAGCCCGAGCCGTAGGACCAGATCTCGCGGGTCTCGGGGAACTGGACGATGTACTTGGTCTGCGAGCACGGCCACAGGACGTCCTCGCGAGCATTGCCGACCTTGTCGACCAGCGGCATGCCGACCGAGTGCAACGCCGGGACGAAGAAGCCGTCGGCGCCGAGCAGCTCGAGGACCTCGTTGCCGACCCGGGTCATGATGAGCATGGAGACCACGACGTAGGGCGAGTCCGTGACCTCGACGCCGAGCTGGGAGATGGGGCCGCCGAGCGGGCCCATCGAGAACGGGATGACGTACATGGTGCGGCCGCGCATCGAGCCGGCGAAGACGTCCCTGAGCTCGGCGCGCATCTGGGTCGGGTCGCGCCAGTTGTTGGTGGGGCCGGCGTCGGCCTCGTCGAGGCTGCAGATGAAGGTGCGGTCCTCGACCCGGGCGACGTCGCGCGGATCCGATCGCGCCAGGTAGCTGTTCGGGCGTAGTACCGGGTTGAGCTTGAGCAGGGTGCCGGCGTCGACCATCTCGTCGATGAGCTTCTGCCGCTGGGTGTCGGACCCGTCGACCCAGACCACCTCGTCGGGCTCGGTGAGTGCTGCGACGTCGCCGAGCCAGCTCAGCAGCTGGGCGTGGCCCGGACCTGCTGGGGCCGGCGGCACCACCGCGCCGAGCGCGGGTTCGGTGGCGAGGGCCGTGGGCACGGAGGTGGTGGACGTCATCGAAGGGCTCCTGAGTGGTGTCGGCTGACTCAGCATCGTCACGGTTCTTCTACGATGGCCCCCGTCGGGCGAAGAGTGAGCCGATGGGCGCCCCGAAGAAGGGTCGACCTTCTGCCCGACGCAAGAGGGTGCGAACGACGGTCACGCCTGTGTGAGCCGGGTCACGGGAAGTGTGGCACGCCTCGACCCTGCCGGGCGAGGTGGAGCTACGGCAGCGGGAAGCCGTCCAGGTACAGCCTGACGCGGCGCGCCTCGCCCTCGGGGCCGTCCGGGTGGGCGGCCTTCGCCGCATCGGCGTGGCGCTGGAGCGTGGTGAACGCCTCGTCGAGCGCGGCCTCGAGCTCGGCGGGGGTCATCGTCACGGTGGTCGAGGAGAAGCCGACGGCGGTCTGCCACGAATCGGTCGGCAGGGCCCGGATCACGGAGGTGAGGTCCTGCGTGCGTTCGGCGAGCATGTGCTCGAGCACGGCGGCGGTCTGTGCCTTGAGCGAGGCGTCGTGCAGCACGGCCGGATCGTCCATCGAGAAGCCGACTGGTCGCCACCAGCGCTCGCGGCCTCCGGTGTGTGCAGGGTCGTCCTCGACCAGGCCGTGCTTGGCGAGCTGGCGCAGGTGGTAGCTGGTGACGCCGCTGCTCTCGCCGAGGCGTTCGCCGAGCTGGGTGGCGGTGGCTGGACCGTGGTCGCGCAGGGCGGAGTACATCGCCATCCGCAGCGGGTGCGCGAACGCCTTGAGCGCCTGGGCGCCGATGGAGCGCTCGGCGGCGGACGCGGTCTTGCCCTCGGTCATATGCAGAGGTACCTTTGCAGAGATTTGTTTGCAGAACTCTCTTTGCCGAGCCCAGCGTACCGGGAGACTCCCATGTCGCAGCAGACCAGCGCCGACAGCGACCGCGCCGCAGCCGGACCCGGCCTCCAGACCCGGGACGCCGCCCCGAACGTTCTCCCCGCCGACGGCCCCTCCAGCCCGCCCGCCCCCGCGATTCCGCGCCGGGGCAGGTCGGGCGCCTGCGCTGCCGCGGAATCCCGGCGTGCGGAGGAGGACGAGGCGGCGGAGGACGCGGCGGAGGTGGGTGGGGGTGGGGGGCGGGGCGGTCTGGGGCGTCGGTTTGCGGCGCACCTGACGGCCACCGGGCTGGCCAACCTCGGCGACGGCATCGTGTCGACCGGCGCTCCGCTGATCGCGCTCACCCTGACCCGCTCACCCGTCCAGATCGGGCTGCTCACGGCCGCCGCCTGGCTGCCGTGGCTGCTGCTGGGCCTGGTGGCCGGGGTCCTCGTCGACCGGCACGACCGTCGCGACGTGCGGGCGGTCGCGCTGGGGGCCCGTGCCGTGCTGCTCGGCGCGGGTGCCCTCACCGCGATCACCGGGCACCTCACCATGACGGTCCTGGTGCTGCTCGTGCTGGCCTACGGCGTGACCGAGGTGTTCGCCGACCTCGCAGCCTCCTCGATCGTGCCCGACCTGGTCCCGGCCACCCGACTGCCCGAGGCCAACGGCCGGACGATGGCCGTCGAGCAGGTGCTCAACACCTTCGTCGGCGCCCCCATCGCCGGTGGGCTGCTCGCCCTGGGGACCGGCTGGGTGCTCGGGCTGCCCGCCGGGATGGCCGTGGCGGCCGTCGTCGTCACCCTGGTCGGTGTGCGCGGGCGGTACCGGCACGCCCCCGACCCGGCCCGCAGCACCGGGTGGGCCCAGGTGTCCGACGGGGTTCGGTTCCTCGTGCGGCACCCCGTGCTGCGGCCGATCGTGCTGGCGGGGGCCGTGATGAACATGGCGACGACGGCCTACTTCGCACTGTTCGTGCTGTGGGCCGTCGGCCCCGGATCGGCGCTCGGCCTCACCTCCGCGACGTACCCGCTGCTCACCGCGGTGCTCGCGGTCGGCGCCGTCGGCGGATCCGTGATCGCCGGGCAGATCGCCCGCAGGTTCGGCGAGGTCATCACGATGCTCACGTCCTGGGCGCTCTGCGGTGCGCTGCTGGTGGTCCCCGTGCTGCTGCCGCACGTCGCCGTCACCGCCGTCGGCATCCTGGTGCTCGGCGCCGCGTCGACTGTCGGCAACGTGCTGTCCATGTCCCTGCGGCAGCGGCTCGTGCCTGCGGCCATGCTGGGCCGGGTCGGCGGCGCCAGTCGCACACTGTCCTTCGGGCTGATGCCGCTCGGCGCGGTGCTCGGCGGTCTCGCGGCTGACCACTGGGGGCTGGCGCCGGTGCTGCTCGCCGCCGCCGGGATCGCCCTGGCCGCGACCGCCTACCCGGCCACGCAGGTGCGGCAGAGCACGGTCGCGGCGCTGGAGGCGGAGCGGGCCGCGAGCTGAGGAGCGGCAACCCGCGCTCTGATGCGCTCCGCGACGACGCCGATGGCCGTGAGCTGGGCCGAGTGGCCGCTGGACGGTGGCGTCGGCGCCCCATCGGCCGCATGGCTACTCACCCGGTGGCGGCACCGCTCGGGACGGCGCGAGCCCGAGCCACAAGCCGGGCTCCGAGTCGGACGCGTGCAGCTCGATGAACCCGAGGTCCTGGGCCGCCTGCGCCTCCGGCTGCGAGTCGGCCACCAGGGCGATCGACCCGGGCTCCTCGACGCACTGGCGCCGAGCCCAGTCGAGGGCCGCCTCGAGCAGCGCGACCCGGCCTGCCGCATCGACCTCGGTCCGGGAGATCTCGCTGAGGACCCACGACGGTGCGGCGCGGGTCAGCTCGGCGGCGAACGCGCGACCGAGCTCGGTCTCCTCGGGCGACTGGGGCGTGGTGGCCGGAAGGTCGGAGCCGACGACCCGACCGAGCGTCGTCCACGGCGTCACGTCCGTCCCGGGGATGACGGCCACGGCTCGCGCGATCCGGCCATCGCCGCCGAGCTCGACCCAGAGCGCTCCGTGCTCGAACGCGACGTGGGTCAGCAGCAGCCGGGTCGTGCGGGCGACCAGCTCCGGGTCGAGATTCGAGCGCTGTGGGCCCTCCTGGGTGATCCGCGCGATCACCGTGATGTCCTCGATCCCGGCCATCCGGATCGTCGTCGCCGCGGGGCTGGGTGGTGTGGCGGGCGCGGCGCGATCGCCGAGCGAGGTGTCCATACCCCCACTCTCTCCCACCGCCGCGGCCGAAGTCGTCATCCCTCGGGAGGGTTGTGGCGGCCGGGGAGAGGGCAGGGGTGACCGTGAGCCCTTTGAACTCCGCGAGGGCTGCGCGGATGCACTGGGCGAGGTCGCCCGTCGAGCCGTCGACGAGGGTCGCGCACTGGAGGAGCTCGCGCTCCTTGCCTAGACGACGAGCGAGGAACTGCTCTACGCAGACGCGCTCGTCCTGAGCGATGGGCCGTCGTGAAGCGGCCAGTCCCGGTCGTAGTCGTAGGGCACGGCGATCACCTGGACGTCGTCCTCGTAGACGATTCGGCCCGGTGCGTTCGTCCTGAGCTCGACCCAGCCGACGCCGTAGCGATCCAGCACTACGAGATACTCGCGAACCAGCCCGATCTGGTCGCGCGCCCCATCCTTGAACCAGGCGCGCGCACCCGGGTTGAGCGTCCGGTCGTAGCACTCGGGCGCTGCGGTCGATGGATCGACGTAGGACTCGGTCAGGTGCGCGTTCGCGGCGCGCCACCACGCCATATCGATTGTGGACAGCCGTCCTTGCAGTGCCAGGCCGTTCGCCATCGCGAACACCCCGGGGAAGCGTCCGCTGCGACTTGGGACAGCGCTCTGGAACCTGATGAAGCCGACCGCCACCGCGTCGCCCCGAAGCCTCAGGGCAGCAGCTCGTGCCGGACGATCGTCGCCTCGCGCCCGGCGCCCACACCGATCGAGGAGATCCGGGTGCCGGACAGCTCCTCCAGCCGCAGCACGTACCGCTGGGCGTTGACCGGCAGGTCGTCGAACGTGCGGGCGCCGGTGATGTCCTCGGTCCAGCCGTCCAGGTACTCGTACACCGGGCGGGCGTGGTGGAAGTCGGTCTGGCTGTCGGGCATCTCGTCGAACCGGCGCCCGGCCACGTCGTAGGCCACGGCGACCGGGATCTTCGCCTTGCCGGTGAGCACGTCGAGCTTGGTGAGCACGATGTCGGTGAGCCCGTTCACGCGAGTGGCGTACCGGACCACGACAGAGTCGTACCAGCCGGTGCGGCGCGGGCGGCCCGTCGTCGTGCCGTACTCGCCGCCGGACTCGCGCAGCCAGGTGCCGTCCTCGTCGTGCAGCTCGGTGGGGAACGGGCCCTCGCCAACGCGCGTCGTGTACGCCTTGGCGACGGCCACGACGCGGTCGATGCGGGTGGGCCCGACGCCCGAACCGGTGCACGCCCCGCCGGCGGTCGCCGAGGACGAGGTGACGAACGGGTACGTGCCGTGGTCGATGTCGAGCATCGTCGCCTGACCGGCCTCGAAGACCAGCGTCTTGCCGGCGTCCAGCGCGTCGTTGAGCACGAGCGGGGTGTCGGCCACGTACGGGTGCAGCCGGTCGGCGTAGGCCAGCAGCTCCTCCATCGTCTCCTCGACGGTGACCGCGCGCCGGTTG
>JAKLPK010000007.1 GCA_022013895.1 Cellulomonas sp. | reverse complement strand
CGGGACCAGCCCGCGAAGCTCTCCACGGTCGTGAGCAGGATCCCGGCCGGAGCAGACTCCTCGATACCCATCTCAGCCCTCCTCTCCCAGTCCCGTGATCAGTCCCACTCGAGCCCGCCGCGTCGCCACTCGTACACGAAGGGCACGGTGATCAGCACGAGGAACGCGACCATGGCCACCGTGCCGAACAGCGCGAGGGTGGCGAAGCTCACCGCCCACGGGTAGAGGAAGACGACCTCGATGTCGAACACGATGAAGGTCATGGCGACCAGGTAGTACTTCACCGGGAACCGGCCACCGCCCAGGGCGTGCGGGGTCGGCTGGATCCCGCACTCGTAGGCCTCGAGCTTGGCGCGGTTGTACCGCTTCGGTCCCAGGATCGCGCTGGCGACCAGACCACCGACCGCCAGCAGCAGGCCGAGCGCCATCATCACCAGCAGCGGGACGTACGGGTTGGTCATCGCACGCGCCTCCTTGAGCTGTTCGTCACGGTTGAGGTCCTACCTGTCGTCCGCCTGCTCATGCCGCCGGCGCCATCCGGGCGAGGCCCGCGATCACTCGGTCCATGAGGTCCCCGCCCTGCGGTTCGTAGCAGTCCGACAGAAGCTTGAGCGTGAACCGCATCAGCAGGGGCCGGGGCAGACCGTACCGCGTGCACACATGCATGATGCGCGGGTTCTCGATGAGGCGGACGAAACCGCGCCCCAGCGTGTAGTAGCCGCCGAGGTCGTCCTTCATCCGGCTCTGGTAGGACGCCAGGGCACGCTCGCGTCCCGCGGCCGAGCCGCGAGCCAGACCCTGGGCGATTGCCTCGGCCGCCACCCGACCGGCCTGCAGGCCGTAGGCGATCCCCTCGCCGTTGAAGGGGCTCACCATGCCGCCCGCATCGCCGACCAGCATCAGTCCGCCGTCGTACAGCGGCCCGCGGTTGAAACCCATCGGCAGGGCCGCACCCCGGACCGGGCCCAGCTGGTTGTCCGGGGTGAACTCCCACTCGCGCGGGGCGTTCGCCATCCACCGCCCGAACAGGTCCTTGTAGTCCACCTTGGTGGCCGCCGAGGTCGAGCTCACCGAGCCGAGGCCCACGTTCACGGTGCCGTCGCCCATCGCGAAGATCCAGCCGTAGCCGGGCATCAGGTTCGAGCGGCCGGGCACCCCGTCCCACAGCTCGAGATGGGACTCCATCCAGGCGTCGGCGTGGCGCGGGGACCGGAAGTAGGTGCGGACTGCGACCCCGAGCGGGCGGTCCTGGCGCGGCTGACGGCCGAGCGCGGTCGCCAGACGGGACGAGACGCCGTCCGCGGCGAGCACGACGCGTGCGCGGTACGTCACCTCCTCGCCGCTGCGCCGACCCTGGGCATCGACCGGACGGGCCGTGACACCTATCACCCGGCCGGTGCGCTCATCGAGCACCGGACCGGTGACCGCCGTCCGTTCGAGCAGCTTGGCTCCGGCCGCACGCGCATGCTGCGCCAGGAGGTGGTCGAGGGTCAGCCGCGAACGGGCGAGGCCGAACGACGGGTAGGACGACAGCTCGGGCCACGGGAGCTGCACCACGTGACCGCCGCCGAAGACGCGCAGCCCCTCGTTGCGGATCCACCCGTCACGCTCGCGGATGGAGATCCCCATCCGCACCAGCTCGGCCACCGCACGCGGCGTCAGACCGTCACCGCAGATCTTGTCGCGCGGGAACTCGGCTTTCTCCAGCACCAGGACATCGAGCCCGGCCTGGGCACACCAGTAGGCGGCGGATGAACCTGCAGGGCCTGCGCCGACCACGATGACATCTGCGTCCTCGTGAGTCTCGACCACCCGTGCGTCCCAACTGTGCAGCACCCTTGGTTTACCGGGTGAGTCTATCGACGGCCTCAGGCACTGTCTGCGAAGGGTGACCTAAGTCCCAAGGCGCGTGAGCAACGTCACGGACGAACGGCCCGGTGCAGGGCGACGATCCCGCCCGTCAGGTTCCGGTACGCCACCTTGTCCCACCCCGCAGCCCTCACCAGGCGGCCGAGGGCGAGCTGATCCGGCCAGTCGACGATCGACTCCGCCAGGTACTGATAGGCGTCCGAACCGGTCGCCACGGTGCGCGCCACCAGCGGCAGCAGTCGCGTGAGGTACACGTCGTACGCCTGCCGGAAGCCGGGCACCGTGGGGCGGGAGAACTCACAGATCACCAGCCGGCCACCCGGTCGGGTCACCCGCATCATCTCGGACAGCGCGGCCTTCGTGGCGACCACGTTGCGCAGCCCGAACGAGATGGTCACCGCATCGAACGAACCGTCGGCGAACGGCAGCGCGGTCGCATCGCCGGCCACGAAGGCCAGGTCAGGACGTCGCCGCTTGCCGACCGCCAGCATCCCCGTCGACAGGTCGCACGCCACCACCTGGACACCGGAGTCGGCCAACGGCCCGCTCGACGTCCCCGTCCCCGCGGCCAGGTCGAGCACCCGCTCACCCGGCGCCGCCGCCAGCGCCCGGGCCGTCGCCCGACGCCAGATGCGGTCCTGCCCGAGCGACAGCACATCGTTCGTCAGGTCGTACCGCGGCGCGACCGTGTCGAACATCGCGGCGACGTCATGGGGCTGCTTGTCGAGGTTGGCGCGGGACATGCCCCCATCCTGGCAGGGCTGCGGACCGCTCCGGCCCGAGCACCCCGACCGAAGTCCTAGGCTGGGAAGCGATGAGCACCTCCCCCGCACCCGCGGACGCCCTGCCGGCTCCGCTCGTCGTCCGCACCGTCGCGCTCGACTCCCTGGCCACCGGCCACGACCCCGCCGACCTGCTGCGGCTGCTCCCCGCCCAGGGCGGGCTGGTCTGGGTCCGCCGGGGCGACGGCCTGGTGGGCTGGGGCGAGGCCGCCCGCATCCCGGTCAGCGGCCCCGACCGGTTCGCCGCCGCCGACCGCGCCTGGCGCGAGCTGCTCACCCACGCCGTCGTCCGCGACGAGGTCGGCCTGCCCGGGACCGGACCCGTGGCCTTCGGGACGTTCGCCTTCGACTCACGTTCCGCGGCCGGTGGCGTGCTCATCGTCCCGTCCGTGCTCGTGGGGCGCCGGGACGGCCGCGCCTGGGTGACCACCATCGGCACCACCCTCGCTGCCCCACCTGCCCCGATCCCCGACCCCGACCCGGTCGTGGAGCCGGGGCAGGTGCAGCTGCGCGACGGCACCATGGACGCCGCCGCGTGGGAACAGGTCGTCGCCCGCGGTGTGCAGGCCATCCGGGCCGGCCGGGTCGACAAGGTGGTGCTCGCCCGCGACGTGGAGGCCCGCACCGAGCACCCGCTCGACGTGCGGTGGGCGCTGGACCGGCTCGCGGACCGCTACGACTCCTGCTGGACGTTCGCCGTCGACGACCTCATCGGCGCCACCCCGGAGCTGCTGCTGCGTGCCGAGCGCGGTCTGGTCACCTCCCGGGTGCTGGCAGGCACCATCCGGCGGACCGGTGACGACGACGCCGACATCGCCCGGGCCGGGATCCTCGCGCACTCCTCCAAGGACCTCGAGGAGCACGAGTACGCCGTGCGCTCCGTCGCCCAGGCGCTCGCACCGTTCTGCACCTCGGCCAACGTTCCCGATGTGCCCTTCGTGCTGTCACTGCCCAACGTCCTGCACCTGGCCTCCGACATCACCGGGGTGCTCGCCGCCGACCACCGGTCGTCCCTGGCGCTGGCCGCGGCGCTGCACCCCACCGCTGCGGTCTGCGGGACCCCGACCGAGGCCGCCCGCGAGCTCATCCGTGAGCTGGAGCAGATGGACCGTGGCCGCTACGCCGGACCCGTCGGCTGGATGGGGGCCGACGGTGACGGTGAGTGGGGCATCGGACTTCGCTCCGCCCGGCTCGACCCGGACGATCCGCACCGCGTGCGGCTGTTCGCCGGCTGCGGTGTGCTGGCCGCATCCAGCCCCGCCGCCGAGCTCGCCGAGTCCCAGGCCAAGCTCGAGCCCATGAAGTACGCGCTCGGGGCCGCGCGCTGAGGCTCCAGCACGCTGCCGGACCGCCCCGCCGTTGACGAGCAGGTGGGCGCCGTCCCGACCGCGGTCAGGGACGGCGCCCACCTGCATCGGGCCGGATCAGCCCCTGCCGCTGCCCTGCGTGGGCGAAGGGGTCGACTCCGGGTTGCTGGTCGCGTCCTCGGTCTTCGCGGCCAGGGTCGCGTCGACCTCCAGAGCCTTGCCGTCACGCACGAGCGTGAGCGTCACGGTGTCACCGGCGCTCATCGAGCGGACGTAGGCGGTCAGCGACTCCGAGCCCGGGGTCGGGTTGTCGCCGATCGCGACGATCACGTCACCGGCCTCGATCCCTGCCTCGTCCGCAGGCGAACCGCTCGTGACCGAGGCCACCTTCGCCCCGCGGCGGGTCACCCCGTCGGCCGTGGCCGTGTCATCCGTCAGCCGCACCCCGAGGAAGGCGTGCTGGGCCGTGCCGGAGGCGATGAGCTGGCTGCCGATGTTCTTCACCAGATCGACCGGGATCGCGAAGCCCAGGCCGATGGACCCGGACGTGCTGCTGGTGCTCGACAGCGAGGCGATCGACGAGGTGATGCCGATGACCTTGCCCTCACCGTCGAACAGCGGCCCGCCCGAGTTCCCCGGGTTGATCGCCGCGTCGACCTGGATGGCGTTGGTCACCACGGCGGCGCTGCCGTCGCTCGTGGTGGCCGTGCTGACCGGGCGGTCGAGGGCCGAGACGATGCCGGTGGTCACCGTGTTCTGCAGACCCAGCGGGTTGCCGACCGCCATCACCTGCTCACCGACCACCACGCTGCTCGAGTCACCGAGGGCTGCGGGCTGCAGGTCGCTGGGCGGGTCGGTGATCGAGACGACCGCCAGGTCGGTGGTCGCATCGGTACCCACGATGGTGGCGTCGAGGATGCGTCCGTCGCTCAGCGTCACCTGCACGGTGTCGTTCTCCGCACCGTCGACCACGTGGTCGTTGGTCAGGACGTGGCCCTCGGTGTCGAGGATCACCCCCGAGCCCTCCGCCTCGCCCTCGGCCGTCGTGACCGCGATCGCCACGACCGAGGCCTTGACCGCCGTGGCCACGGCCTCCCAGTCAGGGCTGCTCGTCGAGGAGCCCTCGACCGGCACCTGGCTCGTCGTGCTCTGGCCGAGGTCGGCGATCGAGGCCGAACGGGTCGTCGAGCTGGTGCCGTTGGCCGCCAGCACACCGAACGTCGTCCCGCCCGCCACGACCGCGGAGACCAGGGCGCACACCGTCACCAGCACCCACGCCGGTCGCCGCCGCGGCCCGTAGGTCGTGGTCGCACCACCGGTCGGTGCGGCGAACGGGTCGCTCTGGCCAGCGTGCGGCTGATCAGGCTGCGGTGCCTGCGAGTAGGCCTGGGCCGACTGGGGCTGCTGGGCGTAGACCGGGGTGGTCGGCGCCTGCTGCCCGTACGCCGGGGCGGCGGGCGGGGCTGCGAAGGGGTTCACCGGGCGCGGTTCTGCCCGGAACGGCCCGAACGCGCCGGGCTGGGCCGCCGCGGACGGCTGGCCGACGGCCGGGGCCGGCGGTGCGATCGGCTGGGTGACCGGCGGTGCGATCGGCTGGGTGACCGCGTACGGCGAGGCGGGCTGCGCGACAGGGGCGGTGGGCGCCGAAGCAGAGGGCGCGACCGGCTGCTGAGCCGCGGTCGGCGAGGTCCAGCTGGGCGGCGGTGCCACCGGGGGCGCTGACGGAGCTGCCGGCGGCGCGACGGTCTCGGCCGCGGGCTCGGGGACGTTCGGCGCCGGATCTGCCGGGGTTGCGGCAGAGTCGGGGCGGTCGGTGGGCGTGGGGGTGGTCTCGTCACCCGGAGTGGACGTCATGGTGCCTCCTTGTCGGCGATGATTCCATCGCACCCCGCTGGGGCCCCGCTGCACGATTCCTGGGAACTTCCCAAGAGCTGGGCCAGAGAAGCCTCTCACTGCACCGGACCGGGTCGGTCAGTCGACGAGCGACCCGATCGCCTCGACCGTCCTGGTCGCGAGCGCGAGCGCGAGGTCGCGCCGCCCCATCCGATCGACCCGGACCTCCACGACGGACAGGCCCGGACCGGGTTCGGCGAGCGCGGGGTCCAGCTCCTCCGCATCCTGCACGAGGGTGTGGTGGACCCCGTACGCCTCGGCGAGCGCACCCAGGTCCACCGTGTGCGGGGTCGCGAACACCCGCTCGAAGGAGCGGGCGAACTCCGGTTCGCCGGACTCCAGCGTGGTGAAGATCGACCCGCCCTGATCGTTGGCCACGACGATCTGCAGCGTCGGCAGCTCCTCGGCCGGGCCGATGAACAGCCCGCCGACGTCGTGCAGGAAGGTGAGGTCGCCGACCAGCGCACGCACCCGACGGCCGGGCAGCCCGAGCGCGATCCCGGCGGCGGTCGATGTGGTCCCGTCGATCCCCGCCAGACCGCGGTTCGCCAGGACGAGCGGCGGTTCGGGCCAGCGGGCCACCAGGTCGAGATCACGGACGGGGCTCGAGGCGCCGACGACCAGGACGTCCTCCGGCAGGCTCGCCCGGGCCACGGCCCGCGCCAGGTAGGGCCCGGTGATGCGCGGAGCGCTGCGGAACCTGCGCTGACGGCGCCGGGCCTCCTCGGCATGGTCGAGCACCTCGTCGATCGCCTGCCCGGCAGCATCGTCCGCCGTGGCCCAGGCCCGCAACCAGCTCGCATCGGCGGCCGACGGACGACCCGTGCGCATCCGGGTCGGTACCTCGGTGAGCACCTGGGCAGCGACGCGCCCGACGTCCGTCCAGTCGCGTCCCCGTGGTGCGACCACCACGACCTCGACATCGTCCCGGGCCAGCATGCGCTGCACCGGACGAGCCAGTGTCGGACGACCGAGCACCACGACGCGGCGCACGGCACCGCCGAGCTCGGCGAGCTCGAGCAGCACCCGGTAGGCGGCGATCGCGTTCGGGCCACCGCGTGCACCGGAGGACGGTTCGGCGAGCAGCGGCCAGCTGTTGGCCTCCGCGACCCGCCGGGCGAGCGGCCCCGCACCGTCGCCGGCGAGCAGCACCGTCGGCTGGTGCCGGGCGTGCCGGACGCCGCCGGCCACCGGGTACGGCGTCGCATCGGGGGCGAACGAACCGCGCGGGGTGACCGCCGACAGCCCCTCGATCGACGGTTCCGGCCAGGGCGCCGTGGTCGGCACGAGCGGCGGCCGGTAGGCCAGGTTGAGGTGCACCGGACCGGGTGCGCCGGTCCGCGCCCCCGTCGCGGCCGCGACCGCCCGCGAGGCAAGCTGACGGATGTCCCGCAGCTCGCCCGGCAGCCCGCTGGGTGCGGGGACGTCCACGGTCAGCCGCGAGGCCGGACCGAACATGGCGGGCTGGTCGGTGGTCTGGTTGGCCCCGACACCGCGCAGCTCATGTGGACGGTCGGCCGTCAGGAGCAGCAGCGGGACACCGCCGTGGTGGGCCTCCAGCACCGCCGGGTGCAGGTTCGCCACTGCGGTGCCCGAGGTGGTGACCACCGCGACCGGCCGCAGCTCACCGGACTCCTCGGCCGCCCGCGCCAGGCCCAGGGCCAGGAACGCCGCCGACCGTTCGTCGATCCGCACGTGCAACCGCACCCGCGGGGCACCCGCAGGCGGTTCGTCCTCGGCGGCATCGGCGAGGGCGAGGGCCAGCGGCGCGCTGCGCGAACCCGGGCACAGCACGACATCACGGACGCCCAGGGCCACCAGTGCCTGGACGAGGGTGCGCGCCGCACTCGTCGAGGGGTTCGAAGGCTCCAGGGCGCGTTCATCGGCCGCCCGCGTCATCACCTGGCCATTGTGCCGTGCGTCACCGACGAACACGGGCGGTTCGCCCGGGGAGCGCCCAGGCGGGCGAACCACCGGCATCGGGACGGCGTTCAGCCACGGACCCGCTCCACGCGGGCGCGCCACCGCGCGGTGAGCTCGGGACCGGCTGCGGGCAGCGGCAGCACCGGTTCGGGGCGGCGGACGGCGATCGCGCCGTCGACCGGGAGCAGCGGATCGCCCACCACGTCGACCGACAGCAGCTGGGCGGTCGCCAGCCCGCAGGCGTACGGCAGCTCGGGAAGCGCCGCCGCGAGCGCCAGCCCGGCCGCGAGCCCGACGGACGACTCGAGCGCCGACGACACGACCACCGGCAGCCCGATGCGCTCGGCGAGCTCCAGGCAGGCGCGCACCCCGCCCAGCGGCTGGACCTTGAGCACGACGACGTCCGCAGCATGCCGGGCTGCGACGGCCAGCGGGTCGGCGGCCCGTCGGATCGACTCGTCGGCCGCGATCGGCACGTTCGTCCGACGCCGCAGCGCCGCGAGGTCGTCGACCCCGGGGACCGGCTGCTCGGCGTACTCCAGACCGCCGGCCGCCCGGTCGAGCATGCGCAACCGCTCGACGGCGGTGTCGACGTCCCAGGCGGCGTTGGCGTCGATGCGGATGCGCCCGGACGGTCCGAGCGCGGCCCGGACAGCCTCCAGACGTGCCTGCTCCTCGGCCAGGCCCTGCCCCGGCTCGGCGACCTTGACCTTGGCCGTGCGGCAGCCGTGCGACGCCTCGACGATGGCCCGCGCCTGCTCGGGGCCGACGGCCGGGACCGTGACGTTGACCGGGATCGAGGCGCGCACCGCAGCGGGCCAGCCGAGGTCGGCCGCCTCGCACGCGGCACGCCACCAGGCCCGTGACTCCTGGTCGTCGTAGTCCCAGAACGGTGAGAACTCGGCCCATCCCGCGCCGCCGTGCAGCAGCACACCGTCCCGGCTGGTCAGGCCCCGGAACCGGGTGCGCAGGGGAACGGACCACACGTGCAGGTCGAGGTCGGGCACTGGCCCAGGCTAGGGGCACGTAGGTCCGTTCGAGTGAACCGCCCGCGGTCGTCGGCTGTGCCTGGGCTGTGCTGGCTAGCGTGCAGGTGCTGGCGGTGTGAGGCGGGGGCGCAGTCGTCGGCCGACGTCAGGGGTGCCCCCGCGTCAGGGGATGAGCCATGCGATTTCGATCCGTGGTTGCGGTAGCGGCCGGTGCAGCGATCGGTCTGGTCGGGCTGGCGACTCCAGCCTCGGCGTACTCGGCCTACGACTCGGTGACGGTCTCGAGCATGAACACCCTGGTGACGGCGATGGAGTCGTACGCCATGTTCGACGGCAACGACCAGTACACCGGTGTGAGTGCGGCGGCGCTGTCGGACTGGGGGTGGTCGCCGGGCTCGTCGACCGCGGTGCAGATCGTCATCGAGGGTGACGGGGGCTCGTGGTGGGCGGTCGGGCAGGACACCCACAGCGGTGCCCGCGAGTACACGTTCACCTCGGCTACAGCCGTGAACGGTGTCTTGGCGGGGTCGGTCGCGGTCTCGGCCCCGCAACCTTCGTTGGCGGCGTCGACGGCAGGGGTGAAGATCCGGGACGTGGGCGAGCAGGTCGACATCGACCAGCTGGCCCTGGCCCTGGCGGGCGGTGGGGTGGCAGTCCAGGACCTGTGTGATGCGTCGGTGTTCGTGGCGGGGACGCACCAGGCGGGCAGCAGCGTCTCGGATCAGACGCTGGCGTGCCAGACGGCGGCGGCCGCTGGTGGTGCGACCTTGAGGTCGGTGCTGGCGGCGATGCTGAAGGCCGGGGGCGGCGCCGTGCTGGCGACGATCGCCTTGGAGTTCGTCGGTGACGGGACGCAGACGGCCAGCACCCCGGCGTGGGTCGACAACGGGCAGGGACCGGACTCGCAGCGACCGGTCCCGACGACGTTGCCGGACACCGTGTGGAAGATCACGAGGGCCGCGACACGGTTCGCGGCCCTGGCGCAGGTCGACGACGAGACGGCCCGGACGGCGGCCCGTCAGTGCCTGGCCTACGTGGCGAACGCCTTCAGCGGGGTCGACCCGTATGACGAGTGCTCGAACACGCCGATCTTCCTGCCGGGCCAGTCGGACACGCCGGAGGCGACCCAGCACGACATCGAGGCCTTGGCGTCCTGGCCGGCGTGGGTTCAGCTGAACTATCGACCGGGAGCCGCCAACCCCTCCTCCGAGGGTTGGAAGAACTCCAGCCCCATCTGCGCGGCCAAGGCTGCCGGGCAGGACTGCGACGAGTTCCCCTTCTACGCCACACAGCAGGGCGGCGGGCTCGCCGTACCGACCCCGTCGCTGAAGGCCGTCAACAGCGTGCAGAACCAGCTGCAGGGCACCCGCTACCGCAGCTTCCTGGCGGACTGCCACATCAGCGACGGTGACGCGTTCCTCGTCGTGCCGGTACCCGCGTCGGCGCCTACGGTGCCCACGTTGCGGGTCTGCAACGGGCACTGAACCAGCGACGGAGGCAGATGTGAGCACGTCCGAGGTGACGCAGGCGTTGGAGGGTTTCGAGGCGCGTCTGCGTCGCCTCGGCGTGCCGGTGGTCGACCGATTGCGTCCGGGGTTGACGTGCGAGCAGGTCGAGCAGATCAGCGCCGAGTTCGGAGTGAGGTTGTCGCAGGACGCGGCGGCGTGGTGGATGTGGCACGACGGGGACCGGGAGCACTACGAGGACGACTGGGGCACCCCGGGCCTGACCCCGTTCACCGTGTTCAGCGGGCTGCGCTCCTCACTGACGCGCGGTGCCTGGTTCCACATGGCCACGTGGACCGCAGCGTTCGACGACCCCGACCCCCAGGTCGACACCCTGGAGTGGTCGTGGGCGTTCCACCCGGAGTACCTCATCCTGCTGGACAGCGACAAGCCGCTGGTCATGGACTGCACCGACCCCGAGGTCATCGACTCGCCCACCGGTGTCTACGCGGTCGCCGAAGGCGGCATCGGGCGCACGATCAGCCTGACCGAACGCATCGGCTGGTGGCACTGGGCCCTCGACCACGGCTTCTGGCTGCTCACCGACGACGGCCGCTGGGACTGGGACCTCACCAAGGCACCCGGTCAGCTCGTCGGACTCGAAGCCCGGGACAACGCGAACTAGCGAGGCCCGGTCGCGTCTGCCGACCCGCCTACGCTGGCGCTGTGACGCCACTCCCACGCACCGTCTCGCAGACCTTCGACCCCACCCGCTGGCGGGAGGTGCCGGGGTTCGCCGAGCTGACCGACATCACCTACCACCGTGGCGTCGACCGTTCCGGTGGGGTCGAGCGGGACCTGCCGGTGGTGCGGGTCGCCTTCGACCGGCCGGAGGTGCGCAACGCGTTCCGCCCGCACAGCATCGACGAGCTGTACCGGGTGCTCGACCACGCGCGGCAGACCTCCGACGTGGGCACGGTGC
Organism: Cellulomonas sp.; assembly: GCA_022013895.1. Lineage (GTDB taxonomy): Bacteria > Actinomycetota > Actinomycetes > Actinomycetales > Cellulomonadaceae > Cellulomonas. The sequence continues at coordinate 4,490 of JAKLPK010000007.1, read as the reverse complement.
TGCTCACCGGGAACGGTCCCAGTCCGAAGGACGGCGGCTGGGCGTTCTGCTCGGGCGGCGACCAGCGCATCCGGCGGCGGGACGGCTACCACTACACCGACGAGTCGGGGGACGTCGACCCGGCACGCGCGGGGCGGCTGCACATCCTGGAGGTGCAGCACCTGATGCGCACCATGCCGAAGGTCGTCATCGCCCTGGTCGGTGGCTGGGCGGCCGGGGGCGGACACTCGCTGCACGTGGTCGCCGACCTCACGATCGCCAGCCGTGAGCACGGCCGTTTCAAGCAGACGGATGCCAACGTCGGCTCGTTCGACGGCGGGTACGGCTCCGCCTTGCTGGCCCGGCAGGTCGGGCAGAAGCGGGCCCGGGAGATCTTCTTCCTGGCCCGTGAGTACTCGGCCCAGCAGGCCTACGAGTGGGGTGCGGTCAACGAGGTGGTCGACCACGCCGAGCTGGAGGCGACCGGACTGGAGTACGCCCGGATCATCGCGACCAAGTCTCCGCAGGCGATCCGGATGCTCAAGTTCGCGTTCAACCTGGCGGACGACGGGCTGGCCGGCCAGCAGCTGTTCGCCGGTGAGGCGACCCGGCTGGCCTACCAGACCGACGAGGCCATCGAGGGACGCGATGCGTTCCTGGAGCACCGCGACCCGGACTGGTCCGGGTACGGGTACGCCTACTGAGCTGCTCGGCACCGACGGTCGTCCCGGGCGGCAGATCCGGGTGCGGCGGTCACCACCGGGGGGACGGCGGCCGGACGTCGGGCTGCGACCGCGCGCACCCGCAACGCCCCGATGAGGCCCAGCACCATCGCCGCCACCGCCACGGCGATCGCCCAGGAGACCGCCTGCGCGAAGCCCTGTTCGAGGAGTGCGGTGACCTGGGGACCGGCCGCACCGAGCTGACCGGTCGCGCCCTGGGCGCGCAGCGCCACCAGGCTCGAGCCGGCGGAGTCGCGCAGCGTCGCCACGAGCTGGGCGGCCGTCGTGGCGTCGAGGCCCGGGACCGCGGCGACCCGGGCGGTGAGCGCCGCACCGAGCTGGGCGGCGAGCACGGTGCCGGCCACCGCCGTCCCGAGGGCTGAGCCGAGCTGGCGCACCGTGCTCTGGGTCGCCGAGGCGGCGCCCGACGACGCCGGCGGGATGTCGGCCAGCACGGTCGAGGTGAGCTGCGCGGAAGCGAGCCCGAGCCCCACGCCGTACACCACGAGGAGCGCCCCGACGAGTGCGGGCGCCGTCGTCGGGCCGATGAGCAGGGCTGTCGCACCTGCACCGATCACCTCGAGCCCCAGGCCGACCACGACCACGGTCGGTGGACCGAGCCGTGCCGACAGGTGCCGCGCGGAGGTCCCGGACGCGAAGGCGCCGAGCGCCATCGCGGCCAGCACCCAACCGGCCCCCATCACGGACAGCCCGAGCACGTTCATGAGGTAGAGCGGAAGGGCGAACAGCACGGCGAACTCCCCCGCCGCGACGGTCATGGCCGTGATGTTGCCCCAGCTGAACGTCGGGACCCCGAACAGCTCGAGGTCGAGCAGGGCGTCGCGTTCCACCCGCGCCCGGTGGCGTTCCCACACCACGAAGGTCGCGACGAACCCGGCCCCGACCGCGATCGCGACCGGGACGACGGACACCGCGGCCCCCGCCGGCCAGACCAGACCGAACGCGGAGAACTCGCCCTTGGGCGCCCACCACCCCAGCGAGTCACCTTCGATGAGACCGAACACCATGAGGCCGAACCCGAGCGCGCTGGTGAGCAGCCCGTCGACATCGAGCCCACGACGGCGCGGCCCGCCCCGGGTCTCGTCGACGAGCAGCAGCGCACCGACCACGACGAGCAGCCCGACCGGCAGGTTGACCACGAAGATCGCGCGCCAGCCGAAGCTCGAGGTGAGCCAGCCGCCGAGCAACGGTCCGACGGCCGCGGCACCGGCCATCACCGCACCCCAGACGCCGAAGGCGACCGCACGGTCGCGTCCGCGGAACGTCGCGTTGACCGTCGAGAGGCTGGAGGGGAGCACCATCGCACCGCCGAGGCCCTGGACGGCCCGGGCCGCGATCAGCGCCGAGGCGTCCTGCGAGGCTCCGGCGAGCGCGCTGCCCGCGACGAACACCACCACACCGAGCATGAACAGCCGGCGGCGGCCCCAGCGGTCGCCGAGGCTGCCCGCGCTCAGCAGGAGGGCTGCGAACACCACCGAGTACAGGGCGTTCACCCACTGGGCGTCGGTGAGATCGAGGTCGAGGCCCGTGATGATCGTCGGCAGCGCGACGCCGACGATGGTGCCGTCGAGCACGATCATGGCCAGCCCGAGCGCGAGCACGATGAGGCCGAGCCACTGCCGACGTCCTGCGGAGTTTTCTGACACGGGCGTCATATAACCCCATCGGCGCCCAGGGACCAACCGCAGGCGCCCGGCGCTCAGGAGCCGCTCAGCGTCCAGGTCACGAGATCGATCGCGGACGCCGCCAACGCAGCCAGTCCGACGAGCACACCCAGCAGCAGCCCGACGGCCCCCAACGCCACACCGGCCGCACGCCCCGGATGGGACCGCTCGACCGCCTGCTGCGGCTCGGCTGCGACCCCAGTTGCCGGATTCCGCGGCTGGGCAGCGACGGGACCTGCAGCGTCTCGGAGACCCGAGGACTGCAGTGCGTGCGGTGCGTGCGGTGCGGTGCTCATACGAGCAGCCTGCGCCAGGTGCGCACACCGGCACATCGGCCCCTCGGGGGTCCCCGGCGCACCCGCAGCACGCCGCACGGCTGACCCCGGCTCGGCCCAGGTCAGTCCCAGGGCTGACCCGTGCGCCTCAGGAGATCGCGACAGCTCCGCCGTCGATCGGCACCAGCTCCACCCACGTGTTGCCCGGAGCCAACGAGATCGTCGTCCCGTCGGCGGCCGTGAGCGTCACCGGGTCGAGCTCGGCACCCTTGGTCCAGGTCGCCGTCACGGTCTTGCCACCGGTCGCCACGAGGGCCTCACCAGAACCCTCCAGCACCGTCTCGGGCACCGGGTTGCCGGCCGGGTCGACCGCGCTGGTGTTCTGCACCGTCACCCGCAGCACCACGACGTTGGTGGCAGCCATCCGGACGCCGGCCCGCGAGACCGACTCCGTCGTGCCCTCGGAACGCAACCACGTCGAGGACGCCGCATCCCACCCCCACTGGGGGTGCGACGAACCGCTGAGCGTCAGCGCCAGGTTCGTCGCAGCGGTACCGGCGACCACGGCGGTGGCCTGCGCCGCGGTCCGGGCGTGCGCGAACTGCTGCGGCGGGCTGGCCTGGTGGGTGGAATCGGCCGCAGCCCAGAAGGTGGCGGGGGTCGCGTACACGTTGTGCGGTGCGGCGGCCACACCCTTCTTGCGGTAGAACCCGTCGGCGCCCTGGTCCTGACTGAAGATCTGCAGCCCGGCGGCCGAGAGCATGTCGACGTACTGCTGCTGACCACCCGAGAACGCGATGAGCCCCTTGAGCGGCCCGACGATCTTCGGGTCCATCGGGCGCACCGAACGGATCGGTCCGACCTCCTCCGGGACCTGGCTCTGGTAGACCGCCACGAAGCGCGTGATGCCGCCCTCGACGACTTCTTCCCAGACCATGTCGGCCTGCTCGAGCCCGGTCTGCGGGCGGGCGGCGGTGGAGTTCTCGATCTTCACGGCGAGCGCCGCCCGCACGGTCGCACCGCCGTCGGCGGCCACCCCCGTGAGCGGCCAGGTCGCCGGCAGGACCGGCGTCGGCACAGCCGACTTCGAGGCGGCGATGTCCGCCTGCGAGGTCTCCACGGTGGTCGAACCCCCGGAGCTGCACCCGGCGAGCGCGAACGAGCCGAGGACGGCGACCGCCGCAGCGACCCGTCGACGACGGGTGGGACGGTGGGCACTGACTCGCTGGACCACAAGAGCTCCTCGGGACGGGACTGCCGACACTCTACGGGCCGGGCCCCCTGCCCTCGGGGCACCCGCCCGGCGTTGCGCACCTAGGCTGTGGCGGTGCCTCGACCGCTCCGTGACGTCCCGCCGCGCGAGCTGCTCGCCGCGCTCCCGGCCGCGCTCGACGGCACGGGACCGGCCGTGCGGGTCGGCGGGGACGGGCCGCCGACCTCCGTCCCCGACCAGGTCGCCCTGGTCGTCCGCACCTCCGGGTCGACGGGTTCACCGCGGCACGTCGGGCTCACGGCGCAGGCGCTGACCGCGTCGGCCACCGCGACGGCCCGACGCCTGCACGGACCGGGTCGCTGGCTGCTGGCGCTGCCCACCGACCACGTGGCCGGTGTCCAGGTGCTCATCCGGTCGGTCCTGGCCGGGACCCGACCGGTGACGATGGCGGCCGGTCCGTTCCGCGCCCCGGACTTCGCCGTCGCGGCGCGTTCCCTCGACGGGCCAGGGCCCCGGTACACCTCGCTCGTACCGACCCAGCTCCTGCGACTGCTGGACGACGCCGACGCGACCGATGCGTTGTGCGGGTTCGACGCGGTGCTGGTCGGTGGAGCCG